>JASHPN010000005.1 GCA_030038175.1 Verrucomicrobiia bacterium
GGCTCGCGGCCATTGCCGGAATTATTTTCCGCCGCAGGTTGCCGCCTCGAATTCAGCAAAACGACAATCCAGCCCCTGGCGCGCAGGTTGCGCGAGGAGCTGGCCAAGTTTCCATAACCGTACCGCACAACCACCTCGGTCGTGTTTGCGCAAGTCTTTTGCGCAACGGCGCGTTCGAGCACACGCTGGGCGCGTATGCTCCCCTAGCCGGCTCGATGGCTGGCGCGGCCGCCGCGGGCGGCAATCGCGCGTTGTTCCCGCGGCCGCATGGCGGCAAATCCGCGCGGTCCATGCCGCAGAGCGCGGCCGCCCCGAGCGGCGATTGCCCGTTGTTGCTGGGAACTCATCGCGGCAAATCCCCGAGGCGTGCGATGGGGCGCCCGGCCACCCTGAGAGGCAATCCGGCGCCGTTGTGTTTCGCTCATGGCGGCAAACCCACGCGGTGTACGATGGAATGAACGTCCACCGAGCGAAGCGATTTGACGCTGGAGCCTGGGACTCATGGCCGCGAAACCGCGCCGCGTCGTTTGCCCGGCTCTTTCTTCAAAGCGCCGGCGGCTGCGGGGCATGGCACTGTGTTCGTGCATGCCAAAAAGCCGCCTTGAGCTCCGTCTGGTGCGATAACCGCCGCCGACAAATTTCTCCTTGGTCTTTGTCATACTTTAACCCTTTCGCCGTTAAGAGAGGCTGAACCATCAGCCGCTCTGGAAATTGTTTTAGCTGATTGTGTGCCAGCCGATAATTGGGGCGCAAAACCTTGCAAAATGAGAGGTAACCGGACTGTCATTGACGCGATTTTGCGATGGAAAATGCGGGCGATTGCCGGGAAAATTCCGGGAAATTTATTCAGGATTTCCTTGAAAAATGGTCGGAGCGACAGGATTTGAACCTGCGACGTCTTGCTCCCAAAGCAAGTGCTCTAGCCAGGCTGAGCTACGCTCCGGCACCGGGTTATCATGTCAGGTATTTCCGGGAGTGCAATTCCAATCTTCCGTGAAAAATGAATTTGCAAAACGCCATCTGAATTTGCAAAATACTGGCTCGATTAACTATGAAAAATAAAGGTTTTGTTCTTACTCTTTTGGCTGTTGCCGGGCTTTTTAGCGGTTGCAAATCCGAATCTCCGGCGGTTCCGGCAAATAAACCGATGGCTGCCGCCACGACCACAAGCACGCCCGCGGCCGCCGACAGCGCCGTCAAACCGGCCGACGCCGCCACCATGACGCCGGCCAATACTTTGAGCGACACTAATTTTTTGAGCAGCGCCAAGGGCCGTGAAAGTTACGCCCTGGGAATGTATTTCGGGACGGGCTGGAAAAGGAACGACGTGGACGTGGATCCGGATTTGGTGTTGCGCGGCATCAAAGACGCCGAAGGGAACGGCCAAACTCTGATGAGCCAGCAGCAAATGATGGCCGCCCTGAACGACCTGCGCCAAAGCGTTCAGCAAAACCGCCAGAAAGCGCAGATGCAAATGCAGGCGGAAATGCAGAAAGAGGGGGCACAAAATCAAAAGGAGGGCGAGGCATTCCTGGCCGAGAACAAAACCCGGCCCGGGGTGGTGGCGCAGCCGGATGGTTTGGAATATAAGATCATCAAAGACGGCGAGGGCGCATCGCCCGGCCCCAATGACATCGTGAGGGTCAACTATCGCGGCACCCTGGTGAACGGCACCGAATTCGACAGTTCCGCGCCGGGCCGCCCGGCTGAATTTCGTGTCAACGGCGTCATTCCCGGCTGGACCGAAGCGCTGGAAAAAATGAAGGCCGGCTCGGTATGGGATATTTACATTCCGTCAAGCCTCGCTTACGGTCCCCCGGGCCGGGCCCCGAAAATCGGGCCTGACGAAACGCTGATATTCCGGGTGGAGCTGTTATCGTTCACCGCCGGTCCGCAGCCGCCGCATGTCCAACCACTGACCAGCGACATCATCAAAGTGCCTTCGGCTGAAGAAATGAAGAAGGGCGCCAAAATAGAAACCATCAAGGCTTCGGATCTTCAGAAAATGCAGCAGTCGTCAACAAATCAATAGTTGCATATTTTAGAAGTTGAAGGATTGTTTCGCTAGCGTATGAAACAATTTTCAAGGTTCGTGTCAGGCTTTATCATCGGAGTGATCGGTGTGGCTGTGTGCGCCGATGCGTTGCATTCGACATTATGGGCCAGGGAAACGCCGCCTTCCATAACGGTGGATAATACTCCGATCAACCGTTCGACTTCCATCGTCACCAGTTTCGCGCCGATCGTGAAAAAGGCGGCGGCCAGCGTCGTTAATATTTATTCAACGCACATCGTGCATTATCATCAGGACAACCCGTTCTTTAATGATCCATTTTTCCGGCAGTTTTTTGGGCAACAGAATCCGAATCAGCAACTCACGCGACGCGAACAAACGCTCGGCTCGGGCGTCATCATTTCGCCGGATGGTTATATCCTGACGGCCAATCACGTGATCGCCGATGCCGATCAAATAAAAGTCGCCCTCACGGGGAACAAAAAGGAATACACGGCCAAAGTCGTGGGCGCGGACCCGCCAACGGACGTGGCGGTTTTGAAAATTGACGAGCAGGACCTTCCGGCCATCACGCTGGGCAATAGCGACCAGGTGGAAGTGGGCGACATCGCCCTGGCGATTGGAAATCCATTTGCCATCAGCCGGCCGGGCCAGACTCCCACCGTGACGATGGGGATCATCAGCGCCCTGGGCCGCAGCGGCCTGGATTTCGACAACGATGTTGGTTATGAGAATTACATCCAAACGGATGCGGCCATCAATCCCGGGAATTCGGGCGGCGCGCTCGTGGATGCCGACGGCCGGCTGATTGGCATCAACGCGGCGATTGCCAGCAGCTCGGAGGGAAACGAAGGGATTGGCTTCGCCATCCCCATTAATCTGGCCCGCCATGTCGTCGAGCGTCTCATCCATGGCGGGAAAGTGTCGCGCGGCTTTCTGGGCGTGATTCCACAGGATATTGACCCGGGTTTGGAGGAGAGCCTCAATCTCACCAGTGACAATGGCGCGCTGATCGGGGACGTGGAGTCAGGGACGCCGGCTGACAAAGCCGGCTTAAAGTCCGGCGATGTGATCGTTGAGTTTGACGGCCAGCCAATCACCAGCGCAAACGATCTGCGGCTGGCGGTCGCGAATTGTTCGCCGGACACGGAAGTTACGGTAAAATATGTCCGTGATGGCAAAGAACACACCCTGAAGGTGAAACTGGCCAGCCAGCCCGGGGAAGAAGGCGCCCAGGGCGGCGGGCAAAGCAATAGCCAGACCGATGCGCTCAATGGTGTGACCGTTCAGGACCTGGACTCGGATATCCGCCAACAATTGCAAATTCCTGACGACGTCCATGGGGCATTGGTGACGGACGTTGATCCGGACTCCCACGCCGCCGACGCGGGCCTGCAAAAAGGCGATGTGATCGTCTCCATTGACCATCATCCCGTGAAGAACGCCGATGAAGCCGTGAATCTCTGCAACGAAGCCAAGGGCAACTATATATTGCTCAAGGTCTGGAGCCAGGAGGGCGGCGTCTCCGGGACGCGATATATCAGCGTGGACAACACGAAGGACCAGTGATGTTGAGTTAAAAAGGTTAAATCGTTGAATGGGTTTGCGTCGGAGCTGGAAAAGTGTTACGTGAAACGAGCAAAATGATGGATTCACGCAAGTCGCCAATTTTTTAACTTTTTTAACCCTTTCACCGATTTAACTAATCCAGCCATGCCCGTCCAATACAAAGACTACTACGAAACCCTCGGCGTGCCGCGCGAAGCCACGGATTCTGATATCAAGAAGGCCTTTCGCAAATTGGCGCGCCAGTATCATCCGGATGTGGCCAAAGACAAAAAACGGGCGGAGGAAAAGTTCAAGGAAATCAACGAGGCCTATGAAGTCCTCAGTGATCCGGACAAACGCAAAAGATACGACGAACTGGGAGCGAATTGGAAGTCCGGCGCAGAATTTCGTCCTCCTCCGGGCTGGGAAGGTTTTGGCGGGCAGCCTTTCACCGGGCGGCCGGGGCCGGGGCCGGGAGCTGAAAACTTTGACTTTCATTTTGGCGGCACTGGTTTTAGCGACTTTTTTGAGCAATTATTCGGCCGCGCCGGCAATAATCGGCGCGGCGGCTTTTCCGGGTTTAGAAATTTCGAAGAAGAGGAAGCGGCGCAACGGGGCCGCGACGTGGAAGGCGATATTCTCGTCACGCTTGAAGAGGCGGCGCGGGGTTCGATCCGAACGGTCACTGTCCGCCACAAGTCCCGAAGCGAGACGCACCAGGTCAAGATTCCGCCGGGCGTCACCGAGGGCCAGCGACTCCGGATTACCGGACGCGGGGAAGAAGGGGCCGGCGGCGGCCAGGCCGGCGATTTGTATCTGCGCGTCCGCATTGCCAAACATCCTGACTTTGAGGTGGATGGCCATAATCTCATCTATGAGGCCGATCTGGCGCCATGGGAAGCCGCGCTCGGGACGGAAATCTCCGTTCCCACGCTGAACGGCCGTGTTCATATCAAGATCCCGCACGGGACGCAAAGCGGCCAAAAATTACGGGTCCGCAATCATGGGTTGGGGGATAAAGGTGATTTGCTGGTAGTGGCCAAAATCGTCGTTCCGACCGAGATCTCGGAAAGCGAGAGAAAGCTTTGGGAGGAACTTAAGCGGGAATCGAAATTTAATCCGCGGGGATAGCGGCGGGAGGCGTATTGCGCATTGCGTCAAGTATGGCCTGAAGAATTGAGGCGCAGGAAACAAGCGCGTCTCTATGGAAACAGCATCTCGTAACGACGGTTGGCAATCGCCGTCCTGGAGGAAGGTCCGGTGGATGCAATGAAGAAAACAATTCTAATTACGGGCGTTTCCCGCGGACTTGGGCGGGCCATGACTGGGGAATTTATTCACCTGGATCATACGGTGCTGGGTTGCGGCCGATCGGAAGCGGCCATTGCCAATCTTAAGAAAAGCTTTTCACCGCCGAGCGATTTTGCCGTGGTGGACGTCTCGTCTGATGGGCAGGTTGCGGCGTGGGCCAAACGGATTTTGCAGTCGCACGGCGCGCCGGATTTGTTGCTCAATAACGCCGCGCTGATCGCCGGGAATGCGCCGTTGTGGCGCGTGCCGGCACGCGAATTTTCGGACGTGATTGACGTAAATATCAAGGGGGTGGCCAACGTGATTCGGCATTTCGTGCCGGCCATGGTGGCGCGGGGAACAGGGATCATCGTCAACTTCAGCTCGGGCTGGGGCCGCTCGGCGGATGCGGAAGTGGCGCCCTATTGTGCCACGAAGTGGGCGATTGAAGGGCTTACGAATTCACTTTCCCAGGAACTCCCCTCCGGAATGGCGGCCGTGCCGCTGAATCCGGGGATCATTGATACTGATATGCTCCGCAGTTGTTTTGGCGGTTCTTCCGGTTCGTATCCCGCGCCGGAGGAATGGGCGAAAAAGGCCGTGCCATTTTTATTGCAGATCGCGGCGGCGGATAATGGGCGGCAGATGACGGT
>JASHPN010000044.1 GCA_030038175.1 Verrucomicrobiia bacterium
ATTTTGCCGGCGTAGTGCGGATATAAGTCACATAGACGAACTTGCTCCTGGCCATAATCAGTCTTTCTCTTTTTCGAGACCCTTTTTTAAGTCGCCCAGCGCCTGGAGGCGATGGCGTTCGTATTTATGAATCCAGCGCTCATAGATCTCGTGCAACGGCACTGGATTCAGGTAATGCAGTTTCGCGCGCCCGCGCCGGACGGTGGCCATCAGATTTGCGCCCTCCAGCACCGCCAGATGCTTGGCGACGGCCTGCCGCGTCATGTTCATCCGGCGGCATAATTGGCCCAGCGACTGGCCGTTGTTTTGATGCAACGCATCCAGCAACTTTCTGCGGCCCGCATCCGCCAGCGCTTTGAACACCGCATCCATCGCGGGACATAATATGCAACCCAATGGTTGCATGTCAAGATAGAATTTTCGGGATTTAAGATTCGTAATCCAGGGAGGTGTATCAAGTCGCGAAGCGACAACGGAAAGTAGCCAGACATGAAGTGTCTGGTCACAATAATTAAATCGGGTTCGTCCTGAAGGGACGATGGAAAACGTCGGGCAATTTTGCAGGATCGACCAACGCGGATGATTGCCATCGTCCTTTCGGGACGAGAGAAATTAATCACCTCCAACCAGACACTTCGTGTCTGGCTACTTTCCCGATGTGCCTTCGGCACTCTCATTATTGCCAGCCCGTCGTTCCTTCCAAATATCCCTCTGCGACCCATTGAGCGGCCAGGCTTTGCCGGCGGCGTTGAATTTGGGCATTAAAACACAAATCAGCGATTCTTCCCGGTGGCGAGCGGCTTCTTCACTGGCGCATTCGTCCCATTCGATGCGGGTGACGCGATGGAGGAGCCGGATCATGCGTCGCGGCATTCGTTCCGGGTTGGCAACACGATAGCTGGACAGGCGCTTGCGCAGGTTGCGCGCTCTGCCCACGTATAGGACGCCTTCGCTTTGACCGCACATGAGATAGACGCCCGGCCCCGTGGGCAGCGCACGGAAAAAATCCGTGCCCAACCGCTCGACGAGCGGCCGAGGCGGCGGAAAAAGCCAAAGTTGGCCGGCGGACATGGGGGAAACGTGTTGCGTGTGGCGTGTGGCGTCAAGTTTTTAGCAAGGGTTTAAGATTTCGGAACATTTTTTGCTATAATCGCCGATATAGTTCCGGAAGAATTGGGCTCTAAAAGCCGAAAATGCCTCATGGATTTGGCATGGGCGTAAAAACGTGTTATATGTCCCAAGGCAAACATCGGATGTCCTGTTCTGAGCACCAAGTGAAACTGGACAAATGATGTGTTTCGTATGAAAATAGCATTATGAGTGACGAGTCAATGAGCAATTTTACTCCGCGAGCACAGCAAGTGCTGGCGCTGGCGCGGAAGGAAGCCGATCGCTTCAACCATAATTATTTGGGCACCGAGCATTTGTTGCTCGGTTTGATCAAATTGGGCCAGGGTGTCGCCGTCAATGTGCTCCAGGGGATGGGCATAGACCTGGAAACCGTCCGGATGGAAGTCGAAAAACAGACCGGCACCGGGCCGGACCAAAAGATGATCGGTAATATTCCCTACACTCCGCGCGTGAAAAAGGTCCTGGACCTGGCACGACGCGAAGCCAAGAATCTCAATCACACTTATATTGGCACAGAACATCTCCTGCTCGGCCTGTTGCGCGAGGGCGACGGCATCGCCGCCCAGGTTTTACGGAACCTGGATGTGGACATCGAGGAAGCGCGGCAGCGGGTGTTGAAAGAATTGGACCCGAATTTCGCGCCTGAAGAATCGTCCATTCCGGCCGGCGAAAAACCGCCGCAACAGGAGAAAAAGGGCGAAGTCAAGACGCCCGCCCTCAAGGCGTTCGGCCGTGACTTGACGGAAATTGCCCGCAAGGGCGAGATGGACCCGGTGATCGGACGCAAAAGCGAAATCGAGCGGGTCATCCAGATCTTGTGCCGTCGCACGAAGAATAATCCGGTGTTGCTCGGCGAGGCCGGCGTGGGCAAGACGGCGATTGTGGAAGGTTTGGCGCAGGAAATCGCCAAGGGCAATGTGCCGGAAATTTTGCTGAATAAACGCGTCATTACGCTGGACCTGGCGCTCATGGTGGCCGGGACGAAATATCGCGGCCAGTTTGAAGAGCGCATCAAAGCGGTGATGGACGAAATTCGCCGGGCGAAAAATGTGATTTTGTTCATTGACGAGTTGCACACCATCGTTGGCGCCGGCTCGGCCGAAGGCACGATGGACGCGAGCAACATCATCAAACCCGCCCTCTCCCGCGGCGAGATGCAATGCATTGGCGCGACGACGCTCAACGAATATCGCAAGTACATCGAAAAAGACGCCGCGCTGGAACGCCGTTTTCAATCGGTCAAGGTGGAGGCTCCTTCGATCGAGGACGCCATCGAAATCCTCAAGGGATTGCGCCACAAATACGAGCAGCATCACAAGGCCGAGTTTACGGATGACGCAGTGGCCGCCGCCGTGAAGCTTTCGGATCGTTATATCACCGACCGGTTTCTGCCGGACAAGGCGATTGACGTGCTGGATGAAGCCGGTTCGCGCGCGCGCATCGGCACCATGACGCGGCCGCCTGAATCCAAGGCCCTCGAAACCGACATCGAAGACATCAAGACGCAAAAAGAGCGCGCCATCAAAAACCAGGATTTCGAAGGCGCCGCCGCCATGCGCGACAAGGAAAAACAGGCCAAAGAAAAATTGGAAAACCTGTTGAAGGAATGGCGCACGCACCGTGAGGAAAAACGGGTCGTCGTCAACGAAGAAGATATTTTGCATGTGGTTTCGAAATGGACGGGCGTGCCGCTCAAGCGGATGGGCCAGGATGAAGCCGCCCGACTGCTCAACGTGGAAAGCGAAATGGAAAAGACCGTGATCGGCCAGCGCGAGGCGGTTTCGGCCATTTGCAAAGCTTTGCGCCGTTCGCGCGCGGATTTCAAAGACCCGAAACGGCCCATCGGCACCTTCCTGCTTTTAGGTCCGACGGGGGTCGGCAAAACTCTCCTTGCCAAGACCCTCGCCGAACAAATGTTTGGCGATACGAAGTCGCTGGTCCACCTGGACATGAGCGAATACATGGAGAAATTCAATGTATCGCGGCTCATCGGCTCGCCCCCGGGCTATGTCGGCTATGAAGAAGGCGGCCAATTGACGGAAAAGATCCGCCGCAATCCGTATTCGGTAGTGCTCTTTGACGAAGTGGAAAAGGCGCACCCGGATGTTTGGAACATTCTGTTGCAAATCCTCGAAGAAGGAAAACTGACGGACAACGTCGGCCGCGTGATCAACTTCCGCAACACGATCATTTTGATGACGTCCAATGTCGGTTCGGACACCATCAAACGCCAAAGCACGCTTGGTTTTTCGCCCATTACGGATGAGGCCAGCTACGAGAAAATGCGGGAACGCATTTTGGATGAGTCCAAGCGCACGTTCCGGCCGGAGTTCCTGAATCGTCTGGATGACGTAATCGTCTTTCGTTCGTTCACCAAGCCGGACCTTATCCAAATACTGGATTTGGAAATCGAAAAAGTGTTGCAACGGCTGCGCCACAAAAACATCAAAGTGGAACTGGACGACAAGGCGAAGGAATTTCTCGTCGAGAAAGGTTACAACCCCGATTTCGGGGCGCGTCCGATGCGCCGGGCGGTGGAACGATTTCTCGAAGATCCGCTGGCGGAGGAAATCCTCAAAGGCGGCCTGCACGAGAACGAGCCGATTGTGGTGACTGCCGAAGGCGACAAGCTGACCTTCCATCAAAAGGCCGCGCCGGTCGATCCGGTGGCGAGCTAAGTTGAAAGTCCGCCTGTTCATCAAGCCTTATTGCGGTTGGTGCGATATGGCCATGGCGTGGTTGGACGAAAACGGGATCTCCTACGAAACGTTCGATGTCATCTCAGATGAGAAGGCAAACGCGGAAATGGTTCGGCTGTCCGGCCAAACGCTCGCTCCGGTGATTGACGCGGATGGGAAGATTCTGGCGGATTTTGGCCCGGAGGAATTGGCCAATTTCTGGAAAAAGAATTTTTCGTAATCTGCAGTGACGGACGCCCGATTGATTAGTCACGTTGGTCGCGGAGCGACCACGGAAAGTAGCCGGACACGGAGTGTCTGGTCATGGACCAGAAGGATTCTGAACCCCAAGGGGACGCTGGAAGATATTGTGCCATTTCCGATGTCCCTTCAGGACGAGTCGTCCAGCTAACCGAAACCAGACACTCCGTGTCTGGCGACTCTCCGGTTGTGCCTTCGGCACGAAACGGATTCCAGAACGGAGATGACCTCCATCAAAATGAATTCTTTGTCATTTTTCCTATTTTTTCTGGCTTTGCAGCCATTTGGGGCATAATCACTTCGTCGCGTCTAAAGACAATCTATCAATATGAAAATGAAATTTATTCCAATTTTGGCCTCTTTTTCGGTCGTCGTGTCCATCAGTGCTCAGGCGGACCCGCTGACGGCGGGAACACCTATCCCCTTGCCGGGCGTCACCGGGGGATTTGATTTTATCCAGGTGGATCCGGCGGGAAACCGCCTGTTAATGGGCCATGAGGGCAATCATTCATTCGACGTGTTTGATCTTGGTTCGCGCCAATTGGTAAAAGCGGTTGCCACCGGCACGTCACAGGACGCGGCAACTGACGTCAAGGGCCATTGCTATTACGTGAGCGGGAATGATCCCGGACGCTTGGTCATCGTGGATTCGGACAGCCTTGCTGTGAAAGGAGATGTCCCCCTGCCCTCGGACACCGATCTCATAGGTTTTGATCCCCAAACCGGCCTCGTCCATCTCTGCAATGACAAGGCGGCTGAGCAATGGGTCATTGATCCTGCGACGAAGAAAGTTGTCACGACCATCACCTTCGATGGCCGAGGCCTGGAAGATATGGCGTTGGATTTAAAAAACCGGCGGCTTTACCAGGCGGTGAAAGGGGCGAATACGATCGCGCAGGTGGACTTGGACAGCAACAAGGTGCTGGCCGCCTGGCCCCTGGCTCCGGACAAGGCCCCGCATGGAATCGCGCTGGTACCGGACTCGGACGGATTGCTGGCGGCCTGCGCAAACAATCTGGTATTGATGGATCGCACCAGCGGCAAGGTTCTGTCCACGGCGCCCATTGGAGGCCGGGTGGATGAAATGGCTTACGACCCGGGACGGCACATGGCGTATTGCGCCAGCCGGCAGGGAAAGATCTCGGTGATTTCCGTGAGCGCGGACAAATTGGCCCCGGCGGGCGACGTGCCGGACGCGGACCGAACGGGAGACATTGCCGTTGATCCGAAGACCCATACGGTTTGGATTGGCTATCAAAAAGACGGCCAATGTTTTGCGCAGCCGTTTACGCCGGCGCACTGATTCTCAGTTATCTCGCGTTCTAAAGGTGATCGTCACCGGCCCCAGCGGCACTCCGGCGGCGCTCTGGAAATTCCTGAATGACGGGCTGTTCAAGCCAAAGCGATACGTTTTGCCCGGCTCCAGTTCCACCGGCAGCACACAAGTCATGTGATCGTCGGTCCAATACGGTTGTTTGCCGTCGGGGATTTTCGGGAAATTGGAGCCGCCGCCCGTCCACGAACAGCCATCGCCCATGGCGACATTGAAGGTGACGCGGATTTCGGCCAGCTTCGGGTCCACATCCATGGTTCGGTTCCTGGGAGTGAGGTCAACAATCTGAGGCACAGAGGTCTGACGCTGCAACTCCTGGCTGGCGCCCTGGGTGGTGAAGTAGATTGCCGACGGTTGCGCGGGCACGCCCTGCGCGCTCTTGAAATTTTGGTAGCTCGTGGAATTGATGCCTACCCGGTAATAATGCCCGGCCGCGAGCCTGACCGGCAAAACACAGGTGCGTTTATCACGCCATTTCGGTTTGCCGGTAGTGGCCGGATAATCCGCACCGCCTCCGGTCCATGAAAAACCTCGTCCCATGTCGCGATCAAAGGTGACGGTGATTTCGGTCATGCCGGGGTCAACATCCGTCGCGCCAATGCCTGGAGAAGTGGCAATGATTTTTGGCGGCCCCTGGTCATCAGGATTGTCCGGCTGGGCTGCCTGAGGCGCCGCGGCCTCGGGCGGTTTGGAAGCAGGAGGTGTTTCCGCCGCCCGGCGGCAGCTCAGAGTCACTGTTGCCAGCGTCAATCCGGCCAGAAGAAAAGCGGCCAGTGCGATCCCTCGCTCGGTTTTTCGGAATTTTGCAATCATACCGATCCTCTCTTTCATTTGTTGTTTGTTTTCCAAAATGCCGGTCAGGCCGGGATGCCAGCCGGATTTCCCAAATCCTTCCAGAAGTTTTACGATGGTCAGGCCATAGGATTCATTTTCGGCGGCCTGCGCGCAGGAAAGGGCCAAAGCATCGCAGGCCAGTTCGCGATCGGCGCGCATCCGGTAAAAAGCCAGCCAAACCAGGGGATTAAACCAATGGACCGCCTGCAGGAGGAGCAACATCCAGCCGATGAAAATGTCGTGGCGTTTGACGTGGGCCAATTCATGCAGAAAGATGTGCCGAAGTTCTTCGCGATTGAAGGTGGAGACCAATCCCCTCGGAAGAAGCAACCGGGGGCGAACAAAGCCAAATAACCCTGGACTCGCGATGGCGTCTGTTTCGACCAGCGTTACCGGTGTGCGTACGGCCATCAGGGTTTTGCACTCTTCCAGCAAGTGCAGCGTCGGTCCATGGATGAGCGGACGTTCCCGCGTGATTCGGAGTTGAAGCTGGTATTGATTGAAGGCGGCAAAACCGGCCACGCAGATAATGCCGGCCAGCCACAACCATGCCAGCGGGGTCGTATCGGCCGAAGCCACCGCGGCGGCGACCTCCCGCATTTTTACAAAAGGTGTGCTCTTTGGCGCCGGACCTGCCAGCGATGGTTGCGACGCCTGAACCGCGGCAGGCTGTTTAAAAACATTAAAAAGGCCGTTTGGATACGGAATTGACCACGGCACAGCCAGGCGCAGCAGCACGAGGGTCCAAAGCAGATATCGCCAGCGCGGCTTCAGGCGCGCCCCGCACCATCGTTGCGCCACGAAAACCAGCACGATAAGCATCGAAGCCTGCCACGACATTCTTAGCAAGTTGGAAAAGACCGAAAAGAAGATTTCCATATGCCGGTTTATTCGGGGTTTTTGAGCAAGCGCCTTAATTCACGGATATCTTCGGCGGACAATTTGTCCCGCTGGACAAAGTGGACGAGCATGGGCTTCAGCGAACCCCCGAACACTCGCTCGAGAAATGACTCGCTGGCGGCGTCCACGCAATCCTCGCGGCGCACGAGCGCCTGATAGACGTAGGCACGGCCTTCTTTGCGGAAGCCGAGGATTTTCTTTTTTACGAGCCGATTGAGGAAGGCCTTCACGGTTCGCGGATGCCACGATGAATCGGTTTGCTGCAGCGTTTCGATGATTTCGCCGGCGGAACAGGCGGCCCGGGCCCACACGACCTTCATGACTTCCCATTCGGTCTCCGATATTCTCGGTATTTTTTTCATGCAAGAACAAAGATTAATATTGTAATCTCAAAAAGATTACAACTATAATCTATGGCGGTCAACAATTTTTTCATCTTTTTTTCTCATTTTTTAACGGCAATAAATGATGATCGTTGGGGGAAAGGCCCCGAACTTCCAAAACGGACCCGCATCGCAACCGTGGGCCGGAGCGCGACTGTGTCTCCCGATTTATCGGGAGACCAGTCGCAGCAGGTCCGCAACGCGATGAGTCGTCGCCATACGCAAGCCCCCCGGGTTGGCCACATGCTGCGGCTCGTGCGATCGCACCCAACCGCGCTCCGGTGAAACGCGACTTTCAAGTCGCTTCGCGTTCGAGGTTGCGAGCAACCCGGCACTGCGGGCCTCTGCATTCCCGCGATGAGGCGGCATAAATGCCGCGCTCCCCAAAAAATTCCTTGCGCCTGCCGGTTTTCAGATAAAATGTTTATTTGTGACCGAACTTCTTCGAAAAAAGATTGGTTCGTTGCCGCATAAGCCGGGCGTATATTTGATGCGCGACCGGTTTGGCACAGTCATTTACGTGGGCAAGGCCCGCAATTTGCGCAAGCGCGTCAGCCAGTATTTCCATCCGTCGCGGCGAATGGGATGGGATTTGAAGTTCAACGCGCTGATTGAAGCGGTCTGCGATTTTGACGTTCATCTGGTGCGCAGCGAACCGGAAGCGCTCCTGCTGGAAAGCAAATTGATCAAGGAATTCAAACCGCGTTACAACATCAGTTTCAGGGACGACAAACGATTTTTGATGCTCAAGGTGAATTTGAACGATCCCATCCCGAATTTCACATTTGCCCGGTTCAAAAAAGATGACGGCGCGCGGTATTTCGGGCCGTTTGCCAACGCGGGCGCGTTGCGAAATACGCTCACGCTCGTGCGGCGGCAGTTTAACCTGCGGGGTTGCCGCGTCTTCACTCCCGGCGAGGCTGATTATAAACATTGCCTCTACGCGCATCTCAAGTACTGCACCGCCCCCTGTGTGGGCAATGTGACGCGCGAGCAATATATGGAGCAGCTCAGGGCGGCGTGCGAATTTCTGGAAGGCCAATGCCGCGAAATGCAGGAGCAACTGGAAATGGAAATGAAAAAGGCCGCGCTCGCGCAGGATTTCGAAAAGGCGGCCAATTTCCGCGATCTGCTCCGCGATTTGAAGACGACGACGCGGCGGACGGAAAAATTTGAGCGAATTCCGTATAAACTGCCCGGCAACCTGCAGCCCAAAAGCGATCTGGATGAGCTGGCGGCGGCGCTGGGATTGCCGGCGCCTCCGCAACGAATCGAGGCTTTCGATATTTCCAATATCAGCGGCACCTTCGCCGTCGCCTCCCTCGTCAGTTTCAAAAACGGCCGGCCGGACCGCGCGAATTACCGGCGATTCAAGATCAAAACGGTCGCCGGGCAGGACGATTTTGCCAGCATGGCGGAAGTGGTGCGCCGCCGATACACGCGGCTGCTCACCGAATCGGCCCCGGCGCAAAAAAGCAAAAACGATGAAGCGGGCGAAGCCGTGCCGCAGGAACTGCAAAAGCTCGTGGACGAAACCAGCCGGCGTTTCAAAAGCGAGAATAGAAGAATGAAGATGGAAGATGGACAAATATCCGCGAATCCATCTTCTATCCTCCGTCCTCCATCCTCGCCGTCAAACCTGCCGGATTTGATTCTGATAGACGGCGGCAAGGGACAATTGAGCGCGGCTACCGAAGAATTAAAAAAACTGGGATTGGAAAACATTCCCGTGATTGGCCTGGCCAAAGAGTTTGAGGAGGTCTATTTGCCCGATAAAAGCGAACCATTGCGGCTGGGGCTGGAGCATCCGGCCACGAAGTTGTTGCAACGCGTCCGGGACGAATCCCATCGGGTGGCCAATTCGTATAACGCGCAATTGCGGCTCAAGCGGATTTCGGAAAGCGTGCTGGATGAATTTCCCGGGATCGGCGAACGCCGCAAGGCGGCGTTGCTAAAAAAGTTTGGCTCGGTCCAGCGTCTCAGAACCGCGACTTTGGAGCAAATTGCCGAAGTGCCGGGCTTTGGCGGAAAAGCGGCCGAGGAGTTAAAAAAGTTTTTGGAGGCGCGGAAATAAGCATCATCGGTCTGCTGATCTATCCCCACTTTTCCGTCTTCATTTGTTCTTTGGTGGCGCCCAGTTCAAAGACGAGGGCTTCGGCAAATTCCACCAGGGGATTTGGGCCGCAGGCATAAAATACGGTGTTGGGCAAATCCGTCACGAATTGCTTGATCCAGGCGGCGTCAATGCGGCCAACGCGTCCGGTCCAATTGTCCGTCGGCTGGGGGCGAGTGCAGGTCACCAGGAATTTGAAAAAAGGGTTGGCTTTTTCCAATTCGAGAAATTCACTGTTGAAAATAATGTCTTTGGGCTGGCGCACGCTGTACAGCACGGTAATTTTTGTCGGCAGACTGCGGCGCGTCGCCTCGCGGGCGTACGCCCGAAACGGCGTCACCCCCGAGCCGCCAGCCACACAAATGAGATGTTTGTTTGGTTCGTAAACGGGCAGGAATTTGCCGACGGGCGGTATGACAAAGAGTTTGTCGCCGGTTTTGACCCAATCCACCAGGCGCGTGCCCATTTTGCCGTCGCGTTTGACCGTTACCTCATAAAAGCCGCGGTCCAGGACGCAGGAGGACAGCGAATAGGCGCGTTTATAATTGGGCGTATCGGGCCAATAGACTGTAATGAACTGCCCGGTTTTGAATTCCGGGTTATGACCATCGGGCCATTTGAGGCGGATGGTTTTGGTGTCGGGCAACTCCGTCGTTACGGTTTCGACGGACATCTCGAGAATTTCTTTCGGCATAAAATGATGTCAATTCAACCTATTAAAAACCGCAATCGGCGGCAAGTCTGCCATGGGCAATGACTTTCCAGTTGCTAAGGTTGAAACAAGGCAAACCAATATTTTTTCCCAATAAACACCCAAATCACCGCTGCCAGCGCGATGTAGGGTCCGTAGGGCATCCGCGATGAAAATTCGCGGCGCCTCAGAATAATCAGGATCAGCCCCACCGCCGCGCCAATCATCGAGCTTAACATCAGGGAAAAGATCACCCCTTGCCAGCCAATGAAAGCGCCGATGGCGCTCATGAATTTGACGTCACCCATGCCCATGGCTTCGCGCGGCAAGACAATCTCCGCGCACACACATTCCATGCAGGGCACGTCGTCAGGCGACATTTTTTCATCGCCAATCTCCAGCACTGCCGGCGAAAGACGGACAGTCACGTCCTTATAGCCGCGGTCAATCAATTCCAGCGTCTGCGCGCGCAGGACAACGGCGTCGGATTTTCGGTAAAACAAGTCGTCGTAAAAAATCTCCCGGCCGGGCAAATGGAGCGAGGCCTCGCCAAAGACAATCTTTGTCCCGGGAACCAATTTGAGGCGGTGCCGTCCGAAGAGCAATTTTCCCAGACGAAGAATGGCATAGACGACGACCGCGCCGGCCAGGGCGCCGATCAGGCCTTGCAGCAGACTGGAAAGATGAGAAGGCGCATCATGCAAACGCGGCAGGAGGACGGAGGCGAGCAGGCCAACGCCAATTCCTCCAAATGTGATTTCGTCCGGAATGATAAAATGCTCGAAATCAATAAAGGTGGCGGCAATCAATCCGGCCAGCAAAACCGCAAACGCGAGCGCAACCGGAATCGAGGACAGCGGGTGCAGGTGATTTCCGAACTTCAGCCAGCACCCCAAAAAGGCGATACCAGTCAACAGTTCCACAATAAAATATCGAACGGAAATGGGCGCCCCGCAATTTTTGCACCGTCCGCGCAACACGAGCCAGGTCAGCAGCGGAATGTTCAGATACCACGGAATGGAATACTTGCAGTGCGGGCAGTGGGAAGGCGGGGAAACAATGCTCATCCCCAGCGGCATCCGGTGAATACAGACATTCAGAAAACTGCCGACAATGCATCCCAGCACAAAAAAGCAGAGCGACCAGAATCCATAAGGCACGGCGGCCCAACTGCGAGTCCATTGTCCCGGATCCGCAACCAAAAGTCCAAAGCTGGAGCCCCACAGCGCAGGGTGCTGGGCCCAAAGTCCCAAGTCCACAGTCCACAGCCCAAGAGTATGGTTGAGAGTCTTGATTGCGAAGATCATTTGAATTTTCGACCACGCAGATCGGACTGTTTTAAGTATCCCATAAAGCCGGACAGAAGCCGGCTGACCTCGTCCGTCCTTTGGTAAAGCTGGTCAAATTGTTCCATGCTTATATATGATTGGTCCAACGCGACGTATAAATGCGATTTGACCTCACCGCACGAACCTTTTGACACTGAAAGAAATTGAATGAATTCCTTGTCGCCACCACGATCAAATCCTTCCGCGATATTTGCCATATTGGATACAGATGCCCGTTGAATTTGATCTCTTAATCCAAAATCTTTGGCAAACTGGCCGCATTTCGTTTGTGCGTAGATTTGTCGGGTTAATTCTCGCGCTTTTTGCCAGGCAAGAATGTCTTCAAATTTTTCAATTTTGCTCATGTTAAACCTTTCACTTACCGACGTTGACTGCGGACTGCGGACTGTGGACTGTGGACTGTGGACAGGAGCGCCCGGCGCATTTCGGTGAGTGGCGCGGACTTCCTCGTCCATATGGCAAACGCCCGCGCGCCCTGATGCAGCAACATGCCCAGGCCGTTGGCCGTCCGGCAGCCGGCTTTTTTTGCCGCGGCCAGGAGGCGGGTCTCCGCCGGGCGATAAATCATGTCATACACCGCCTGCGTT
>JASHPN010000412.1 GCA_030038175.1 Verrucomicrobiia bacterium
GCCACGGCAACACCGGTGAGGATGATTGCAATGAAAACAATTTGCCGAAAATCCAACCGGGTGCCCAGCCAAAGCCATTCGATCAGTGCCGCCGCCGGAGCCGTCAGACATTGTGAAATCAGGACCGTGCGCCGCGTACCCAACCGGGTCAGCGCCTGGAAATAGGCGGTGTCTCCCAAACCGATCCCCATCAGGCCGCTTAAAGCAAAAAGAGGCAGGGCCTCACCGGTCATTTTGGTCCCAAAACCATTGGCCCAGACCGCCAAAAAGGCCGCGGCAATGCAAATGCGCCAGAAATTGGCCTCGACGCCGCCGATTTGACTTGCGGAACGCTGCCCGCAAATTGCGGAAATAGAGAACAGAAGAGTGGAGAGCAGCGCGGCGAGCATTAGCAGCCCGTTAAAAGAATTTGGTTAGAGTTGATCGTAATACTCGTCTGATGCTATATCGCCGGGGTTTTCAATTTCAATACCGCTTTCTTTCAAAATCCTGGCAATGTCAGGCGCGACCCACCGATCATTTTTGTTCCTTTTAATGGGTTTGACCCGAAATTGGCCGCCTGCGTTTACTTCCAGTATCCCTCGCTCGAGCATCCGCTGAAGGATGGGCAACGCCCAATCATGGTCCTCTTCATACCGCCTGCGCCCGCCCGCCCTCCGACAAATCTCACGCGCCGCGACATGATCCGCGCCATAGGATTTCAAAAAAAGAAATATTTCGCGCTCATCGATATCCATAATCTCACCATAATCAATCTTCCGCCGAAGTCGAGTTTTCATTATTCAAGGGTTTCCGGCCCGGCCACGATTAAATACTTTAATGGTCTAACCCTCAATCCATTTAACTGCTCGTCACGCACCGGGAAGTTTCATAACGTATTGCCTCGATGGAACCAAAAAGCATTCCCGGTTTTCGGTCAGTCCCGCGTACCGGCGTGATTTTCGTCACGCACGAGGCCGCGCGCCACGGGTTTTCCTACGATAGCCCCCTTTGGGCCAACCTGGGCCAGGGATCTCCGGAAACCGGCGACATTCCGGGCGCTCCTCAGCGCATTCTGGACGTCAGTATCTCTGAATCCAGCCGGCAATACAGTCCGGTGGCCGGAAATAAGCGGCTATGCCAGGCCGTCGCCGAGTTTTACAACGCCACCTATCGCAGCGGCAAAGAATCAAAATATACGGCCGATAATGTCAGTATCGCCAGCGGTGGACGACTGGCTTTGACCCGGCTGGCCAGCGCCCTGGGCGACATTAACATGGGCCATTTCATTCCTGATTATACCGCATACGAGGAACTTTTGAGCGTTTTCAAGGCATTCACCCCCATTCCCATTTTACTTGAAGCAAAAAATCGCTACAAAATTCCCGTGGCGGATTTGAAAGAGGAAATCCTGGGCCGCGGATTGAGCGCCCTGCTGGTCAGCAACCCGTGCAACCCCACGGGACAGCTCATGGAAGGCGCCGAATTATCAGCCTGGTGCGCGCTCGCCCGCGAATGCCAGTGCTCGATGATTTTCGATGAATTTTATTCGCACTACATCTACACAAACCATCAGGCAAAAAAACCCAAAATGATCTCGGCGGCGGCGTTCGTCGAAGATGTCGAGCGCGATCCGATCATCGTGGTGGACGGTTTGACAAAGAATTGGCGCTATCCCGGCTGGCGCATCAGTTGGACACTGGGGCCCAAAGCAGTGATGGAAGCGATCGCCAGCGCCGGCTCGTTTTTGGACGGCGGCGCCAATCATCCGTTCCAGAACGCCGCGCTTCCCCTGCTGGACCCGCCCAATGCCGCCGCTGAAACGCTGGCCATTCAAAAGCATTTCTTAAAAAAGCGGGATCTGGTCCTGGCCCGTCTCAAAAAATCGGGCATCACGGCGGACGCCTCCCCGGCCGGTGCATTTTATGTCTGGGCCAATTTGTCGAAATTGCCCCCGCCACTGGATGATGGGATGAATTTTTTCCGCGAATGTCTCAAAGAACGGGTGATTGTGGTGCCCGGCGTATTTTTCGATGTGAATCCCGGCAACCGCAGGTCCCTGATGCGTTTTAAAAACTACTGCCGAATCAGTTTCGGTCCGGAACTTGAGAAACTCGAACTCGGCCTGGCGGCGATCGAGCGCGTGATTGCGAAATTCAAACGGGGGGATTGAAACCGCACGGCCAGGCTGCCGAATATTCGGCCGTGTGGCGGGAAGCGTAAAGGACGAGAAACGCCGGCGGCGCTTGGCACAAGATTTGCAAAAGGACGCCCCTATTATGGAGGTTCGCAAAAATTTGTCTGAACTTATTGCGCAATGTGCGCTATTCATTGCATTTTTCACGGCGGCGCTATTTTGTGCCGGCTGTACCACTCAAGGCACGAGCGCGCCCGCGCGCACGGCCACGGAACAATTATTGTTGAGTACCGCCGGCGACCGGGCGCTGACTAAAGCCAGTGTGAGTTTTCTGAATGGTCAGCGCGTCTATGTGGACTTCACTTATTTTGACAGCTACGACGCAAAATACGCGGAAGGGGACATCCGTGACGCCTTGAGCCGCGCCGGCGCGTTATTGGCGCCGGACACAAAAACCGCAGACATCATTGTCGAAGCCCGGGCGGGAGCGTATTCGGTTAATACCAACAGCACTTTCTTTGGCATTCCGAGCATACCGCTTCCCATTCCGACGACGTCGGCTACCCCGATTACTCCGCAAGTCGCATTCTATCAAAAGCTGGAGCAACATTCCTACGCCAAAATTGCGTTGCTGGCCTACTCGAACAAAACCCGCGCGCACATTTATTCCAGCGGATCGCTGGATGGCCAGGCCTATGACACTTACCGATCACTTTTGTTCATCTCATGGTGGCGAACCAACATTCCAGAGAAGGCCAGTAAAAAGAAAAAAGAACAGTTCGTCGTCTGGCCGCCGGACTATGATTTGCAAAATATGCCTGCGCGCCAGCCAGATTCGGGCGTATCGCCCACTGCCTCGCATTAACGGGTCATTGGCTTTCCCGGCACGGTTTGCCCTGGCGGTAAAGCAGCAACAATCGCCGGCTCGCCGCGGCACATTGTCTATCGCCGATGGTGTCCGCCAAATTGACCGCTCTCTCCGCCGTGGAAACGGCTTCGGGGAACCGCCCGGCCTCAGCGTAAGCCGCGGCCAGTGTGCTTAACAAACCGGGCTGCCTGAACGAGGTCAGGCGGCATGCCTGTTCCGCGTCGCCCACCGCTTCAGGGCCGTTGCGAATGGAACTGTCGGGACTGGTTGCCAGCACCCAGGCCAAATCATTCAGAGCTGTCACTGCATCAGCGGGCTTCGGCTTTAGCGTCAGAACTTTTTGGAGATGCAGGACCGCCTGGCGGGAATTGCCGGTCATGTATTCAAAAGAAGCCAATTCCAGGTATGACGAGGCGTCCGAATTAATTATGGCTGCCATTTTGAAGTGATAAAGCGCCTCGCCGTTCCTCTTTTGGAGTTGCAAAAGACGGGCGTACATCGTGTGCGCCAGTCCGGCTTTCGGATTTACTTTCAAGGCGGCCTGATATTCCGTTTCGGCGGCGGCGAGTTTTCCCTGCAACAGCAGGGCATAACCCGCGTTCATCCAGGCTTCGGCGTTGTCCGGCTTATATGACAGGGACAGTAAAAAGTCATGCAGCGCTTCTTTATAATCGCCTTTTTTTTCGGCTAAGACGGTTCCCAGGTCGTTGTAGGCCCCCCAGGCGGCGGGATTTCCCGCGACGGTATCCGTCATGAGGGTTTCTTCCGACCTAAAAACCTCCGAACGCCTGACGCACAGGATCGAAGTGCCCAACACAAGAATCACCACGACGCCGACGAAAAGCCGCCGGTTGCAAAGACCGGCCACCCCGCATATTCCAAGCGCAATCATGGCCGCCAGAGCCGCATATTCCAGATGATCCGATACCTGCCATAGTGTTTCATACTGGGCGTCGAAGAATCCGAGCGCCGGAAAGAGCATCACGGCAAAGCATCCCAATCCGAACAAGAGGTGCCTTCCCCAACCGCTACGATATTGCCAGCATAAAATAAAAACAACGGCGGCCAAAAGATCAGGCAGCCAGGCCGCCAATGTCCCTGGATCAATCGTTCGGAGGGGATAAGATATGTTCAAGTTGAACGGGAAGAAGGCCTTGCCGATATAAAACCAAAAATTGAAACCGGCGCCGGCCAGCCGATCCCAAAAGGTCACGGGGTGAAGCGAGAACGTGGACGACGGCAAGGCCTGGTGTTTTTGGAACCAAATGGACATCAGCCCAAACATCAATGAAAGGAAGAAAAATGGAAGCGTATGAACGATATCTTTGCGGGCAACCCGCCCACGCTGCCAGGCCGCGCACAAGAGGATTACGACCGGCAACATGACCACGGTCGTCTTGGCCAGCAACGCCAGCACAAATGCCGCCAGGGAAATGGCATACCAAAGCATGGCGCGGCCCGCGGACTGCCCTTGCCGGGAGCCGCTGGATTCGGGCGGATACAGGGCAACCGATTCGTAAGCCAGGTAACTGATGAAGCTGAGCAGGCAAAAAGGCAGGGACAAAGTGTTCTTCAATTCCGCTATCCTGGCGACTGAATTGACACAGACCGGATGAACCGCGAACAACGCCGCCGCCGCCCACCCGCCGGGAATTCCTAACCGGGCCAACAATCGCCAGAGCAATATAGCGCTGATGGCCTGAAGAAAGATGTTCACGACGTGGTAGCCGGCGGGGTTCAGTCCGAATGCCCCGCGTTCCAGCCACCATCCAAACGTCGCCAAAGTAAAGTCCGTCTGGAACCAAATGGAATAGGGTGTGAACTGCCCATTGACCAGCGCGTTGTTCCCGGAGACGAGCCGTTCATCGTCCATTAAAAAGCTGCCCGGCAGGACCGGCCGATAAACGGCGAAGGTCAGCAGGAGAATCGCCAGAAGGCCCGCGGCCAATTGCAGCCGCCGGATTCCGTTGCCACCGATAATCCCATCAAATTCTGATTTCACACAGTTGGAGCCATTTGAAGACACCATTCAGGCGGCCAATGTTCAAGCAAAAAAGGCGAGCCGGACTCGGCTCGCCTTTTGAAGATCGGCAGGATTAGAGGCCGCGCTTGATCATGTATTTCAACAAATCGGCCACGCGGCAACTATAGCCCCATTCGTTGTCATACCAGCTAATCAGCTTGAAGAAACGCTTGTTCAATTCGATTCCCGAGCCGGAATCGAAGATCGAGCTGGCCTGGTTATGAATGAAATCCGTGCTGACCACTTCTTCATTAGTGAACTCCAGAATGCCTTTGAGATAACTCTCGCTGGCGCGCTTCATCGCGGCGCAAATCTCAGCATAGCTTGTTTCCTTGACGGTGCGCACCGTCAGGTCCACGACGGAAACCGTCGGCGTCGGCACCCGAAACGACATGCCGGTCAGCTTCCCTTTGACTTCCGGGCACACCAATCCGACCGCTTTGGCCGCGCCGGTGGTGGACGGAATCAAATTGATGGCCGCGCTGCGGCCGCCTTTCCAATCCTTCTTGCTGGGACCGTCCACGGTTTTTTGGGTCGCCGTATAACTGTGGACCGTGGTCATCAGGCCCTCTTCGATGCCAAAACCTTCCTTGAGCAACACATGAACGACCGGCGCGAGGCAGTTGGTCGTGCAACTGGCATTCGAGATCACGGTGTGCCTGGCCGGGTCATATTTTTCGTGGTTCACGCCCATGACGACGGTGAGGTCGTCGTTTTTGCCTGGCGCCGAAATGATGACCTTCTTTGCGCCGGCAGTAATGTGGCCGTAGCAGGACCTGGGATTGTCTTTGGCCGCGTCGGTAAACAGGCCGGTGGATTCAATGACCAGTTCCACGCCGAGCGCCTTCCACGGCAATTCCGCGGGTGTTTTGGCGCTTACCACTTTGATATCCTTCCCATTAACGATCAGAACATCGTCTTCAGCCTTGTCCGCCGCGGACTTTTTCGAACCAACCTGGCCGTTAAAACGGCCCTGAGTGGAATCATATTTGAGCAGGTAAGCGAGATTGTCAGCGGGCACGATGTCGCCCACGGCGACAACTTCCACATCTTTGCCCAACAGGCCCTGCTCCACGATGGCGCGGAACACCAGGCGACCGATGCGACCGAACCCATTAATAGCGATTTTTACAGCCATAATTTTTGAATTTAACTTGGTACAATATTATTTCAAAACCGAACGAAAGAGTTTAGCGGAGCGACGACAAGCGTCAATGAGAAATGCTGAACCAAAATGGCAAAGACGCGCCGCCTTTTGTGATTGGAGACTGCGATCCAAAGGCCGCTAAAGCGATGCCGGATCCCTCATCAATTCACCGATGCGCTGCAGCAATCGGCCGGCCGCGCCGCCATCCAGGACACGATGGTCGAAGCTCAACGTCAGGTTCGCTTCGGTGACGGGAACAAATTGGTTCTTGTTTTCGTCCCAATGCGGCGCCGGACGGCCCGCGCCCATGCCGAGCACCAGAGTTTGCTCGGGCAGCGGAATCGGCGTGGCCGAGGTCAGGCCAAAAGTCCCAAAATTGGTGACGGTGGCGATGGATCCGCCGGTCGCATCGGCTGGAAGCTTTCGCTGGCGGGCAAGCGCCACCAGCTCATTGTAACGCCCCGTCAATTCGCGGAGCGATTTCCGGTCTGCATCACGAATCACGGGCACCAAAACGCCATCTTCCGCTTCAACGGCAAAGCCCACGTCAATGGAGCCAGGGTACACGATCTTATTTCCCACCAGCCGGCCCGCCGGGGCCGAATTTTCCGAGAGCGCAATGGCCAGCGCGCGCAAAGCATAAAGGGCCGGTCCCGGCTTTGGGTCCGACGTTTTCCGATGCGTCAAAAGGGCGTCTAATTGCACGGGCAGTACGACCGTAGCCAGGGGGCGGGTCCAACTGCGGCGCATGGCATCGGCCACGGCGACGCGCATGGACGAGGCGTCGCTCATCTTCTGTTTTTCGAGATGCGCGATGAATTTCTCAAAATCTTCAATGGTCACCCGCCCGGCCGCGCCGCTGCCGGCCACGCCCGCCAAATCCGCGGCGCTCAGGCCCAGTTCACCCATCCGCGCCTTGAGCCGGGGCGAAAGATAGCTGGCGCCCGCGGCATTGGCGGGCACCGGCAACCCGCGGACGGTGGGCTGCACCCTCGTTCCATTATTCGAATCCAATTTGGCGGTGCGATCCGTGTCAGACGTTTTTGCGGTCGGGCCCACATCCAATCCCAGCCGGTCGGCCTCCTCTCGCGTCGCCTCGATATGGCCGAGAACCGCGCCCACGGCGTAGCTTTCATTCAATTGCGCGGAGAATTTCTCGATTTTACCTGTGCAAGGCGATGTCACCGTCATCGTGGCCTTGTTGGTTTCCACTTCAATGATGTTTTGATCGGCGACGACCTGGTCGCCGGGTTTGACCAGAAAAGCAACGATGTTGGCTTCGGCAATGGATTCGCCAAGCTGCGGCATGATGATGGAAACGCGCATGAAATTAAAAAGGAGAAAGGAAAAAGGAAAAAGGATGGCCACCGGTGACCGCGCCGGCGAAATTAATATTTCCCCGCGGGATTCGCGAGCAGACGGGATGCACTGGAATTGGTTTCATTGTCGCAGTAGATTCCGCGCCGCGGCGGCAACGCTCCGGGCGGTGGGACGATGAGCGGCCCAAAGATTCGGATGGTAGGGGACGGGCGTTTCTTTGGCGTTGAGGCGCTGCGGCGGGGCGTCGAGCAGGCCAAAGCCTTCGGCCGTGACGCGCGATATAATTTCCGCCGTCACCCCGCCCCACGGCCAGGCCTCGCCGACGCACAGCAGCTTCCCGGTCCGCGCCACGCTCGCGACGATCGTGTCGGTGTCCAAAGGTTTCACCGACCGCAAATCCACCACTTCAATTTCCCAACCGTCGCCGGAAAGCTCTTTGGCGGCCTCAATGGCTTCGTGAACCATGGCGCTGTAGGTTGCAATCGTGAGGTCGCGCCCCTCCCGGGCGATTCGCGCCTTGCCCACCGGCAGCGCTTCGTCCGGCAATTTTTCCGCCTTGAGATGGTAATAAAGGAACTTGTGCTCGCAAAAAATGACGGGATCGTCCAGCGCCACCGCTTCGAGCAACATGGAATAAGCGTCCTCCACCGTGGCCGGAGTCAGGACAATGAGACCCGGATAGTGCGCATAAATGGCCTCAATGCTTTGGCTGTGGAAAGGACCGCTTCCCGAAGTGCCTCCAAAGGGAAGACGAACGGTAATCGGGCACGGGACGTTCGTCCGCCAATACAAAGTCGCCGCCTGGTTGACGATCTGGTTAAATCCCACGAGCGAAAAATCCGCAAACTGCATTTCCACAATCGGTCTCATCCCCTCGATGGCCGCGCCCACGGCCATGCCCACCATGGCATCCTCAGAAATTGGCGAATCAATGACGCGTCCAGGGAATTCCACCGCCAGGTTTTTGGTGGCTTTAAACGCCCCGCCGAAAGCGCCGACGTCCTGCCCATAAATAAATACGCGCGGATCGTCACGCAACGCGCGCGCCTGGGCTTCGCGAATGGCTTCGAGATAAGTCAGACTCACGTTAAAAGGCCAATTGGCTGGTGGTTGAAAAGGGTTAACGGATTAAACAGATTAAATGCGGCGATGTTCCGGCTGGCCTTCGCACAGGTGTTCAGAGGCAATGGCCCGCCATTCCTCGGCAAAAGGGTCGGGGGCGGGTTCTCGTTGCGCTTGTGCCACCGCGGCCTCGATTTCGTGGACAATGTCCTCCCGCAATCCGGCCGCCTGGGAAGCATCCAGCCAATGGCGCCGCGCCAAGAATTCCTCGGCCGCTTTCACGCAGTCGCGGCCCAGGGAAGAATTCATTAACTTCGGATCCACGTAATCAGCCACGTCGTGTTCGCCATGGCCGCACAACCGCAGCAAGTTGGCCACGATCAATTGCGGCCCTCCCCCCGTGCGCGCCCGCGAAATGGCCGCGCCGGCGGCCTTGAGACACTCGGACAGGTCCGTTCCGTCAACCGTTTGGACCCCCACTCCATACCCCGGCGCCTTGCGCGCCAGACTGTCGCAGGCAAACTGCCGCGATTTCGGGGTTGAGTAAGCGTATTGGTTATCCGCAATAACTAAAACCAGGGGCAATTTTTCCACCGCAGCCTGGTTCAGCGCTTCATGGAATGCGCCCGTGGACGTGGCGCCCTCGCCAATACAGGCTGCGCCAACCGTGCCGGATTTTTTCTGAAACCGGCGGGCCAACAAGATTCCGTTCACTACGGAAATCATCGCCCCCAGATGGCTGATCATGGGCAGAAGGCCTTCCCGCGGCCGTCCGCGATGAACATTGCCGTCGCGTCCGCGCATTGGACCATGGGGCGACCCCATATGTGTGCGCACGGAATCCAACACTGATTCTCCAAAGGCCAAACGTCCGGCCGCATCGCGAATCAGCGGGGCAAAGACATCGCCCTCCCGCAATGAAATGCCCACCGCCGTGCTGAGGGCCTCCTGTCCGCGCCCCAGAAAGACGCCGCCATGGATCTTTCCGGCGCGGTAAAGCGCCGCAAGTTTGTCGTCAAGCACACGCGCCAGCAGCATGAAGCGAAATGCGGACAGATAAATGTCACGTTCCTCTTTCGCGTCAAGAGACGGCTCGGTATCGAATGCCGTTTGAAGCATGGAAAAAGTCTATCCTAAAATTGCCTCGCAGCAATAGCGAACAAAGCCGCCTTCTCAGCGAAGCTGGTCCGGCGTTTTAACGGCGGGCAACTCATCCGGATCCAGGCGGCGGACACCGCCCAGGACACTGATGTTGCCCTGGCTGTCCTCGGTGAGGCGGGGTCGGGTTGTCACATAATCGTAAATATAGCTCCGCACGATATTGCCATTGGGACTGATAATGGCATAGGTAAACCTGCTCGCGCCGCTTTGGCAAAGAACATGCAAATCGCTGGCCTGGTCCAATTGGGCCTCCGGCTGGCTAAACGAAATCATCTGGCCAAGGGAGCGGACCTTCATAATGGAGCCGTCCGAAATGTCGTTCAGTTGAACATAAAGGCGCAACTGGTCGCGCAGGTAATTTGCCTCTACCAGGGTGTATTTGCGGACGAGGGGCGGATGATTGGGGCCTGCCGGATCAGGCACCCCGAAAGTCTGGGACCACAATTCCGCGCCTTCGATCACGTCAAAATGTGCTGGAGAACTGGTCACATCGCTGTTCCAGTCCCGGATATGCACCGTAGCCGTCACGCGATATTTGCCGGTGTGAGCCAGGGCAAAATACGGCTCGAGATCCAGGTGTTTGATGGCCACTTCAGAGGAATCCAGGTCAAATACCCCATTAACCGGGATAGCCTTTTTTGTGGCCACCACGGAACCATCATCGGCCTGGACGAAAAACGAAAGCCACCCGGCCTCGCCCAGATGGATCATCTGGCCTGATCGGTTGGTTACGTGAACTGTCACCGGCAGGGATTCACCCGGCAAAAACTGCTTTTGGTCCAGGGCCACGTCCACCGTGACTTGTGCCCCGGCGCTGAACCCAACCAGGGACACGGCAACGCTGAAAATGGCTGACAAAACTTTCATGAACAAAAAGCATTCTAACCGATAAACCGACCTTCATGCAACAAAAATAGGCGGCAATGACTATCCCTAAAAAGTGATAGGCGTTCCGCCGGCCAAAAAAAAATTCAAAAAATTGGAAAAAGTCCGATAATAGTGTAAACTCTTTTACAATAGGCACTGGGGCGAATTAAATTCGATCCGGCGGTTTTTTACATGGCCAGACCAAACAACATTACGATGTGCAGTTTCTGCGGCAAGTCCCACGCGGAAGTCCGCAAGCTTATTTCGGGACCGGGCGTTTACATTTGCGATAACTGCATCATTCTTTGCAAGAACGTGCTCGATCGGGAACTGCAGGTGCAAAGCCAGAAGAAGGCCGCCAAATTTTCCGTGCCCAAACCCGCCGAGATCAAGCGGCAGTTGGATTTATATTGCGTGGGACAGGAGAACGCCAAAAAGACCCTCGCGGTGGCCGTTCACAATCATTTTAAGCGGATTCAGCCGGAAACCCCGCCGGACGACGAATCCCGTACCGCGAATGACTTCGCCAGCCGCCACGTTGACGTTGAAATCGAGAAAAGCAACATTTTGATGATCGGCCCCACCGGTTCGGGCAAGACCCTTCTCGCCCGCACCCTCGCCAAAATTCTGGATGTTCCATTTGCAATCGCTGATGCGACGACCTTGACCGAGGCCGGCTACGTGGGCGAAGACGTTGAAAACATTGTTCTGCGCCTGCTCCAAAACGCCGACTACGACGTCAAGCGCGCCCAGCGCGGCATCGTGTATATTGATGAAATTGACAAAATTGCCCGCAAGGCGGACGGCCCGTCCATCACGCGCGACGTCAGCGGCGAAGGCGTGCAACAGGCGCTGTTAAAGATTCTGGAAGGCACGATCTGCAACGTCCCTCCGCAAGGCGGCCGCAAACACCCGCAGCAGGAATACATCCGCGTGGATACGACCAACATCCTGTTCATCTGCGGCGGGGCTTTTGTGGGCCTGGAGCGCGTGATTCAACGCCGCATGGGACGGCAAGTGATGGGATTTGGGGCGAAGGATGAATCCCCAAAAGACCTCACGGCGGAGCGCGCGGAAATTCTTCAATATGCCGAGCCGGAAGACATGCTGAACTTCGGTTTCATTCCCGAGTTTATCGGACGGTTGCCCATCGTCACCACGCTCGCCGAATTAACCGAGGAACAATTGATTTCCATTTTGACCGAGCCGAAAAACGCGCTGACGAAACAGTTCGCCAAACTTATGGCCATGGAAGGCGTGGACCTGGAATTTACGCCGGATGCGTTGCATGAACTGGCGTCCCTGGCGCTAAAAAAAGGCACCGGCGCCCGCGCCCTGCGCGGCCTGATTGAAAAACTGATGCTCGATTTGATGTTCGACGTGCCGGAAGTCTCCGACATCTTTCACGTGAAGATTACCGCCGCCGTCGTTCGCGGCGAAAGCAAACCGATCGTGCGCCGGAAGCAGGACGCGGAAGCGGCCTAGACGGTTTGCTTTTCACTCTCCATCATTTCCAATCGTGTCGGTGGGGCATGAGGTTCGAGCCTCTTCCGCTTCGACAATTTCTTCAGGCGTTTGAGGCTGGCGGTGCACATACGAATAACCACCGTCGTCCTGTCGCCTAAAAAACTTCGGCGCCGTCGTGCGGCATATATCGCAATCAATGCAGGTTTGATCCACATAAAACCGCCCGGCAACATTTTCCGGATTCTTTAGATTTTTATCGGCCATGTTTTTAATTTTCCTTTCGGCACTAAAGTCTCACAAATTCAAAATTGATAGAAATTCATTAGTATTATACGTTGATGCATAATATGAATGAGTTTCTACAAAAGGCGCCATTTGATCTCTACGAGTTGTCTCTTTTCAATCTGGTGGTGAAGCATCGCAGTTTTACAAAGGCTGGCGCCGCGGCAGGTTTGACACAAAGCGCCATCACCCGACAAATCCAGGGAATGGAAAACAGCCTCGGCGTTGACCTGCTTGAACGAACAACCAGAAGCGTCACCCTGACAAAGGCTGGAGAATTTCTCTTCCACGAATCGTCCCGCCTGCTGGGTGACGTGGACCATTCGCTACGCCAGCTAAAAGAGGACTTTGCCAATGCAAAAAAGGAAGTTCGGGTCGGCGTTTCGCGCTCCGTGAGTCTGGCACATCTGCCGGGATTCTTTCATGCAAACCTGCGCGTACATCCGGAAGTCAATTACAGCGTTTCCAACATGTCGAGCGGTGAAATCCTTGCGGCGCTGGAAGCAAACGAGCTTGATCTCGGCGTTCTCTGTCCGCCATCGCGATTGCCGCGCACACTGTGCGTGACCCACCGTTTTTCAGACGCATTCACCCTGATTGCCCCGGCGGAATTAGCTGAAATTTATTCTGAACTTTCAAAACCATCGGCTGTCGCGTGGCTCGCCAGACAAACCTGGCTTCTGATTGACGAAAAAACAAATACTGGCAGAAAGCTCCATAGATGGATGGGTAGTTTGAATTTGAAAGTAGAGCCTGCGATGCAACTCGACAGCTTTGACCTGATCATCACACTCGTTTCCGTTGGAATGGGCCTCAGTTTCGTTCCGGTCCGTTCACTGTCACTTTTCGGACGGAAAAAGCGATTGGTTCGGCTTCCATTTCCAAACCGTTTCGAGCGGGAATTGGTTGTGGCCATGCGGCGTCATCGGAAACAGCCGGAACAGTTGAAACATTTTATAAGGAATATCCTTTTTTAGCCACGCACATCGGAAAAGACGGCCTCAGCGTTTGAACAGGTCTTTGACCTTGCCAAAAAACGTCGGTGAGCGCAAATGATTGACATACCTTCCCCACGCGTCCTCCGTTCCAAATTTTCTTTCAATGCGCTGCTCTTCGCCGCGCATTAACTCCAAAATTCGGTTGTCCTCATCTTTATCCAGCCAGAAACCGTGTTCGGGACAGCACTCGACCTGTAAATCGAAAAAGCGATAGTCAAATTCTCTGAGAGGGCCGGAACAAACCGGGCACTTGAATTGAGTCTCATAACTCGTGATGTAGAGGGACCCTTTATCGGCTTCGTTGCTAAACGCCTCGTTTTCGAGCTGGTCCAATTCAAGAGGCGTCAGCCACATTCCCTGACACTTCGGGCAGGCCTCAACCTCAACCCCACGATCGGTTTGTGGTTTCAGTTCAACGCTGCACTTAGGGCATTTCATTTTTGCCAGAATAGATGAGCCGCCGGCACATTGGCAATTCCCGATTCACATCCCAATATCCTCGTTCCACAACTCCGGCCGCGCCTGGATAAAATCGCGCATGAGTTGGATGCACGTTGGGTCATTTAAAATCTCCAGCCCGACTCCCTGCGAACGAACATAGTCCTCCGGTCCCTTGAACGTGATATTCTCGCCAATGACGATGCGCGGGATTTTGTAAAGCAACGCAGCGCCGCTGCACATGGGACAGGGAGAAAGCGTCGAGTAGAGAATGCAACGCGAATAGACGGCTGCCGT
>JASHPN010000413.1 GCA_030038175.1 Verrucomicrobiia bacterium
TTTCGCCTATGACTCAGGAACGATTCAGCTCATTTAAAGGCCTCGACGATTTTTCCAACTTCGCCGACTCAACCAATCCTGATGGCCAAACCGTATTGACGTCGCCGGAAATTAAAGCGGGCATGGATTGGAATCAGTTGATCGTTTCATGGAATGCCACGGCGCCCGCGGGGACCTTTTTAAAGGTCGAAGCCTCGGCCATCTCGCCGGGCCATGCGACTCGTTTTTATACCATGGGCCTGTGGTCCCCCGACAACCAGGTGTTCCCGCGAACCAGTGTTCCCGGTCAGAAAGACGCCGACGCCGAAGTCAAAACCGACACCCTCGTCCTGTCCCAATTTGCCAGCGCCGCGCAAGTGCGCGTGACGCTCGGCGGAGCCGACGGCGCCAGGCCCTCGCTAAAATTTCTCGGACTCTCCTTTTGCAATTCCAATGCAAAACCCCCGGCGCACCCGGCTGACCGCGCCGCCTGGGGAAAGATTATTCCCACACCGGAGCACTCCCAAAACGCCTACCCGCAGGAACGCGGATGGTGCAGCCCCACTTCCCTTTCCATGGTGCTCGAACGCTGGGCAAAAATCCTCAACCGTCCTGATTTAAATCTGGACGTCCCGGAAGTCGCGGCGGCCGTGTATGACGACGACTACCACGGCACCGGCAACTGGCCCTTTAACACCGCATTCGCCGGCAGTTTCAGCGGCCTGCGCGCCTGTGTCACTCGTTTCGACGGCATCTCAGAATTGGAACAATGGGTGGACGCCGGCATTCCCGTCATTATTTCCGCGCCCTGGGCGATGCTTGAACCGGGCCGGGTTGATACCAGCAACGGTCATTTGACCGTCTGCATCGGCTTCACCAAGGACGGTGACGTCGTCATCAACGACCCCGGAACCAATCCAAAGAAAAGCGTCCGCCACATCTACCAACGCCAAAACGTGATCAACGCCTGGGCCATGTCGCACAATACCGTTTATCTGGTCTATCCCGTTGACGCCACCCTCCCGAAAAACCGCTACGGCCAATGGTAGGATAATTTGGCTTGGTCGCCCCAATTCGAATAGAGAATCACTTTTGGCGCATAAGTTGCTGTTAATCAACCCGATGAAATCAGGCTTTTAATTGTTTTTCCGAATGAAATATCGCTTTGCGCCACTAAAAACCATCCTCGCCTCGATTCTTGGCATGTCCCTTGGCATGGCCGTACATGCCCAATTCACGACCGTTGCTTACGATGGCTTCAGTTACAGCGCCGGCTCGTTGTCCGGTAATAACGGCGGCACTGGCTGGACTTCCGCCTGGATAAACGACTACACCTCCGGAGCCAGTTTTGCCGTCATCACAAACGGCCTGTCTTATTCCGGATTAACCACCAGCGGCGGCAGCATTGTCTGGGGTTCCGGCGGCAATGGCATCAGCGAGGATTCGCGGGACCTGCCATTGCTCGACAGCGGCATTGTGTATGTCCAATTTCTGGGACAATTTGGCTCCAGCAGCGGCGGCGGCACGCCCAATCTCCGTCTCTTGGACAGCGGGTCGGTCACCGGCGGATTTGGCGGCAACGGCGGAACCTACGGAGCCGACGTGTCCATTCTCAATACTTCGTTAAATCCCGCATCTGACGGCTCATCGTCGAGTTCCGCCAGTTTGTCCTCGCTCAATCTCATCGTCGGACGAATTGATTACGAAGATAACACGACCACCCTGTGGGTGGATCCAAACCTTTCGACATTCAATTATCAGTCGCCGCCCACCCCGGACGCCACCTACGCCGACCTGGCGCCCGCCTTCGACGAAATTGCCTTCTACTCCCGCGACCCGGCCAGTGTGGACGAAATCACGATCATGGCCGAACCCGCGCCCGAGCCTTCATCGGCCGCGCTTCTGGCAGCGGGCATTGGTCTGCTCGTTTCTGTCCACCGGATTTTCAATTGCCGCCGCAAAAATTTGGGTTAAAATGATTGGAGGCTGTGGCGGAAAACCAGCCGGCTGAACAAAAACCGCGATGAACACCGAACTTTCAAACTTTGCCGGCCGCATTCGTTTTGCCGAAAACCGGCAAATCCCGGACCCCGAATTTAACACGCTAGCCCTGGACCTCTTTGCGTTGCAATTCAAGGATAACGGACCTTACCAGCGAATTTGCGAAGCACGAGGCGTGGCGCCGGAAAACGTCAAGCACTGGACACAAATTCCATCCGTGCCGACGGCCGCATTCAAAGAATTGGAACTGTCCTGCCTTGCGCCGCATGAACGAACGGCAGTTTTTCATTCCAGCGGTACGACCGAACAGGTCCCCAGCCGGCATTTTCATTGCGCCGATTCTCTAAAAATCTACGAGACATCCTTGTGGCACTGGTTCGCTCCGAATGTCATAAATGGCGGCAATTTCGAACTGCTCATTCTGACTCCCCCACCCATTTTATCTCCGCGCTCCTCCCTCACCCACATGTTCGAAATTGTCCGCCGCCAACTCCGCGCCCCCAAATCTGCCTTCGTCGGAGGCCTGGACGATTCTCGACCCGTGTATCGCGGCCATGATTCGGGGCGCGGCCTTCAGGCCGCTTCAACGTCCGACTCCAAAGGGACGTCGAAGCGGCATAAATGCCGCGCTCCACTGGCGGTTCATGGAGCAAGTTTGTCATTTTCAAACACCACCACCATCACCGGAATCCCCTGCCCCGCCCCTAATTGGACCCTAAACTTTCACGCCGCCACTACGTCTTTGAACAACGCCCGCCGCCCAATCCTGATCCTGGGCACCGCCTTTTCCTTCGTCCATCTGCTCGACCATTTGGCCGGCCAAAAACTGCAATTCCGATTGCCGCCCAACTCGCGCGTCATGGAGACCGGCGGCTACAAAAACCGCTCGCGGACCCTGCCCAAGACCGAATTGCATCGCCTCATCGCCTCGGCTCTCGGCATTTCGAAAAAAGATATCCTTTGCGAATACGGCATGAGCGAATTGAGTTCCCAGGCCTACGACACAAACCCGGAACGCCATTTTCGTTTTCCCCCATGGGCGCGCGTTCGTATTATTTCCCCGGAAACCGAAAACGAAGTCGCCGACGGCGAAACCGGCCTGATTCGCATTTTTGACCTCGCAAACATATTTTCCGTCGCCGCCATACAGACCGAAGATCTGGCCATCCGGCACGGCGCCGGCTTCGAATTGATCGGCCGCGCGCAAACGGCCGAGCCGCGCGGCTGCTCGCTAACGACTGCGTAATATATGAACCTGCGTAAGTCACAACCATTCCCGGTAGGGACGGCGCGCTGCGCCGTCACCGCCCGTATAGCGGGCGGAACATGTGCGCGGCAGGCTCCGAATCGCATGTCCTCATTATGAACCTCCCCAACTATTTCATTGCCGACCTGCCGCCGGAAGCCACGCTTTCGCCCGCGATGATTTTGGAGGCCTGCCAGACCCTCAAACGCAACCGCGACCAATACCTCGCCCACCGCTCGCTCCCAAGCATGGTGACGCTGCTGGCCAAACTCGCGCAAAACTGGCTCGAACCTGATTTTCCCTTTCGCCAATTCGCCCTAAAAAATGCCGCCGTGGCCGGTTTTTCCCAGGCCACTTTGCAACGCGGTCTGGACAACTTCTTCAAACAACTCACCCACGAAAATTTGCGCGCCCTGCTCGCCCAGGAATTGGGCGGCGCGATGGACGCCACCGGCGGGCAGGCCGCCGAAAATGCGCCTGTCCGTGGAGGCCAGGGCATATTTCGCTTCTGGCGCGGCCCGGAATTTCAGGCGCACATTGCCGCCGGCAATATTCCCAATCCGGCACTCACGAGTATTATCTTCGGCCTGCTCACCCGTTCGGCGCAATTTATGAAATGCGCCAGCGGCAGTTCCTTTTTGCCCCGTATTTTCGCCCATTCCATTTACGATGCCGACCCCAAGCTCGGCGCGTGCCTGGAAATCGCCGAATGGCGCGGCGGAAAGATTGAGCTGGAAAACGTCTTGTTTTCCGAAGCCGATTGCGTGACCGCCACGGGCAGCGATGAAGCCCTTGGAAAAATCCGCCTCCGTCTTCCTTTTAACAAACGCTTTCTTGCGTATGGCCACCGCGTGAGCTTCGGATTTATCACGAGCGACGCCCTGCCCGGCGCGCGCGCCGCGGATAAGATCGTTACGGCGGCGGTTGACGATATCGTTGCCTGGAACCAATTGGGATGTCTTTCCCCGCACGTCATCTACGTCCAGCCGGGCGGCGAGATTTCTCCGGAGAATTTTGCGGAACAGCTCGCCGCCGAATTGGAGCGGCGCGAGGCACATGAACCACGCGGCGAAATTCCGGCGGAAGAATCCGCGGCTATCGCCTCGCGCCGCGCGTTTTATGAAATCCGCGCCGCGCATTCGCCGGAAACCACGCGCCATTGGCGCAGCAAAGATTCAACGGCCTGGACCGTGATCTTCGAAGCCGATCCGCGCTTTCAACTTTCGTGCCTCAATCGCTTCATTTACATCAAACCGGCCTCCGATCTGAAAACCCTGTTGGAACATGCCGACGCTGTCCGGGGAAAAGTCTCCAGCGTCGGCATCGCCGCGCCGGAGGAAATGAGGCCCGAACTGGCCGCGCGGCTGGCGCAATGGGGCGCCACCCGTGTCTGCCCGCTCGGCCAAATGCAAAACCCGCCCCTCACCTGGCGCCATGACGGCCGTCCTCCCCTCGGCGATCTCGTGACCTGGACCGATTTGGAATTTTTATGACTATGGAACTCCGCAAAACCTTTCAATTTGAAGCCGCGCATCTGCTGCCGCACTTGCCCAAATCGCACAAATGCCGGCGACTGCACGGCCATAGTTTCAAAGTGGAAATCGTGGTAGCCGGCCCATGCGATGAAAAACTCGGCTGGCTCATGGACTACGCCGACATCTCGGCCGCGTTTCAGCCAATCTGGAAAAAACTGGACCACTTTTATCTCAACGAAATCCCCGGCCTCGAAAATCCCACGAGCGAAAATGTCGCCCTCTGGATCTGGAAAAAACTGAAGCCAAAATTGCCCCTGCTGACCGAAGTGGTCGTGGCCGAAACCTGCACCGCCCGCGCCATCTATCGCGGCAAGTAGCGGCAGGCATCCTTGCCGGCCGTAGAGGGCGCGCTTCCAGCCGCCCGGAAAAACCTTCCCTTGCCGACAGGGAGCCAAGAATGCATTGCGACCATGAACCGGAGCGCGGTTCAGGGAAAGTAAAAATCAATTCCAATCCCAAGCCCCGCACGGACAGAATCTTGTGCTTTTTTCCTCACCGAAGAATGCATCCGTTTTCGATTTTTCACCCCGATTTAAATTGACCGAATGAGATGTTCCAGATATTCTAATCACTAGAAGCACACCGGAACAATTCCGGGATATGAACAAACCCTGCGGCACACAACCCGGCCCCGTTTCGTTCGCGACCCGCATTGCGGGAGTTGCTCTATTTATTTTTTCGCTCGCGCTTCAACCCGGAACGGCCGGACCCGTTCTGCCGGGGCATGTGCCCGGAGTCGTCAGCGCCGGATTAAAGCCCATCGCCCGTTTGCCCGGCACCAACACATTGCATCTGGCCATTGCCCTGCCGTTGCGCAATAAAGACACACTCACCAGTCTGCTGGGGCAGATTTACAATCCAGGCAGCCCGTACTATCACCGTTATTTAACGCGAGACCAGTTCACGGAAACTTTTGGCCCAACGAAAGACGACTACGACGCCGTGGCTGCCTTTGCCCGGTCAAACGGGTTATCAGTCACCGGGACGCCTGCGAACCGAAAATTATTGGAAGTCACGGGAACGGTCTCCGACATCGAAAAGGTCTTTCACATCCAGATGGGCATTTATCAGCATCCCACGGAGAAACGCACGTTTTTTGCGCCGGACACGGATCCTTCCCCGGATGTGAGCGTGCCGCTGGAACATATTGACGGCCTGGATAACTACACCCGCGCCGTGTCGTTCGCCAAAGCAAAACCGCTCGGCCAGACAAAAAACTCTTTTGGGTCCTACGGCGGTTCGGCGCCCACCGGTCTTTATGAATCGGCTGATTTCCGGGCGGCATACGCCCCAGGTTCGAAGCTCACTGGCGCCGGACAATCCGTGGCCCTGGTGGAATTTGACGGCTATACGCCCGGCGACATTACCGACTATGAGATTTCGAACAGCATACCGACCAACACCATCGCGATTACCAATATCCTGCTCGGCGGTTTCAACGGCCTGCCGAGCAGCACCAACAACAATAGCACGGAAATTGAGGTAAGCCTGGACATCGAAATGGCCATCGGTATGGCAACTAATTTGTCCAAAGTCCTGGTGTATGAAGCCTCGAACAACTTAGCCATTGCGACGTTCAATGAGGTTTTGAACCAAATCGCATCCGATGACCTGGCCAAACAAGTCAGTTCTTCATGGGGTTTTCCTTATATTTATCCCTATTCCTTCCCGGCGGATGATCCGGTGGGGGATGACGATTTTTTGGAGATGGCGGCGCAAGGCCAATCTTTCTTCCAGGCGTCGGGAGATTCCGGCGCGTGGTTCACCTTCCTGGCCGGACCTTTTCCGTTCCCGACGGACAATCCTTATGTCACGACCGTCGGCGGAACGATCTTGCAGACGACCGGTCCGGGTGGCGCATGGCTCGGGGAAACTGTATGGCTCGACTATCTTACCGGCTCGGCCAGCGGTGGCGGGATTAGCGAGACCTATACCATCCCCTGGTGGCAGGCCAATGTGAACATGGCCCTCAACGTTGGCTCAACCAGCATGCGAAACACGCCGGACATCGCCGCCGTCGCGTACAACGTGTATGTGCGGGTAGATGGGCAGGATGATTTCGTGGAAGGAACCAGTTGCGCCGCGCCCCTGATGGCGGGTTATCTGGCGATGGCCAACCAGCAGGCGGCGGCCAATGGCCGTCCGCCGTTCGGCTTCGCGTCGCCAGGGCTTTACGCCATTGCGCAGGGGACAAACTATGAGTCCTGTTTCCACGATATTACCAACGGCGACAACATTCTTGATTCCCAAATTCAGAGATATTTTGCCACAAACGGTTTCGATCTCGCCTCCGGATGGGGCACGCCAAACAGCAACCTTCTCAACGCCCTGTTCGCCGCCAACGCCGGCTATTCCCTGGGGAGGACGACGCGCCTGGAGGGGTCTGCCGCCGGTAAAGACAGCGTCATCCTCGCAGTTGGTCCAAATTCCGGTCCCTGGACCATTGCCACCAACAGTGTGTTACTGCCCTATTGGCTGCACGTGAACAACGTCATCGGAACCGGCAGCACGAATGTCATCTTCAGTTTCGATCCCAACACCTACGACGAGAACAACACCAATCCCATTTATCCCCTCGCCAATCCGGGCACGACGCGCACCGGCACGATCACGATCGCCGGCCAGACGCTCACGATTACCCAGGCCGGCCAGGCTTACGTGCAAACTGCATTTGTGACCAATCTTGTGACCTCCGGCCTGGCCAGTTCCAACGGCGTAGCGGTGGATAGCCTGGGCAATGTCTATATCGCCGATAGCGGAAACAACGAAATCCAGAAATGGACGCCGACCAATGACTCGGTGAGCGTGCTGGTGCCTCCCTCGGGCGGACTAAGCCACCCATACGGCGTCGCCGTGGACATCCTGGGGGACCTATTCATTGCCGACACCGGCAACAATGCCATCAAAGAATTGCCGGCGGGCGGTGGACCTTTGACCACGCTCGTTTCCACCGGGCTAAGCCAGCCTTCGGGTGTAGCGGTGGATACTTCAGGGAATGTTTATATTGCCGACACGGGCCATAACCAAATCAAAGAATTAACCACCAACAGCACCGTAATCACTGTCGTCTCGTCGGGTCTGAACAATCCCCTCGGCGTCGCCGTGGACGCCGCGGACAATTTGTTTATTGCCGACGGCGGCGACAACACCGTCTATGAGTGGACGGCGGCCACAAGCAACCTGACTGCCGTCGTGTCCGGATTTAATGGCCTGGCCGCCCTGGCGGTGGATGGCGGAGACAACGTCTTTATTGCCGATAGCGGCAATAACGCCATTAAAGAATG
>JASHPN010000414.1 GCA_030038175.1 Verrucomicrobiia bacterium
GCTGTTGATGGCTGAAATGCGCCCGCGTTTTTCGTCGGGCGCGAGCAATTGAACGAGGGAATGGCGCACGACGACGCTGACATTATCCACGCCGCCGCAGATGACCATCATGAGGAACGCCAGCCAGAACCAGACAGCGTTCGGGAGCAAGGCGCCGAAACAGTTCTGATTGGCCACGCCAAAAAGGATGGTGGCAACGCCAAAGGCAGCCACGGACAGGAGCATCGAGTGCCCGGCTTTTTGGATGGGCGGACGATGTGAAAGAATCAGGGCGCAAAGGACCGCGCCGATGGGCATGGCCGCCGTGAGAATGCCCAGGCCGCTGGGCCCGCTTTTGAGAATGTCCCTGGCAAACACCGGAAAAAGCGACGTGGCCCCGCCGAGCAAAACCGCAAACATATCGAGGGAGATGACGCCCAGGATGACCTTATTTTCAAAAATGAAATGAATGCCCGCGCTGAGGCTGGCGAAGGAAAACGGCTGGCGCGCGGCGATTTTATGATCCCGGCGAATGAGCGTGAACATGAAAAAATAAAATAATGAAGCCACGACGGTGATGGCATAGACCGTCCATGGCCGATGCGTGAGGGCGATCACTGCGCCGCCCGAAGCGCCTCCGACCATGAACGCGAGCTGGAAATTGGCGCTGTTGAAGGTCACGGCCCGGGAAAATTGTTCCCGCGTGACCAGATGCGGCAAAAAAGCCGAGTGCGCCGGCCAAAGCAGCGTTTTGGCCGACCCCAGAATCGCCAGGCAGACGTAAATCCAAACGACGGGGGCCTTGAACGCGGAAATAAACACCAGGCCCAGGGCGCAAAGGCTAATGACCAGATTCATCCGCTGGACAATGCGTTTGCGGTTAAAATTGTCGGCGATATAGCCCGCGGGCAGGGCCCACAGAAAAATGGGAAGCATTTGGGCAAGGCCGACCAGGCCGAGGGCGAGAGTTGATTTGGTGCGCTCGTAGATTTCCCAGTCCACGGCCACCGAAAGCATCTGCTGGCCAAAAACGCCGACGAATCGGCCGAGCAAAAAAAAGGAGAAATCGCGATTCCGAAAAAGTGCGTACGGACTTGCATCCGCGATGGTGGCCGGTGCGGGCGGGTTTTCCGGCGAGTCCGATTGGTTCATGCCGCTATAGATTCGAGGCTTTGGCCGGAAGTTTCAAGTTGAGTTTAATGCGAATGAAATGAATTGTTCCAAAAGATTTGTGGTTTAATATGAGCGTATGACGGAAAAACCGGATTATAAATGGCCGCGATACGTGCTGGCGGGAGTGATCATCTTTATCGTGGCCGCAGTCGTCTTTATGGCCATTGAAGTCCATAAAATGGAACAGGAACGGAATTTTAGCGCGCCGATTCAGACCCGGTAGGGTCAACCGCTATTTCCCGTGATAGCCAAACAATGTGCGGGCAAAGGAGACGCCTTCGATTTTGTCCGGCGGTTTCATGTAGGAAAGCGATGTGATCGTTGGCAAAACGTCCAGCGCCGAGCATTTAAGGCCGGAAACCCGGCCCGGCGGGATTTTGCCCGGCCAATACACAATCAAAGGCACCCGCAAATCATTAGTCGAAATATTTTCATGGAAGAATTGCGGATCAACGCCGCCGCCTTTTTGCGGAACGGTATCGCTCGTGAAAAAGATCACCGTATTGCTTGCCTGGTTGATTTGACCTAATTGCTGAAGCAAGCGCGCAATGTCATCATCCAGCCGCGAGATCGCCGCGGCCCGGTTTTTTTCGGCCTGGGGCCATGATTCCTCGGAAAACGGCGCGTCGGTGGGCACCGGCCGGTAGCCGTTGCCGGGAATGGTTTCGTCGAGCACCAGGAAGAAAGGCTGGGCATGCCGGAAGCGATCCTGGCGATGGATTTGGGCGAAATTCATCGCCCAGCGCATAAACGAGTCCGGCAAATATTGGGCTTTCTTGCCTCCGACATTCGGATAAACCGGGCCGGTTTCGCGGCCGTTGAACAGGTCAACCTTGTGTTTGGCGGGAATGTACTGGGGATCATAACGCCACACGTAATCCTCATAGGGATTTGCCGCGTCGGCAGGATTGAGATAGCCGGCAAATTGGTCAAATCCCTGTTCCCATGGCGCGCCGCTCGAATTTTGGTCGCCCAAATTCCATTCCCCAATCAGACCGGTGTAATAACCGGAATCCTTGAGGAGTTGGGCGACGGTCACACCGCCGGGACCAAGCGCCACGTCGGCATCCGGAGCATGGACAATGCGTTTGCCCAACAAGAGATCCGCGCGAGCCGCGGAACTGACGGCGTCCCCGGCGGAATAATTGGTGAATCGAATGCCGCCCAGAGCAAGCTGGTCGAGGCTCGGTGTTTGAAACATTGTCTGGCCGTAGCAACTGAGATCGCCGAAACCCAGGCCGTCGGCGACAATGAGAATGATATTGGCGCGGCGGGGGATCGGATGGGTTTGGGCCGCGGCGGAAAGGGCCACGACCGCGAGGGCAGGCGCGAGGATTAATAAACGTACGAGCTTCATGCGGAATTGGATTTATCAGGGACAGACACGTTCAAACACTTCAACGCTTTAGCCAGGGAGCGATTTTTTCGCCGGCCCAGGTTTCAACCAGGGGCTGCCGTTGGCGCACGAGGGCGGCATTTTTTCCATGGACCAACACTTCGGCGGCCAAAGGCCGCGTATTGTAGTTGGAAGCCATGGCGAAACTGTAGGCGCCCGCGCTCAAGAGAGCCAGATAATCGCCGCCGGCCACCCGGGGCAGCACGCGGTCTTTGGCGAAAAAATCGCCGGATTCACAAATGCCGCCGACAATGTCCGTCTTCAGGGTTGCGCCGTTTTTGCGGTTGAGGGGGATGATCTCATGATACGCGTCGTAAAAGGCGGGCCGGATCAAATCGTTCATCGCGGCGTCCACGATGACGAAATTCTTTTTGCCGGTCCGCTTCAAGTATTCGACGCGCGTAACCAGGATACCGGCGTTTCCGCAGATGAAACGTCCCGGTTCGATCAAAATCTTCAAGCCGAGCGGCTGCAGGAGCGGCAACAAGGCATCGGCGTATTTTTGCGGAGTCAGGATTTTTTTTGCGGCGGCGGTTTTCCACCAGGCCTGGCCGCCGCTGGCGAGCGCCGGCCGGTACACGACGCCGATGCCTCCGCCGATGCTCAAAAACTCCAATGCGTAAGCGCGGGCAAGATCCCGGAACAGCGGCAGGATTTTTTCGACGGCCTGGCGGAATGGGCCGATTTCGGTAATTTGCGAGCCGATATGCATTTGCAGTCCGCGCAGGCGCAGATTCTTCAGGCGCGCCGCGCGGGCGTAGAGGCCTTTAATTTGCTCGAAGGCGACGCCAAATTTGTTTTCGTAAGTGCCGGTCGTGATTTTGGCGTGCGTGTGTGCGGAAACGTTGGGGTTGACCCGGACGGAGACGGGCGCGATTTTCCTCAGGCGGGCGGCAATTTTGTTGATGCGCTGCAATTCCGGCTCGCTTTCGGCGTTAAAGGAATAAACGTTTTGGCGCAGGGCAAACTCAATTTCCGCTTCGGTTTTGGCGACGCCGGCGAAGACACATCCGGAGGGATCACCGCCCGCGGCGATGACCCGCTGCAATTCGCCGACGCTGACGACGTCGAAGGCGCTGCCCAGGTTGGCGAGGGTGCGGAGCACGGAGAGATTGGAGTTCGCCTTCATGGCGAAACAAATCCGGTGGTCGAGGGGGGCCAGGGCGCGGTCAAGACTTTGGAAATGTTGCTCGAGCGTGCGCTGGGAATAGACAAACAGGGGCGTGCCAAATTTTCCGGCCAGGGCCGCGACGGAAACACCTTCACAGAATAACTGATTGCCTGCGTAACGAAAATCGTGCATCGAAGGAGTGTAACGGGATGGGCGAAAAAGTCCAATGTTCAAGGGGAGCATACGCGCCTTCGCGTGTGGCGGTTGACGCCCTCGTCAACAAATGAGCGCAAATCCGCGCCCATTTCAACGCGCGTTGGCGCGCGCTGTTCCGACTGCGGGGCGCAGTCGGATGCACGCGAGGGCGCGTGCGCTCCCCGTGCTACTACGGCTGGGCGAGAATCTTTGCGCGTTCTTCCTGATATTGGGCCGCCGTCAGTTCGTTATTGACGTATCGGGAGAGCAATTGCTGGAGTTCGGCCTGTTTTTCCGGCGTAATGGGGAGAGGCGGCGCGGTCAGCGGCGTTTCCGGGGGCGCCTGTGGCTGGGTGGCGGATGGCGCATTCGTGGCAACCGATTTAACGGGCGGAGGCGTTTGAGCGAGATTTGGCGGCGGTTGCGGGACTGGGGCCGGTTGTTCAACCGGCGGAACGATAAGAGGCGCAGTATTCGTCGTGGTCGGCACCGCCGCCGGGTTCACGGGATATTGGGTCAAAGAATTGGTCATGAGCGGCGGGCTGACCACCACCGGCGCCATGGTGCCTGAAGGAGGGTTCGATTCCCCATTCATTTCATTCATCTTTTGGTCGAGCGCAGACCGGGCGGCGGCTTGATTTGTTTCCGACGAAGTGGCCGGGGGCATTGCGGGGACCGCCGGCACGGGCACCGTAGTCGGAGGCGGTGTTTCTTCCGTCGCAGGCGGATTGGCCGGAGGCGGCATCTGGGGAGCCGGGGCCGGCTGTTCAGGCGGCGACTGTGGCGGAATATTCGTTTGGGGCTCCTGCCCGTTCATTTCGTTCAATTTGTTCATCAGCGCGGCCCGGGCGGCGGCCTGCTGAGCGGAATCATCCGCACGAACTAATGGGACGGTGGACCAAACCAGGGATGCGACAACGATCGGCAAAAATTTGAAGTTCTGCATAAAAAACTGTCTCTGCTGCATTTCTACGCCAAATTTCCGTCGAATGCAACAGGTTTTGCGGGAAATAAGTTTTTCCACGCGGCCCGAAATGGGCAGGCCAGAATCGTCCGGACCATAATCCGGCGGATTTCAGCCCGCGGAATTTTGACCCGTTGTTGCAATTCGATAACTCCGGCGGCGCGAAGTCTTTCGATCGTTCGTACGCCGATCAAAATGGGCCAGGCGCAGGCCAGACGCACGCGGATCTGACTGGCGGGCAATGCGTTGGTGTAATCCCAGCCGGCGCGCAAATGCTCCTCGGTCTTATCGAGGTATTCGTGATACAACGGCAAAAAGCGACTTTCGTTGGCCGGCGACATCAAGGTGTGAGGCGATAACTTAAATTCCTCCAATTTTGCCATCGGCAGATAACAGCGTCCTTTTTTCAGGTCGGCGGGCAGATCGCGCAGGATGTTCAAGAGCTGTAATCCTTTTCCAAAGCGGACGCCATTGACCAGGAACTGGTCCAGGTCCAGCCGGACGTCCGGGAAGAGGTGTGCACGGCAGATCTTTGTCCAAAATTCCCCGACGCATCCGGCGACGCGGTAGGTGTAATCGTCCAACTCCGCGGCGGTTTCCAGGGCAATAATAGGCGTGGACCCGGGCGCGGCGGATTTGGGTGGCGCGAACCGTTTTAAATCCAATTCCTGGCCGCTGGTGATGATTGCCAGAACATCGCGAATATATTTTTGGTCCTGGGCTGAAAATTTTTGGAGGGCGTTCAGGCTGTCGCCGATTCGTTCCAGCAGGAGCTTTTCTTCGGCGGCACCCTGCTTGCCGGCGACATCATGCAGATCCAAGGAAGCGGGATTGGCGGCCAGGATGCGCTCGCGCAGTTTTTGCAGGCAATCCAGGCGCTGGTTCAAAGGAATGATCTCGGTATCGGCGATGGTATCGGCGGTGCGGGCCAGGAGATAAGCCAGCCCGATCTGCGGGCGGATGGCGGAGGGCAGCACGCGCAACGTCAGGTAGAACGACCGGGACGTGGCGCGAAGCAAATCATTCTGCGATACGGGACGCACGGACATTTCAGGACACAGTCATAGCCGCAGCCATTGCAGCATAGATCGGGCCGAATTTGGCCAGAAATAGCCGCAAAAGGCGATTCCAAATATTCGGGGAAATTATAAATGACTGGCCGGGAGAAATATTGTTTGTTGGAGGCATGAAAAGGGCCAGAAATCGTAAAATCCTGCTTGCGTTGGGAAAGGTGCGAGGTTTTACTGGTTTCAAACAGGTAATCGGAAAGGTCTTATGATCATCTACGGCATCTGTCTTGTTACCGGGCTGCTTTTCACCATAGTCAGTGTCCTGTTTGGCCACTTCTTTGGGCACTTCGGACATGTCGCCGGGAGCGGCGGCCATGTCGAGGCCGGGGCGGATAACACCGATGCGCCTGGCATCTCGATTTTCAGTCCCACCATCATCGCCTCCTTTATCACGGCCTTTGGCGGATTTGGCCTGATTTTCTCTCAATTTCCGGTAACGAGTCCGGGCCTCATCAGCGCGCCGCTGTCCATTGGCGGCGGTTGCCTGATTGCGGGGATAATGTATTTCTTTTTCGGCATGGTGTTTCGCCATACGCAAAGCTCCAGCGAATCCCGGGTGGCGGCGCTCGTTGACACGGAAGCCACGGTGATTACGCCCATCTCGGAAAATGGAGTTGGTGAAATCGCCTATGTCGTCGGCGGAACGCGCTATACCGCGCCCGCGCGCGCGGAAGGCGGCCTGGCCATCGGCAATGGACAGATAGTCAGAATCGCCCGCATCGTTGGCACCCAGTTTTACGTCAAAAAAATCAGTTAACACACACACACCATCCCCGAATTGCTATGTATCTTGCACCCTTATTAGCCCAAATGGTTGGACGCGACACCACCGTGATTGGCGTTTCCATCGTCATCGTTTTTGGCCTGTTCCTGATACTCTATATGGTATTCAGCCGGTACACCAAGGTGGGGCCGAACCAGGTGCTGGTGGTTTCCGGCATCAAGCATACGGCCGAGGATGGCACCCGAGTGGGTTTTCGCATCGTTAAAGGCGGCGGCACCTTCGTTTGGCCGATCTTCGAAAAGGTGGACATCCTCTCGCTGGAACTGATGACGATTGATGTGCAGACGCCGGAAGTTTATACGTGCAAAGGCGTGCCGGTAAAGGTGGATGGTGTGGCGCAAATTAAAGTCAAAGGCGATGACATTGCCATTCGCACGGCGTCGGAACAATTTCTCGGGAAGGCAACGGACGAAGTGCGCAACATTGCGACGCAGACATTGGAGGGCCATTTGCGCGCCATTCTGGGCACGATGACTGTCGAAGAGATTTATCAAAACCGCGATGCGTTCGCGTCCAAAGTGCAGGAGGTGGCGGCGACCGACATGGCCAACATGGGGTTGAGCATTGTCAGTTTCACCATTCGCGATATCCGCGATTCACAGGGTTATTTGGACGCGCTCGGCAAGCCCCGGATCGCGCAGGTAAAGCGCGACGCCCAAATCGCACAGGCGGAAGCGGACCGGGACGCGACCATTCGTTCCGCGCAGGCGAACCAGGCCGGGCAGGAAGCGAAATTCCAGGCCGACACGAAAGTAGCCGAAGCGCAGCGGGATTATCAGGCGAACGTGGCGCAGTATCAGGCAACGGTAAACCAGAAGAAAGCCGAAGCGGACCTGGCGTATGATTTGCAGAAATTCAAGACCGGCCAGCTCGTGAAGGCGGAAGAGGTGCAGGTGAGCATCGTGGAGAAACAGAAACAGATCGAGTTGCAGCAACAGGAAATCCAGCGCCGGCAGCGGGAATTGGAAGCCACAGTTCAAAAACCCGCCGATGCCGAACGTTATCGCGTCGAGACGCTCGCCAACGCGAAGAAATTCCAATTGGAAACCGAAGCCGCCGGCGCCGCTTCCGCCACGAAAGCGACGGGCTTTGCCGGCGCGGATGTGGCCAAAGTCACAGGCATTGCCGAGGCCGAAGCGAACAAGGCTCGCGGTTTGGCCGAAGCCGCGGTCATCGAGGCGCAGGGCAAAGCGACCGCTGAAGCGATGCGCGTAAAGGCCGAATCGTTCAAGCAATACAACGAAGCGGCGGTGATCGAAATGATCGTGCGCGTGCTGCCGGAAGTGGCGGGCAAAATCAGCGAGCCGCTGGCCAAGACTGAGCGGATGGTCATCATCAATTCCGGCAACGGCCCCGGCGGCGGCGCGAGCAAATTAACCGGCGACGTGACGACGATCATCAGCCAATTGCCGCCGGTGCTTGAAAGCCTGACAGGGGTGAAATTCGAGAAGCTTCTGGAGCAAGTCCCCGCCTTGAGGAAGGCGATGGGGAAGGATGATACGGACGCAAAGAAGTAACCGGTTCACTTCGCGGGGGCGGATTCGAACGCCATCGGCCGGCCGGCTTTTTCCACGAGCGGCCCGCGCTCAAAGAGGGTGCTCCAGCTAAAATCGGAGTAAGGTTTGCTTTTAAAGATTTGGAGCCAGCGGGCCGGCAGGCGTTCCAGCACCTGCTGAAATTCGCTTTCATAGTTTGTCGAAGACAGCGCATAGCCGATGCTTTTGTTCTTGCGCCCGCCAAAGATAATTTGCGGCTGCTTCGTTTCCACTCCCAGAAAATCAAACATGGCCCTGATTTTTCCGGCGTCATTGAGGTCCCGCGGCGAGTCCAGCGTGAAACAACGGTCGCGCAGGCCGTGGTCGTTCAGGAAACTCACGGCGCGGTTTTCAATTTCAATCCACTGGACCAAATACCACTGAAACAACGTCAAACCCGCGCCGCCGAAATGCTGGAAGATGGCCTCGTTACCGGTGAGCGCCCATGCGAAATGCCGTTTGCCGTCGTCGCCCTGGTAAAAGTGGAACGGCGCATGAACGCGCCGCCGCCACGCTTCACGATAGGCTTCGCTGGCGGCGACTCTCAGCGGATTGCGGACCAAATGGATGAGCTGGAGGCCTGGAAAAAAATCCAGGGCGGCCACATGCGCCGACTTCAGAAATGAATGGCTGGATTCGAAATAGACCGCGCCGGGCAGTTTTTGGATAAAGCGCCGTTTCCTTTCCAGGCGCTCGCGAATTTTCCCAAACCGGCCGGCATAGGCGTCGTAAATGGCCGGACCGAACATGGCGGGGTTGCCCCAGTCAAAAAAGGTTTCATGGCGGGCATCGCAATCGCGGGCGTTGAGGTGGAACAGGTTCCGCAGATACAGCGTTCCCGAACGGGCTTCGGCGAGCGTAAAGATGATCTTCTTCATCGGGCGACTTTTCCCTGGACACAGACGATTTCCACCGGTTCGGAAATTTCGGGCTCAAAAATCGTAGTCCGTTTCCGGTCGAAAATCGAAAACCCCAATCGTGAATAGACGGCCTCCGGGTGGCGCCCGTGCCAGGAGAAAAAGGCGCCGTAACAGTTTTCCATACCGGCCTTGATCAATTGTTCCTCATAGGCCCGCCAAAGACGGCGAGCCAAGCCGTGACCGCGGTAGGTTTTCTCAATATTGAAATGCAGATGGGCGGCGTTTTCCGGATGCCGCGGCTGTTCGCGATAACCGCTCGTCAGCAGCCATCGGATGAAATGCCGGCTGCGCGGATGTTTCGCATAACAACCCGTGGCGGCGCGGGTGATCATTTTGACCGCCGTTTGAAAGCCCGAATACAGGAGCGCGTAATGGAATGATGACGAAACCGATCCCAGCAGATAGCCCACCACCCGCCGCCCGTCATCCGCCACCCACACCCAGTTTGGCCCGTAATCCAGATACGGCGCGGCAAAAAGACCGGCGAAGATTTCGCGGTCAGTGAAAATGGGTTCAATCGGCTTGCCGAGAAACCCGGTGTCGCAGCAAATGCGGAGAATGTCCGGACGGTCTTCAGGCCGGTAAGGACGGATAATGACATCGTCACCGTCATGCCCGTCATGGCCGTTGGCGGAAGGATGGCCATTGCCATTGGTGAAAGTTGCGCCGTTGGCATCGGCGTACGGCGCCGCCTTTCCGTTTAAAAAATGTTCTTTGACGGTCTTTCCATTTGTTTCTTCACCTAATAGCAAACTGGTCATTATTCCTCCTTTGTTCCGCTTTGAGCCACGGCGGGCTGCTTCGCAAAAAAACATCGCCCAACTTTGGGATTTACGCCAGTGACAATGTTGTAAAAATTCACATTTGGAGCCGCCGCCGGTTTTTCGGGAATTTGGCGTGACAAATGAATGGGGATGGATATATTTCTGGTTCCTTGACCGACCCTATCGTCTAGCGGTTAGGACACTACCCTTTCACGGTAGCGGCATGGGTTCGATTCCCATTAGGGTCGCCAACCTTTAGAAAAATATGCAAACACCTCCGCCAATTCCGGGCCGCCCGTCACCCGGTTGGATGAAACGAAATTGGCTTTGGTTCGTTCCTGTTATTTGCCTGATCGCAGTATTGTGCCTTGGCGGGTTTGTCGCGCTCATTATTGGAGGGATGAGCCTTATGAAATCATCAGACGCCTATTCGGGCGCTCTGGCGCGGGCCAAAAACAACCCTGCGGTTATTGCTGCCCTCGGAAGTCCCGTTAAAGACGGCTTGCTCTTTGCCGGAAATATTTCAGAAAATAATTCTTCAGGGCAGGCAAACTTCGTTATTCCGATCAGCGGTCCCAAAGGATCCGCCACTCTCCAGGTCACGGCTACCCGGTCCTCCAGCCAATGGCATTACGATGACTTGACGGTTCAGATTGCAAATACGAAACAATTGATAGATTTGCTGAACACGAATCAGCCCTCCTCGATCCGGTGAGGTTGTCCAGAAAGGTCCTGCCTGCCCAGTGCAGGCTGTTGCCGGCCAACACTGGGCTGAATGATGGAATCCCTTTGGGATTCAGCCGAAAAACTGCGGCAGAGGATATCCCCTGCCGGTCGTCTTACTGCCAATATCCTTCGACCCAGACACGGTGATGGTGGCGCCAGACCCAGCCGCCATGCACCCAGACAGCGCCCGGATGCGGCCGCCGGCCCCAGTGGCCGCCGTACCAAACCCAATGGCCGCGCCAGACCCATTCGCCTGGAATCCAAAACCAAACGTCCGCGGAACCCGGCGCGGCCGGCACCACCTCGACTTGTGGAGGAGGCGGAGATTCGTCCGTGACAACGACGTTTGGCGGGGGCGCGGTTGCCGATGGAGGCGGGGGGGGAGGAGCTGGTTGAGGTGATGCGCAACCGGCCAGCAGAGCCGCGCCGGCGGCAGCCATGAGCCATGGGGTGATGTTTAGTTTTTTCATATCATTTTTCCTTTCAGACGCTATGCGAATTAA
>JASHPN010000415.1 GCA_030038175.1 Verrucomicrobiia bacterium
TGATAATTTTTCATCGTTTTCCTGTTGACTTTGCCGGAAAAAACACCCATACTAACATCGTTACGCTGAAGGACATTATCAGTCGGAAGCGTCATTCGCGCTTAACAGTCAAATAGCAATAAACCTGTATAAAACATGAAACACTTTGAAATCGCGGCGGTTATGCTGATTGCAGCGTTGAGTGTCTCGCTTGCTTCTTCCAGCATGGCGACAACGCTGGCTTTTTCTCCATCGGCAGCGCTTGAGGGCAGTTTGACAAACCAGGAATTGGCTGGTGTTTATCCTGCAAGCGATGTTGGAGCAAACAACGGAGAGATTTCGACTTGGGTGGTGAATGATCCAAGCCTTGATTCCAGCGGTTATATCTTCATTTATCAAGTGGAAAATGCGGGTGTGGACGCGATAGATCAAGTGGAACTCACGGGTTTTACCTCCAGTCAGGTTGTGGGGACCGGCACGTATTCGGGCATTTCGGGCAGCGTCTCATTGCCGTCGTTGCCGTATTCGTTTACTCCTTCTTCAAGCGGTAATTTTGGCAATGAAAACACATTTGGAGGCACAGCCACGTTTGAAGAAGGCGACCTTCCGAATGGCGGCACACCAAGCTATTTTCTCGTCGTTGATACGGACGTCACTTATTTCAGTGGCGATTACGCCCAAATGCAGGATAATTTCACGGCCGTAGGCAATATTTTGGCGCCCGTTCCGGAACCCTCCTCCGTGCTGGTACTGCTTGTGGGTTCGGTGTCCGTCTATTGCCTTTCCAGGTATCGTCGGTCTTCCAAAGGGATTTAAACAGGGGGGGTTGGGGTTTCTCTCACCCGCTACCACATCTTTCGCCTTCGCAGGGCTTATGTGCGGCAGGGGCTATTGCGGCGTAGGCGGTTCCTGCTCTGCTAATAGTTTGCCTCTACAGCCGATGGTGGTTCATTTGTAGGCCCGGTGCCCCCCAACTGGGCGTTTCGCACCAATCGACAATTCCAAAAAACCCCAATAAACCTTCGTTTTTCGGGTCCAGATTGCCCGAATTTTGGACCGTAAAACTGCTAAAGCCATTGTCCCAAAAACGAACCAGCGTGTCCCAGTGCTCCATAGACCGAATTTCGTTTGTGACTTAAATTGTGTGCGTAATGAATGACAGGAATTCAATTCCGTCACATTGAGCGTAGTCGGTTTGAAAGAACGAAAATAGAGCAAAATGAAAAGCTATAAGACAATCATGGGCGTGGCGCTGGCAGGTTTGCTCCTGTCGGTTGCTTCGAGCGAAGCGCAACTGGACTTAACCGGTGGAACCGTTGTTGGATCGCTGACCGCCGAGCAATTGACTGGATTTTCCCCAATGAGTAACAAGGGCGTAAATGACGGCTCGATCACAACGTGGGTTGTCAGCGGAGCCGACTCCGATTCGAGCGGCCTTATCTTCATCTACCAGGTCTCAAACGATGGCATCCCCGGCGACATTCAAAATGTGGAGCTCACGGGATTTACGGGCAGCGAAGTCCTTTCGGCCGGCGCTTACTCGGCTTCGGATATCACTGATTTGTCGTTGTTGATGGGAGAGCAAACTCCGACGGGCGGAGATTTTTCAACCGCTTTGATTGGCAGTGACAATGTGACGTTTCAAGGCGCCGATCTTAATGGAATAAGCTACTTTTTGGTCGTCCAAACAGATGCAAGCACTTTCGGCGGCAGCTACAGTCAGGTTGAAGGCCCAATTAATTCCGACAGAACTTTTGGCGCCGCAGGAAGCATTTACACCACGGCGGTTCCGGAGGCCAGCACGATCATGGCCGGCGCCTTGATGCTCCTGCCCCTGGGTATTGGAGCCGTCCGTGCGATTCGCAAAGATCGCCGGGTCTAAATTCACCCCTGAACCAGGAACTATATGAACACAAGAGAACTGTTGTCTCGTTTTTTGGCGCACACGATATGCGTGGTGGCAATTCTGGCGCCGGTTGCTGTCTCGCGGGCTCAAAATCTCTTTGTGTCGGATTTCGATCAAAACATCTACCAATTGACGCCGGGGGGAACACAGGCGGCTACATTGTCTGGATTTAACGGGTCTTATGGTCTGGCCTTTAACAACTCGGGCGTTTTGTTCGAAGCCGATCAGTACAGCGGCAGCATTTACAAAATCCTTCCGAATGGGACGGTTAGTTTGTTTGCCACCAACCTGAATGATCCCAGCGGATTGGCCTGTGATAGCGCCGGCAATTTATACGTGGCCAATGAGGGAAGCGGCGTTATCACCGAAATTGCGCCGAACGGAACCACAAATACTTTTTTATCCGGCTTCAGCAACCCTCTGGGCCTGGCCTTTGACAGCCACACCAATCTCTTTGTGGCCAATACGCTGGATGTAAGCGGCACGATAATCGGCAACGTCTATAAAATCACTCCGGCGAAAGCAGAATCCACGTTTGCTTCCGGGGGCAGTCCGGTCGCGCTGGCATTTGACACGTCAGGCAATTTGTACGTTGCAAATCTCTTTAGCAACAACATCACGGAATTCACGCCGCAAGGACAGTTAGCGACGGTCATACCAATAAATAATCCCTGCGGCTTGACCTTTGACGGCAAGGGCGATTTATTTGTAACGCAAGGGGACGATAGCAACGTTGTGGAGATTGTATCGGGAGGAACGCAAAAAATATTCGCATCAGGATTTGCCGCCTTGGGGCTGGCTTTCCAGCCGACGCCCAAACTGTCCAGTGTGCTTACAAATCAGGCATTTCAAATCACCGTTTCCGTGCCTTCTCCCTATTATTCCACGATTCTCCAGGCTTCGACCAACCTTGTGACCTGGACCTCAATTTATACCAATATCCCGTCCTTCACGTTCACCGATACAGTAACGGCATCACCGCGCCGATTCTATCGCGCAATCCTTGGTCCGTAGCGAGCAAGCGCCCCGCCTCCGCCGTTGAAAACTGCAATTAAGGCAAAGGCGCCACGGCTCGAAACAGTTTCCGTCCGGCGACCAGCAGCGCAATTCCCACGCAACTCCATCCAAACCAGTCCCCGTGACGCGTGTAAAAGGTAGGCGCGTGTTTGCGCAACGGCAGATCAAAAACCATCGTCCCCGCCCCATAAACATCCTCCTTTTTCGCCCGAAAAATTTCGCCCGGGCGGCCATGGGCGTCAATCCAGCAGCTCACGCCATTGTTACAGCAGCGCACAAGCGGAACGCCATTTTCCACGGCCCGAAAAAGCGCGCCCTCCTCGTGTTGCCATTGTTCGGCGCTTTCCCCAAACCATCCATCGTTGGTCAGGTTGACCAGAAAATCCGCACCGCCCGCAGCCGCCCGGCGGCCAAGTTGTGGAAACAAATCTTCGTAACAAATGAGAGGTGAGGCGGTCACGCCGGGATTTTCGAACTGAAATTCAGCCGCGGATTTCCCGGGTGTGTAGCTGCCGGTGATGGGGGTAAACCATTTGACAAACGGCAGCCACGTAAAGGGCACATATTCGCCGAACATGACGAGCTTTTGTTTATGATAAATCTCCGGATAACCACCCCCCGGCGGGATAAAAAAGGCGGCGTTAAAAACGCTGTATTCATTTTCGTTGTTGGTGGCTGGTTCCACATCATCGGCATCGAAAATAAGCCATACGTGATGGGCTCGGACGAGGCCGGTGATCGCGGCATAAGTGGCGTCCGTCAATTCCGGCACCGCCGATTCAGGCCATACCAGCAAATCCACTTTGTTTGTCAGGACGGTCTCCGAGAGTTGGAGCAACTGCTGAAAGCGATTTGAGTTCTCATTTTCATCCCAAATCAAGGTTTGCGGGATCGCCGGCTGGACCAAAGCCACGCGCAAGGTCTTTTCTGTTGGAGCCGGAGTTTTCAGGCTAACTTCGCCAAAGGCAAAGATGCAGACGACAACCAACAGTGGGGGAAAGATTTCCGGCTCCCAGGCAAATCGGGAGTTTGGCCTGGAAAAAATCAAACGCGCCGCGGAATAGAACGCCAGAGACGTCCATGCCACTAGAAATGAAATACCATAAATCCCGGTGCAGGAAGCGATTTGAACGAGCGGAATCAATTTGCACTGGGACGCGCCCAAAAAGTTGAAGGGAAACCCTCCCAGGACACGCGCCCTAAGCATTTCGAGCGCCACCCAGGAAGCGGCTCCCGCGAGCGCCCATAACAAGCGGCCCGCCCAAAAATCCATGGCGCCTGACCTTTCCCTGCGTGTCAGCCAAACCCATGCCCCGGAAAAAAGCGCCAGGACAAAACTTAACGCGAGCCAGCCAAGGCCGGGGCCTAACGGAATGGAATGCCAGCGATAGGGGATTTCCAGCAGCCAATAAAGCGAAACCAGCCAAAACGAAAGGCCCGCCACCAGGCCCGTGCGGAACGCATCGCCGCCGCTCATTCTTTGCGCTGCAAAAATCATCAGCCCGGGTGCAATCCACGCGCCACCGGCAAAATTACACTTCGGAAATGCCGCCGCCAAGAGAAGCCCAGCCGCGACGGCCAGGAGGTAGCCGCTGCTCACGAATAATTCCATCAGGAAATGCTTCAGCGTCGCCAGCGACGAATTGGCTTCACAAAACTTGATCCCAATCTCGGCAAATTCTGCGGCCTGCTTCTGTACCGAGCGGCTGGCATTTACAACGATGGCCTTGCGCGCCCCGCGCCAAACCGCCAAATCCGTGGAAGAATTGCCCGCGTAATCAAATCCTCGCTCGCCAAATTTTTCCAGAAGGACTTTGAGTTTGTTCGGACCTCGCAAATTAGTGCGACCGTCGCTGGCCAGCACATCGGCAAAAATTCCAACGTAATCCGCCACCGGCCTGGCCATTTGCAAATCAGCGGCCGTTGCCAGCACGATGGTGCGGCCGGCGGCCTTTTGGCCGCGCAACCAGGCGAGAAATTTTCCATGGTACGGCAGGGCCTGTGGCTCCAGGCGCACCCGGCGGCCCAACCGCTGTTTCAGGAACGCGCGTCCGCGGACCCACCAAAACAAGATGCAAAAGATCATCAGGGGATTTCGGCGGAGAACGCGCGCCAGGGTTTCCCAAAGCAAATCGGTCTCAATCAGGGTGCCGTCCAGGTCCACGACCAGCGGGACATCATTTTGAGCAGGCGATTGCGGCATGAATGTGATTACCCGTTTGCCGTGCATTCCCGCAAGATTTTTGTTTGGTCTTAAAAATTCTCCGGGAGCGCCCGCGCCGTTATGCGACTCATGCGAAGTGCACCACGTCTGCGAAGGGTTTGCGGAATAAATCCCCGGCCTTACGCAAAAGATGCCAAGTCCGCAACGGGTTAGCGGTGGTCGTCGTTTTCATTCCTTTGCGACCTCCGCGGCCTTTGCGTGAGATTTTGGGGCCTCTTATGCGAACGGCAGGCAGTGGACTTTGTCAAAAGGAAAGCATAAATTTAGGATCCTGGAGATTGGATAATCATAAGAATAAAGTTTTGAGCAGAAGCGTGTTGCCTCGGCCAGGGCATCGCGCCCGCTATCAATTTGCCGTTGGAATCTGGCTTGTGCTTTCGATTGCGAGCGTCGCACTGGCTGCGCTTTTCTGGGTACGGATCTGGCACACCGTTGCCGCGAGAAGGCAATTGAGCGCCGTGGGACCGCAGTTGAATAAAATTCTCAAAACAATGCTGGACAGCGAAACCGGCGTACGCGGGTTCGTGATCACCGGTGACACAAATTATCTGGAGCCCTATAATGTCGCGCAATCCAGCTACGAATCCGAATTCGATGAATTGGCCAACATGACGGCCGATAATTCGAACATGCTCCGGGCGGTCGTGAATCTCCGCGCTCAATCGGAGGCCCTGGCCGACTATAATCGTCAAACGATTGCCGCCCGCCGCCGGGGTTTCCGCGATGCCCAGATTCTGACTGCTTCCGGACAAGGCAAACAAATCATGGACGAAATTCGCGCGCAAGTCTCGGCGCTCGATCAAGTTTATGATCGTTTCACTGCCGCATCGCGCGCCGAAACGGACCTTGAGCGGTCCCAGGCCATGATCGCCAGCATGGCAGCGGGTGGCATAGGTATTGTCGCCGGAATTCTGGCGTTTTGGTTTGCCGGCGTCACGATCAAAGACCAGGAGCGTGAACGTGAATTGGTTGACGCCAGACTGCGGGCGGAGCGCGGGAGCCGCGAAAAAAGCGCTTTTCTTGCGAATATGAGCCACGAAATCCGTACGCCAATGAATGCCATCCTTGGTTTCAGCGAACTATTGCAAAGTGAACTGCGGGAGGAAAGGCACTTCAAATATATCCAATCCATTCGCGCCAGCGCCGCTTCCCTGCTTCAATTGATCAACGACATTCTGGATATCTCTAAAATCGAAGCGGGGGTCATGGAATTGCGGCCTGAACCGACGGATTCGCGCGAAATTTGTGATTTCATCAAGACGCTATTTTCACAATCTGCATTTAAAAAACGCCTTAAATTCGAATGTCACTTGTCGCCGGGCGTGCCACGCGCGTTGTTCATTGATCGCATTCGTTTGCGGCAAATTCTGGTGAACCTTGTCGGCAACGCCGTCAAGTTTACCGATCAGGGCGGAGTGACTGTCCGAATTTCCTGCCAAAAACCAACGGACATCAGCCGCGTGATCCTTGAAATTGACGTTGCTGACACAGGTATCGGCATTCCCTCGGACAAGCTGGACGCCATCTTCAAGCCATTTGTTCAGGCCGGAGCAAACCGGGAAAAAGAGATGCAGGGCACAGGCCTTGGCCTGGCCATCGTCAAGCGCCTCGTCGAGATGATGGGAGGCAGCGTCACAGTCAAAAGCGCGGTCGGGCAGGGGTCGGTTTTTTCGCTTCGCTTTCCGGACCTACCCATTTCCGTCCGGTTGCCGGCATCAGTAAAAGTTTCGACGGAGGGCCAGGCGGATTTCAACAAACTGCAGCCGGCAACCTTGCTGGTTGCCGATGACAACGAGGCAAACCGGCAGTACATGGCCGGCATTTTTGAAAAGACGCATCATCGGCTTCTCTTTTGCGCCAGCGGCGAAGATGCCGTCGTCAAGGCCCGTGAAACCTTTCCGGATATCGTGTTGCTGGATGTCCAAATGCCGGGTATGGACGGGCGTCAGACCCTCATGGCAATACGCAAAATCCCGGGAATGGAGCTGGTTCCCGCCATTGCCGTGACCGGTTCGGCCAGCCATGAAGATTTTTTTAGCGCTTATGTCCGAAAACCGTTTTCAAAGCGGGATTTATTTGGCGAGTTGGCTGAATTCCTTCCCCGCCATGCGCCCTCCGCTCCGCCGGCTCAAGCGGAAACATCGGTTTCCCCGGAACCAGTTAGCCTGGCCCCGGCGGAACTGCTCAGGCAATTGCGGTTATTGTTGGTTGAACCGTGGCCCGGTCTTTGCAATAGTATGGCCGTCAATGAAATCAAGGCGTTTGCACGACAACTTGATATTCTGGCGAAACAGTGGCATTATAAGCCGTTAACGGCCTACGCGCAAAAGTTGCTCAATGACGCGGAGACGTATGCCGTCACGGAGATGGAAAAGGATTTGAGCGAATTTGCCGCTTTGATCGAACAATTTGCGCACAGCAAGGAGAATAACGTAACAGATGCGCGTTGCGGGCCACCTGCGTCTTCGGCGTAGAGTGGCGGCGCGTGTCGGCACATACAACCACGCCCGGCCTATAAAATGAATTCAAGCGAGAAAACGGCGCGCGAAAACGATCGCGCCGAACAAAACAGCGCCGCTCACGCGCGCATTCTCGTCGTGGACGACCAGCCTTCGAATGTCCAGGTCGTGGGCCTGATTTTGGGGACACTCGGGCATGAAATCATCCCGGCTTCGGACGGCGCGACCGCCCTCAAACGCGTTGCCGCCTTGATCCCTGACCTCATTCTGCTTGATTTGCTCATGCCCGGAATGAGCGGACGGGACGTCTGCCTGCAGCTCAAGCAAAATCCCGATTGGCGCGATGTCCCGGTCATTTTTCTTTCGGCGGCGGATGACAAGGATCTGATTGTCAGCGCCCTGGACGCCGGCGGAGTTGATTACATCACCAAACCATTCAACCAGTCTGAACTGATCTCGCGGGTCCGGACACAGCTTGCGCTTAAAGCCGCCCGCGATCGGCTGAAGGAGTTGGCGGAGGACAAAGACGAATTGTTGGGTATTTTGGCTCACGATTTAAAAAACCATCTTGGCGGCTTGAACATGAGCGCGAAATTATTGTGCGAGCGGATTCGCAATCTTCACGACGAACGGATCCAGCGTCTGGCCGACAATGCTTTCTATTCCAGCGCCCAGCTTTTGGCGTTTGTAAAGGATTTTTTGGCCAACGCCGCCGCGGAACACGGATTTAGGCCGCAATTGACCACGGTGGATGCCGCGGGCGCCGCCGTTGCCGCCATCCGTGTGTTCGAAGAACGCACGCGTCACAAGCAATTGGAAATTCAAACGGAAGTCCCGGATGAGGAATTGATCGCCCTGGCCGATGCCCACGCGATGGACCAGATTTTCGGCAATCTCCTGTCCAATGCCGTTAAATTTTCGCCCTCGGGCAAAAAAATCTTTGTCGCGGTTCGCGGCAACGGCAATTTTGTGGAGTGTTCCATCCGGGACGAAGGGCCCGGTTTTACGGAGGCGGACAAAGCCCGGATGTTCCGCCGTTATGGGCGTCTTTCGGCGCGACCGACCGGCGGCGAAACTTCCACCGGTCTGGGACTGAGTATCGTCCGCAAGCTGGTGCTGGCGATGGATGGAGAGTTAACGTGCGATAGCAGTCCCGGAAAAGGCGCAACCTTTACCGTGCGGCTGCCCAAAGCTAAAAAATAAAATTATGGACTTTCTGGTTATAGACGACGATAAAACATTTCGCGACGCCACCTGTTTTCTGATCGAGGACGAAGGCCATTACGCCGAGGGCGTTGACTCCGGCCAGGTGGGCATGACCTGGCTCAAGGATGAAAAATTCGACGCTGTGCTTTTGGACATGAATTTGGGTCCGGAGAACGGCCTCGACGTCCTAACCCAGATCCAAAAGCAATACCCTCAAATGCCGGTCGTGCTGATTACCGCCCAGGGCAGTATTCAAACCGCAGTCGAAGCCATGCGGCGCGGCGCGGCTGATTTTCTGGAAAAGCCGTTCCAGCGTGAGCAATTTCTTACCGTATTGGCACGCATTCAGCGGTTGGGCCGGATGGGCCTGCAGATTAAACGCCTTGAGCAGGAGGTCAGTGAAACGCGATCGCAGAGCATTGAGCCGATCTTTGATTTCACCAATCCGGCGATTCGCGGCGCGATGGAGGTCCTCATGCGGGCGGCCAAAACTCCCGCTTCGATCCTGATCCTTGGGGAAAGCGGCACTGGCAAGACCGTGGCGGCGCGGGTCGTTCATCAAAACAGCCATCTGGCCGACAAACCGTTTGTGACCGTCAGTTGCCCCAGTCTTTCCAAAGAACTCCTGGAAAGCGAACTCTTTGGCCATGTCAAAGGCTCTTTCACCGGCGCGATCAAGGACCATTGGGGCAAGGTCCGGGCTGCGGAAGGCGGCACCCTGTTTTTGGACGAAATTGGCGATTTGCCCATGGAAATCCAGCCCAAATTATTGCGGCTTCTCCAGGAGCGCGAATATGAGCGCCTGGGAGAAAACGTGACCCGCACGGCCGCCGTCCGAATCATCGCCGCCACGAACCGGGATTTGAAAAAACGCGTCGCCGAGGGCGCTTTCCGCGAAGATTTGTATTTCCGTTTGAACGTCATTGCCGTCGAAATGCCCCCCTTGCGGACGCTCGACGCCGACGTCATCCGCTTTGCCGAGCATTATTCGAAGTTTTTCGCCGTTCAATGCGCGCGAAAAATTGACGGGTTGTCACCGGAGTCCATCGCCTGCATCCGGGCATATTCATGGCCCGGCAACCTCCGGGAATTGCGTAATTCCATCGAACGGGCCGTCATTATGGCCAGGCACGAAAAGATCGTTCCGGCGGATTTTCCCGTCGAAATGTGCGAAAACAAATCCGGCGCGCTTGGCGATACCAATAATGTGGCGCAGGTTGGGTCCCTGATTTCCCTCGAAAAACTGGAGGAAATCCATTTGCGGAAAGTGCTCGAACGAACGCCCAGTCTTACTGAAGCCGCCCAAATCCTTGGAATTGACCAGGCGACTCTCTATCGCAAACGCAAGAAAATCGGCCTGGAATAAGCGCGGAAAAAGCTTGCCAATTTGCCGCCATGAGCTATGCTCGCCATTCCTTTAATCTGGAAATTGAATTATGGCACGCATTTGTGAATTGACTGGCAAACGCCCGATGAAGGGCAGCATTATCTGGCGCTCGGGCAAAGCGAAAAAGGCCGGCGGCATCGGTACGCACATCACCGCCATTACCAAACGCAAGTTTATGCCCAATCTGCAGCGGGTCAAAGCCTTGCTTCCCAATGGCGAGGTCCGGCACGTGCGCGTCTCCGCCAGCGCCATCAAAAAGGGGTTGGTCGTCAAAGCCCCCAGGCGTAATTGGAAGCCTGCGGACGCCAAAGCGGCGGCTTAATTCCCCGTTTTGGTTGTCGAGGACCCGTCATCCAGTGCGAGTTCTTCCACTTTCTTTTTCAGGCAATCGGGGCACATTCCGTGAGATGTGCGGGTGGCGAATTTGGATTTGAAATACCTTTCAAGTTCCAGCCACTCGTCCCCTTCATTCACTCGCCGGCACCAACTGCAAATCCGAAGAAATTCCTCAAGATAATGCAATCGCTTGAGCAGCCGGCGTGTCAGGAATTGAACCCACGCCCAAATCAACAGCACAATAATCGTCCGGGACAGCGCGCGGTGCAAATTAGGGGCCGACACGTCGCCAAAAACGGCAGAGGGAATCCGGGAGTACTCCACCAGCCACGAGAGCGCAATTATAATTAAAAAGCCGAGCGACTCGATCCAGAGGACCGAATTTCTGCCTTTTCCCTTTTTCATCCTGGCTCCTTTCCGATTAATACGGCAGCGGAAATTGGGCGGTCAATTCGCGCACGCGCCGGCGGACTTTGAAGATGACTTCCGTATTCTTGATGTCCATGAGGACTTCGGCAACCATATCCGCAATCGCCGCCATTTCCCCCTCCTTCATGCCCCGCGTCGTGACCGCAGGCGTGCCCAGGCGCAGTCCGCTCCCTTGAAACACCGACCGGGTCTCGAAGGGAATGGTGTTCTTATTGACCGTAATCCCGGCCTCATCCAGCGCGATCTGGCAATCCTTGCCCCCCAGATTCTTGGCGCCAACGTCAACGGACATTAGATGATTGTCCGTGCCGCCGCTGACGAGGCGGTAGCCGTTGCGCTTCATTCCCTCGGCAAGCGCCCTGGCATTTCTTAGAATCTGGTCCTGATATGCCTTGAAACCCGGCTGCAGCGCTTCAAAAAAGCACACGGCCTTGGCCGCGACAACGTGTTCCAATGGACCGCCCTGAATGCCGGGAAAAACCGTGGAATCAATTTCCTTGGCATATTTTTCGCGGCACAAAATCAACCCGCCCCGCGGTCCGCGAAGTGTTTTATGCGTGGTGGTCGTGACAAAATCGGCGTGCGGCACGGGGCTGGGATGCAGTCCGGCGGCCACCAGACCTGCGATGTGCGCCATGTCCGCCAGCAGATAGGCGCCGGCTTCCCGGGCGATTTCCCCCATGCGCTTGAAGTCAATGATCCGCGAATAATTGCTGGCGCCCACGGTGATCATTTTCGGCTTGTGCTCCTTCACCATGGCCGCGAGTTGTTCATAATCAATCTGCTCGGTGTCCTTGCGAACGCCATAATGAATAATCTCAAAAAATCTTCCGCTGAAATTGGCCTTGTTTCCATGCGTCAAATGCCCGCCATGCGTCAAATCCATCGTGAGCATTCTATCGCCGGGCTTGAGCACCGAGAAATAAACTGCCATGTTCGCCTGGCTTCCTGAATGGGGCTGAACGTTGGCGTGTTCGGCGCCAAAGAGTTTTTTGGCCCGGTCAATCGCCAGTTGTTCGATCACATCCACGTTTTCGCAGCCGCCGTACCACCGTTTGCCGGGCACGCCTTCTGCATATTTATTGGTCAGCACGGAGCCTTGCGCTTCCAAAACCGCCGGGCTGACGAAGTTTTCGCTGGCGATCAGTTCAATGTTTTCCCGCTGGCGCAGCCTTTCACGTTCAATCGCCGCAGCCACTGCCGGGTCAACATTGCGGAGACGCAAAGACACCGGCGCGAGGCGAATATCCAATTTATTGACCCGCCGTTCGTGCCGTCCGCCTTCGAACTTTGCGGCGACGAACGTCTCGACGATTTTTTTTGCAAGCTCCGGGCGGGTATCGCCGCTGAGACAGAGGACATTAACGTCGTTGTGGCGTCTCATCAGTTCGGCGTCTTTTTCGTGGGAAGCCTGTCCGGCGCGAATTCCAGGGATTTTATTCGCAGTGATGCAAATACCCACTCCCGAAGTGCAAATCAGCAGGCCCAATTCAGCGCGCCCATCGGCGACCGCCTGCGCCGCCGGTTGGGCGAAATCCGGATAATCGTCCGCCGGATCTTTGGCCGGCGCGCCAAAATCCTGCACCGTCAGGCCGCGGGCGAGCAGTTGCTTTTTAAGAAATTCTTTGAGTTCGAATCCGCCATGGTCCGCGCCCAGGGCAAAGTTGACATAGCTATGGGTTTCGGCGGTTGGCGCCTGAAGAGTTTCGTGTTGTTCCATAAATTTTAAAAGCGATTGAATGCCGCGCTCGATCTGGTCGCGGCAATGAACATAGACATCGTAGGGACAGCCGATCGGATCAGGAATGTCCCTTTCGAACGGTTCAATCGTATCATCAAATTCGCGAAGCAAAAAGGTCTTTTCCGCCGCCGCCGGGTACAGCAGGCTGATGGTATCAACGTGGGCATGCGTCATCCCAAAGATGTAATCGGACTGGCGGACCAAATCTACTACCAGCGCGCGGCTGCGCTGGCTGGAGATATCAATGCCTAACTCGCGCATGGCCGATACGGAGTGAGGCGTCGGCGGCTGGCCGTCAATGGCGCCAAGCCCAGCCGAAATCACCCGAAATTCACCTTTGCCGTCTGCGGCCTTGCGGAAAAGACCTTCCGCCATTGGGCTGCGGCAAACGTTTCCGGTGCATATAAACAAGATTGTTTTCATCCAGCGCGAACGTTCAAAGTGAATCCTCGACGGCCAATCGTCAATTACGATTTTACTTCCGGCTCAGATGCAAAACAGCCAGTCCCTTGATGAAATCCACGCCGTGGGCCAAAACCGGGTCGCGAATGAATGGTTTGGAAGGCGGGGCAGCCTCTTCCGGGCCCGGCCCGCTAACGGGGACTTCCTCTCCGTCCTTGATTTTTTCGCGGACTAAATCCGCTTCGGTGGTGTGATCAATATCCACGTACGGCAGAAGATTTGTGTCGGCCTCGGAATCCATGTTGCTCTCGTTGAGAATGGCATAAGGACTCTTGAGGAACGCAATTTCTTCATTCGTGCTGACGGAAATCCGAATATCGGGCTGGAAATTGTCCGGACTGGCGCCAAACACCAGGCCGGTATTGGCTTCCCTGAGGTCTTCGGCCAGTCTGGCGGCGGGAGCGGCGGTTTGGGTGTTGATCAAAATAGCCAGAGGCAGTTTTTTCTCTTCCAAAAGGCGTTCAGCCGGCGCCACTCCGGCGTCGGTGGTCCCTTTGGCAAAGCGCAAGTCCAAAACGACCCCGGCAATTGGATTGGTCGCCTCCAGGCCATCCAACGCCGATGAAATGTCGTTTGCCAGGGTCGTCCCGGTTTCGGCGACGCGCAAATAGGCCACATTTTTTTCCAGGACCACGGATTTGGCCAGGGCGGCGTCCGCCGCCGAAGGATGCGCGATCAGCGCCGCTGCGAGTGCGGCCGCGCCGCCCCACGCATTTAATAAACGTCTCGTCATCTACGTAAAATGCGCGACAATGCGGGGAAAGTAAAGCGGCGAGCGGCGCAACGGCGAAGATGGAAGATTGAGGGCTGAGGATGGCCACCGAGCCGCGACCGTGAGGGAGTGTCCCATGCGGACGTCCGCATTTTGCTCCCTGGATTTACCCGGCTCATTCCCGGCGGCCAGTAAGAAAATAGCCTGCGAAGGCAGCAAAGAATCTTCGTTGACTTTGTGAGCTCCTGTTCAAAATCTGTCTTCGTGTCTATTCGTGAAATTGGTGTCTGGGATAACCGATGAAAATCGCCGTCATTCCGAATGCATTTAAGGGGACGCTCACCGCATCCCAGGCCGCCGGTTGCATTGAACGCGGTCTCAAAAAAGCTTTATCCGGCGTTTTCATCGTCAGGATTCCGATGGCAGACGGCGGTGACGGCACGCTTCAGGCGATCATCGGCGCGACTCACGGTCGTATCGTAACCTGTCGGGTATGCGATCCGCTTGGCCGCAAAATTGTATCGGCGTTTGGCCTTACCGGCAATGGCCGGACCGCGGTTGTCGAGATGGCGTTGGCCAGCGGCCTGGCTTTGCTAAAGCCCAAAGAACGCAACCCGTTGCGTGCCAGCTCGCATGGCACGGGCGAGTTGATTCGCGCCGCATTGGATCGGCAGGTGAGCGAGATCATCATCGGAATTGGCGGCAGCGCCACAAATGACGGTGGCCTGGGCATGGCCGAGGCGCTGGGTGTCAGGTTCTTTGACGGAAAAAACAGTCAATTAGCCGGTAACGGTAGAGCGTTATCCAAACTGTCCCGCATTGACATGACCGGGATAGACCCACGATTGAAACGCACCAAAATTGTCGTCGCGTGTGATGTGGTTAACCCCTTATACGGACCGCATGGCGCTGCCTGTATTTATGGTCCGCAAAAAGGAGCAACCTCGGCAATGGTTCAGCAACTGGATTACGGGCTGAGGTGCCTTGCGGCAACGATAGGAAGGGATTTCGGCGTCAAAGTTGCAAAGCTGCCGGGGGCAGGCGCAGCCGGAGGGCTGGGGGCGGGACTGGTTGCGTTTCTCGGCGCACAATTGCGGCCGGGCGTGGAAATCGTCACCCAGGCCGTTGGTCTTGCGCGCAAGCTGGCCGGCTGCGATCTGGTCATTACCGGAGAAGGCCGTTTGGATGGACAAACCGTTTCCGGCAAAGCGCCGGCGGAGGTGGCAATGATCGCTCGGAAACTTGGCATTCCAACCATCGCCATCTGCGGATCACTGGGCCCGAACGCTGGCAAGGCGCGGGCGTTTGGAATCGAAGCGTCATTCTCTGCTTTGGAGGAACCCTTGGCAGAAGACGAGTTACGCCGGCGCGCTCCCGGTATGCTCCAACGATGCGCCGAACAAGTCGGGCGGCTTTTGGCCATCAGGTGATTTGACAAGTCCGCTTTCTGTTCGGATAGTATAACAGGAGCTGTGGATTATTACACATGGTAAAAAAGATATTTACTCCTTTGGAGCGTGATCCCCTGTGGTACAAGGCCGGGGTGATTTACGAGGTGCATGTGCGCGCGTTTTTCGACAGCAACGCCGATGGCGCGGGCGATTTTCGCGGGCTCACGCAGAAACTCGATTATCTGCGCGATCTCGGCGTCACCGCCATTTGGCTGCTGCCTTTTTATCCCTCCCCTCTCAAGGACGACGGTTACGACATCGCCGATTACAACGACGTGCATCCCATGTACGGCACATTGGCCGATTTCAAGATCTTCCTGCGCGAGGCCCATCGCCGCGGGCTGCGCGTGATTACGGAATTGGTGCTGAACCATACTTCGGACCGGCATCCCTGGTTTCAGCGCGCCCGGCGCTCCCCGCCCGGCAGCCGCTGGCGCAACTACTATGTTTGGAATGATTCGCCCGACAAATACGCGGGTACGCGCGTCATTTTCAAGGACACTGAGGCCTCGAACTGGACCTGGGACAACGTGGCCAACGCTTATTATTGGCATCGCTTTTACGCGCACCAGCCGGACTTGAATTTCGATAATCCGGTAGTGCATCGCGAGATGTTCAAGGTCCTGGATTTTTGGTTCGGAATGGGTGTGGATGGCGTGCGCCTGGACGCGGTGCCTTATCTCTATGAGCGCGAGGGCACCGGCTGCGAGAACCTGCCGGAAACGCACGAGTTTTTGAAAGTGCTGCGCAAGCACGTGGATGAGAAATACGGCGATCGCATGTTGCTGGCCGAAGCCAACCAATGGCCCGACGATGCGGTCGCGTATTTTGGCGCGGACAAAGGCGACGAATGCCACATGGCCTTTCACTTCCCGCTGATGCCCCGGCTCTTCATGTCATTGCGCATGGAAGACCGCGTTCCCATCGTGGACATCCTGCAACAAACCCCGCCCATCCCGGAAACGGCGCAATGGGCGCTCTTTCTGCGCAACCACGACGAGCTGACCCTGGAAATGGTTACCGATGAAGAACGCGACTACATGTATCGCATGTACGCGCACATCTATCAGGCGCGCCTGAATTTGGGCATCCGGCGCCGGCTCGCGCCGCTGCTCGGCAACGACCGCAAAAGGATTGAACTGCTCAATGCGCTCCTCTTTTCGCTGCCCGGCACCCCCGTCATTTATTACGGCGACGAAATCGGCCTGGGCGAAAACATTTACCTGGGGGACCGCAACGGCGTCCGGACTCCCATGCAATGGAGCGCGGACAAAAACGCCGGCTTTTCACGAGCCAACCCGCAGAGCCTTTATTTGCCCATTAATCTCGATCCGGAAAACCACTACGAAGCCGTGAATGTGGACGTACAGCAGCGCAATCCGCATTCGCTGATGTGGTGGATGAAACGGCTGATCACGTTGCGCAAGCGCTGGCGCGCTTTTGGCCTGGGCACAATGGAATTCATCCAGCCGGAAAATCGCAAAATCTTTGCTTGCGTGCGCCGCTGGCAGGATGAAACCATTTTAGTCGTGGCCAACCTGTCGCGTTTCGTTCAGCCCGTGGAACTGGAACTGAACGCGTATCAGTCCCGCGTGCCGGTCGAACTCTTCGGGCTTACGGAATTTCCGCCCATTACCGAGAAGCCCTATTTTCTGACGCTGGGGCCGCATTCATTTTATTGGTTTTCGCTGGAAGCCAGGGCGGCGGCGCAAGTGCAGTCCGCCGGGCCGCCGGTGGGCGCCGGCGCGCGTCCTCTCTTCAGCGTCACTGAAGATTGGGAGGAAATATTCAATGACTGCCATCAAATGCAATTTGAGCACGCGCTCCAAACGTGGCTGGTCTCGCGCCGCTGGTTTGGCGGCAAGGCCAGGACGGTCAAGGCCGTGCGCGTGCGCGAACTGATTCCAGTGCCGCTTGCGCCGCCGGCAAAGGCCTTTTTCGCTTTCATCCAGGTCGAATACAACCAAAATGAGCCGGACCTTTATGTCCTGCCTCTGACGTGCGCTTTTGGCGAACCGATGGACGCCATTTGCCGCGATTGGGCGCCGCTGGTTCTTGCGCGCGTCAATGTCAAAAATCCGCCCTCCGACGGGGTGGTGTACGATGCGATGGCGAACAAGGATTTTTGCCGGGCCATGCTGGAGATCGTCGCCAGCCGGCGCGGTTTGCCGGGCAGCAATGGGGATTTGACCTCCATGCACACGGCGTTCCTGCGCCAAATGCGAATGGCCGGCGCATTGGAGCTCGAGCCATCCGTTATGAAGGCCGAGCAGAGCAATTCGTCCGTCCTTTTTGGCGATAAACTGATTCTGAAACTCTTCCGCCGCCTGGACGAAGGTCAAAACCCGGAATTTGAAATTGCTCAATATCTCACCGAGCGGCGGTTTGCGTTCACGCCGCCTCTGGCCGGGGCATTGGAATACCATGCCGGCCGTGACGAAGCGGCGACCGTGGCCGTGTTGAGTTCATTTTTGCCAAAGTGCAAAGACGCCTGGGAATATACGCTGGATACACTGGGCCGTTTCTATGAACGGGTGCAAAGCCTGCCCCCGGAGGAGCGATCGGCCCCCGTGCCCGCGGCGCCGATTGAAAAGCTCTCTGCGGCCGGGCCGCCGCCCGAGGTCGCCGAAAAAATTGGCTCTTATATTGAAAGCGCCCGGATCCTGGGCCAGCGCACCGCCGCCATGCACGTGGCGCTGTCCACGGAAACCACCGACCGCCGATTTGCCCCCGAGCCGTTTACACCGCACTTTCAACGGGGATTGTATCAGTCGTTGCGCAATCTGACGCGCCAGAATCTCCAATCGCTCGCCCGGAAACTCAAAACCATTCCAACGGACGTGCTGCCGTTGGCGGAGAAAGTGATTGCCCTGGAAAACGATATCCTCAAGCGTTTCAGCGGGGTTTATCAGCGCCGGATTGACGCGCTGCGGACGCGCCATCACGGTGATTATCATTTGGGCCAGGTGCTTTATGACGGCAAAGATTTCTGGATCATAGATTTTGAAGGCGAACCTTCCCTGTCCATCAGCGAGCGCCGCCTCAAACGCTGTCCGTTGCGGGACGTGGCGGGAATGATCCGTTCCTTTCATTACGCGGCCCAAGCCGCCATGCTCAAACAAATCGAAAGCGGCGGGGTTCCCCCGGCGCAAACCAACTTCCTGGCCGGATGGGCGCAATTTTGGGCCCGGAACGTTTCGGCGATCTTTTATAAAGCCTATTTGGACAGCGCCCAAGAGGCGGCATTTCTGCCGCGCAAAGACGAAGATGTGCAGCTTCTGATAAACATCTTCCTCCTGCGAAAAGCCATTTACG
>JASHPN010000416.1 GCA_030038175.1 Verrucomicrobiia bacterium
GAACTCGGCGTCCAGGTCCGGGGATTGCCCCGTGGCGTCTTCCACTCGTTGCAAGACCAGTTTTCGACTGATCTTTTCGTCGTCCCGGCTGATGATGATTCCGCGCGAGGACAGGCACAACAACACGGGCGTATTGGTCACATGGAACTTGGCAGCGGTTGCGCGGTTGCGCGAAATCGCCAGATCCAGGCTAAGCACGACGGTGTTGTCCCGAAGGTCTCCAGCGGCCAGGGAATCGACGAGGGCGCGGGCACGATTGTTCGCGCGCGAGGCATCTGATTCGGCGACCAAAACCAGCAGCGGCTGTTTCAATTCAGCGGCGCGATTTTGGGCAAGGTCAAGGTTGGTGAGAACGCCTCCGCTGATCGCCGGAGTCTGGCACCACGCGTGGCCGGCCATGAACAATCCGACTAAAACCAGCAGCAGGCATCGCCGGCGCGGCCCGGGGCGGTCCGGTCTGGCGCGATGAACACCCGGTCGTTGGTCATTGGACTGGCTCAATTTTGAAATCGGTGAATTCGGACACACTATCCGCCTTGGTCCATAGCCCAACCTTGCCTGGCTGGGAAAAAGTACTGTCATTCGTTTCGATAACGGTCTGGCCGTCAAAGATCACCTTGAGATGCTTGCCCCTGGCCTCGAAACGAAGCGTGTGCCAATCCTTCGTGACTTTGACCGGGACCTCTTCAATTTTCAAACGCTTGCCTTTGACGGTCATGAACAGGTCAACGTTGTCCTCCAGCACGTTGGCCCGGGCGATGTAATAATTTTCCGGCCGATAGCGCAGGACAATGCCGCCGGCTTCGTCCACGTTGCCGGAGAGCGCCTTCCATTTCACTTCGGCCGCCACGTCCTTCGCCACGACCTTGTCATACACGCACACAGGGAAGCGGTAGCTCGTCTCGTCTGAACTTTCCTGGACGAGCACTCGATGATTTTCCGGCGCCGTCGGGTCCTCGCGCACCGCCCAGGAGACGGGCACGCCGCCACCGGTTAACGCCGTTGAAAAGTCAGCCGGCAATTGGCCAACTTCGGTTGAATCAAAGCTGATGGTCTGACTGGCCACCGGCGTTTGGGGACGATTCATGATGGAGCAGCCGGAAACGGCCAAAGCGAGAGTGGCGAGGATTGCCATGAGACGACGCAGTACCAAGCGTTGAGCCGCCCTGTTGCACCAAGCATGTATTTTGCGACAAATGCCAAGCCCGTCCATGACGATGAGCAAAACTATAATGAACTCTACCGCGCGTCAATGTTTTAGGGGCGTTGGGAAGAAACCGATCCGGATGTCATGAGTTGAAAAATTGAGCGGGAACGGGATAATAACCCCATGAGCAATGGAGCCATTTTATTTACCGGCAAATTTCTTTCCTTCATCAAAGAAGGTCATTGGGAATATGCCGAGCGGGTGAATGCCACCGGCGCGGCCATTATTGTGGCGGTCACGGAAGACAGGAAACTTCTGCTGGTGGAACAATATCGTATTCCCGTTCACACCCGCACCATTGAGATGCCGGCGGGAATCATTGGCGACGAGGCCGAGCACAGCCGGGAATCGCAGGCGGAAGCGGCGCGACGCGAGCTTCTCGAGGAAACCGGGTACGACGCCGCACGAATGGATGTTCTGACAACCGGTCCGACTTCAGCCGGGTTGACGTCCGAGTTGGTGACATTGTTTCGCGCTTCGGGCTTGCGCCGGGTGAGCGCCGGAGGCGGGGTGGCGCATGAGAATATTACAGTCCACGAAGTGCCGGTGAACGGGGTACATGCCTGGCTTGAGGCAAAAGTTCAGGCGGGATTCATGATCGAACCCAAAGTCTATGCCGGGCTGTATTTTCTTTTGAAGCAAGAATGAAAATAGATTGACGAAGTGCTGCCACGCCGTAAGACTCGGGATGTTTTAGCAATCGGGTTTGTCACATTTTTTAGACAAAATCTGTTGTGCAAACTGCCACTATAACGGAGCGGTGTGGATCGGATAAAAAGAGGGTTTGCAAAGGGCAAACCGGGGCAAGTTCTGCCTTCACCCTGATCGAATTGCTGGTGGTCATCGCGATCATTGCCATCCTTGCCAGTTTGTTGCTGCCCGTCCTGTCATCGGCCATGGAACGCGGAAAAGCAATCGTCTGCCGCTCGAATCAGCGGCAACTCGCGATGGCGTCTATGACTTACACCCTGGACGAGTCGGGCTGGATGAATCCGCTTCAAACAGCGGTGCCCAACTCAGATGTGGAAACAACTTACCGCGTCATCCTCTGGGACTACGTCTCACATGTTCCCTCGGTGTATGATTGTCCGGCTGAAATCATGGCAGTTTATGCGGATGGAATCTCGGCATGGGATGCGTCCTATGGGGGGTTTACTCTTACCGCTGGCACCGTCTGGAGTCAAACAGGCATCGGCATCGCCGGCCCCTACGAGAAATGGAACCAAAGCGGCATCGGCGTCGCCGGAGCCCACTGGATCCATGTGGATGGGAATCCGGACCCGACGGCCCAGGTCGCCAGCATGCCGTTCGGCCGGCCGCTCAATGAAGGCTACTATGAGGGATTGCATAAAATCTCGGAAGTGACCAGCCCTTCCAAGCTCATCTGGTATGGCGACGGAGGTTGCGGCAGTCCCACCACCTGGGCGGATGACAGTTGGTGGATCAAGAGCACCGACACCAGCGGCAATGGATCCGAGGACCAGCCCGGGTTCAACCGTCTGGCGCAGGACCAATACGGTTGCCAGCGGCATAGCGGTGATGCCAACTACGCATTTGCAGACGGACACGCCGAGCGATTGAATGCCAATGATATTCCTTGCGACACGGGCGAGTGCTGGTGGTCGGTGAAGATAAATTTTCACTCTCAACAGACGATGCCTTCGGTTGCCAGCAGGTGATGAGTTCCGGAGTCAAAACATTAAGCAGGCTGCTCCTTTGCGCCGTAGCCCTGGTGGCGGCGTTGTGGCTTCTCTTTATTCAAATCGAGCGGTTTTTGCATCACAACCCCGGCGCGAATCGCGTTTGGTTCTACGACGAGAGCGACAAGAAACTTTACGTGATGCCGGATACAACGGTTCCCCCGGATAATGGAGGTGAGCGCGCGTTTGTGGTCGAATTCGGCGGGAAAAATGGGGCTCCCGGCGATCGAAAGATTGCTTACCTCTTGAAGTACACACCGGAATTAAAAAAAACGCTGGATGAGACGATGCAGGCGCGCGCTGCGGGAACAAGTTTTAATGGCAAAGTTCCTTCCCGCGATGGTGACTATTTCAAGAGAAATACCCTGGTGAAGTCCGTTGATGAAACAGAGTGGCACCCGGAAAATACGCCGGAAGGCCGGAACATTATCAATGCATGGCGTTCGTGGCGCGGACCAGGTGGAAGCGCCCCGAGGGTTTGTCCCGCAATGTAGAGCGTGGACAATTTAACTTTCAACTATTCAACTTTTTAACACTTCCCGTTGTTTCCACAAATCCCGCGGCCGGAGAATGCCCGCCGGCGTGATTATGCCGGTGATCAATTCCGGCGGCGTCACATCAAATCCCGGATTCCGCGCGCCGGACGCCGGGTTAGCCACCCGCACGTAACAGCGTTCTTTTTTCCTTTTTCCTTTTTCCTTTTTCCTTTCGAGGATTCCCCAGGCGCCAAGGACCTCGTTTTCAGACCGTTCCTCAATCGGAATGTCAAAACCGCGCTTCAAATTCCAGTCAATGGTCGAAAGCGGAATCGCAACGTAAAAGGGAATTTTGTGGCGCGCGGCCAAAACCGCCTTGGTGTACGTGCCGATTTTATTCGTTACTTCGCCGGTCCGCCCAAGCACGCGGTCGCTGCCCACGATGACCATGTCCATCTCGCCGCGTTGCATCAGGTGTCCCGCGGCGTTGTCGGCGATTATTTGGTGAGAAATGCCTTGCTGCGCCAATTCCCAGGCGGTCAACGTGGCGCCCTGGGAGCGCGGGCGCGTTTCATCACAGAAGACATGAAATCGTTTCCCGGCTGTCTGGGCCGCGTAGAGCGGCGCCGTTGCCGTGCCCACGTCCACAAACGCCAGCCAGCCGGCATTGCAATGGGTCAAAATGCGCGCGCCATTCCGAATCAACCCGGCGCCGTGCCGTCCAATCTCTTCGCAGTGGCGAACGTCTTCATTCGCAAATTCTTCAGCGGCCGCCAGCGCCAGAGATTGTTTTTCCTCGATGCTTTCGCCCGCGCGCATCGCCGCGCAAACGGCATTCATGGCGTTGACGGGATCAACGGCCGTGGGACGCGCTTCCTTGAGGGTTTGATAGACGGTCGCGACATTCGCGGAGAAGGCGTTCAAATCCCCGCCGCGGAAGGCCCGGATGCCCTGGGCCAGGCCGTAGGCCGCAGTGGCGCCAATCGCGCCCGCGCCGCGCACGACCATATCGCGGATGGCCTTCGCCGTATCGCGGAAATTTCGGATGGAAACAATCTTGAACTCATGCGGCAGCAGGCGCTGTTCAATCAAGCGGACGGAATTAGTTCCAGAGTCGAAGGACACCGTGCGGAAGTGTTGCGTTCGGCCGTTGATGGTGACGTTCATAATTCCTCGAAGCGTAGCAACCGGCGTGAGGGGACTCAAATTTTTATGGAAGGACTGCGATCCTTTTCCATGAACTGCTTTGGTTAGAGCCTCCTCACGTCGGCTCCTACGCAATTAAGGACGCAAGCGCGGCGGCAAAGGTTCAAAAACTACGGCGGACGTTCAACGCGCGAAAAATTTTTACGGAAATGTCACCCGGAGGGAGAGGGCCGGCCGGTTAGCGGACTTTAATTTCGCGCCAGGGGATTTTCTTCAGGATGGATTGAAAGGCCGGTTGCTGCCGGAATTTTTTCAAGTCCGGGTCCTTGGCCAGCCAGGCATAGTCCTTGTACCCCAGTTCCAGAGCTTTCTCAAGGGCCTGGGCGGCGCGGTCAAACTGGTCGGTCAATGAATAGCTGCAGGCGAGGTTGTAATAGACAATGGGATTTCGGGGCTCAAGCCGCGCCAAACGCTCGTCCACGTTAAGGCCCTCGCTAAAACGACCGCGCTGTGTGTAATGGTCTCCCAGAAGCTGGAGGGCATCCACATAATCCGGATCACGGCGCACAATTCCTTCCATGAATCCGATCTTCACGTCAAGTTCGCGATATTGGGCGCGTGTATTTTTTCTGACACCGTTCTTAGCCTGCATAGAACGCTTTAAATTAATTCCACAATTTCATCTTTCTGTCAAGAACTCAGAAACTTTTTATGGAAATTTTAAATTTTTTTCCGCAAAATCAGCCTCGCTACTTCTGTATGAAATGTTTTGTCACCGGTGGTTCGGGATTTGTGGGGTCAAATCTCATTCATGAGTTGCTCGCCCGGGGCCACAGTGTCAAGGCCCTCCTGCGGCCCGGCGCGGATGCCCGCGCGCTGGCCGGGGCCCAATTCGAGCCGGTTACCGGCGACCTGTTCGATCCCAATCTGCTTCGGCGCGCGCTGGAAGGCTGCGACTGGTGCTTTCACGTGGCCGCCAGCTATCACCTCTGGTTGCGGGATTACGCGCCCATGTACGAGACCAACGTCACGGGAACGGAAAATGTGCTCGAAGCGGCCGGAAGAGCGGGATGCCGGCGCATTGTCCATACCAGCACGGTCGGCTGCGTCGGCCTGCCGAAAACGGACAAGACCGTCCTGATTCCTTCCGATGAATCGGCGGTCGCATCCGAAGCACAACTGAGCAATCCCTATAAACATTCCAAATGGCAGGCGGAAGGGGTCGCCATCAAGCTCGTGCGCGCGGGCTTGCCGATCGTCATCGTCAACCCGAGCGCGCCCGTCGGGCCTCGCGATGTAAAGCCCACCCCCACCGGCCAGACAATCGTGGATTTCCTCAATCGCAAGTTGCCCGCTTACATCGAGACCGGCCTCAATTGGGTCCACGTTCGCGACGTGGCTGTCGGGCATATTTTGGCCGCTGAAAAGGGGAACGTCGGCGAACGTTATATTCTGGGCAATTTGCAAGGCAACTGGACGATGGAGGAAACTTTGCGCGTTTTGCAGGAAATTACCTCTATTCCGGCGCCAAAAATGAAAATTCCCCACTGGGTCGCCCTCGCGGCCGGACATGTCAGCGAGAGAATTTCCGCAATAACCGGCCGTCCCCCAAAAGTTCCACTTGCAGGAGTGCGAATGGCGAGGTATAAAATGTGGTTCGATGCCGGGAAAGCAGTGCGTGAATTGGGGCTGCCCCAAACGCCGCCAAAACAGGCTCTCGCCGATGCAGTCGAATGGTTTCAAACTAACGGGTACGTAAAAAAATAACAGGCACTATGCAGTCGGAAACGACCTGCAGGGTTACGAAAAACAGGCAAATAATAATGCGTCGAACAACGGGTTCTTCCGCGATGGGCATGACGCATTTTGTTTCGATGGGACAATTGAAAAAAAATTTTCAACGCAGATTACTTTTGGGAAGAGGCACGCTTGCTGCGGTGCTTTCTTTGGCGCTTCCTGCCTTTGCCGCGGCGCCGCCGAGTGGAAGTCCACGGCTCCGGGACCTGGTTGTATTTCCGCGAATTGCGGCGGCCTATAATTACGGCCTCAATTTGTTCGGCGATCGTTGGGCGGTCTCGGTCAATGCGAACGGTTCCGAGATTTCCGGTCTCCGCGACAATTTAAGCCGGCAGCCCGGCGACGCTGAATCGTTGCTGAAGCTGGGAGCGCTGCTGGAATACCAAAACGACGCCGGCGAAGTCCGCGATTGTTATCAACAGGCAGAAGCCATTTGCCGGAAGCGCGCCGCGGCCAATCCGGAAAATGGCGGGAACCTTGACAATCTCGCGGAAGCTTTGTGGGGCCAGGGAAAAGATGAGGAAGCCGAAAGCCTTTATCGGCGCGCAACGCTCGTTTCGTCCAATGACTGGCAATGCTGGGCGCGTTTGGGAAATTTTTTGTCGTTCCATCAACTCAATTCGGTTCTGCCGGAAAATTTCCGGGACCAGCCGGTCGTCGGCCAGCCACCGGCCCGCGAGATTCTGGATTATCGTCCGTCGGAATCCGCGTTGTCAGAGGCGGAGGATTCGTTGCGCGAGGGGGGCCGGTGTTTCGACCGCGCGGTGGCGCTTGCTCCCAAGGAGGCGCAGGTATACGTCCAACGCGCCGGTTACCTGACCGCATCGAATTGGGAAAGCTGTTTGTTCAGCCACTGGCGCAATAATGGACCGTCCAATCCGGATGCCTGGTTGTCGTTCCTGTCCGCAGGAACCATTGCCAACCTGGAAAAGGCAGCGGCTTTGGACCCGAACAATTCCGACGCGATCGCTTTGCCTGCGTATTTTGAATGGGTTCAGAACGGAACCGAGGCCAAAGCCGGTCCTGAGAATTTCGACGCGCTGCCGCCGGAAAGCCGGCGGCTGATTCTGGGCGCGCTGGGCCGGTTGACGGATTGCGCGCAGGACCCTGACAAAAAAGCGGCGGCGAAAGCCTTTGAACTTCTTGGCTTTCTCAATTGGACCATGAAAGACCCGCAATCCGCCGCCGTGAATTTTCAAAGGGCCATCCTGCTCGACCCATCGCGCGAGCGATCGTGGGACCTGTTGTTGCTGAGCCTGCAGGCCGATCACGCGGACATTCCATTTCGCGCCGTTTGCGAGGCGCGATTGAAGTTCAACGATACCGCGCGGAACCATCTGTTGCTGGCCAGGGCCTGCGTCGCGCAAGAAAAATGGAACGAAGCACAGGCGCAGTCCCAACTCGCCGCCGATGCGGATACCAACAACGCCACGGCGCCGTTATTTCAGGTGGCACTCGCGTTGAAACGGGATCTTGCGCCGGATGATTTGTCCCAAATACAGGATCAACTGAACGATATTAGCGGACTCATCGGCAGGATGACGCCCGGGCCGGCAGCCTGGATGCGCTGGCGCGAGTTGAGCCTGGACTCCGCCATATTTTACGGCCTGGAAAATACCGCGGACAGTCAACGGGCCGCGCTGGGCTGCCTGGCCCAGGTCATGAAATACTATCCCACCGACGAAACCGCCAGGAACATCCTTGAAGCCCTCAAAGGCGAAGGCCCGTTGAACAATTTTGAGAGTGACTAGACTTAACCAAAAGAGACGGGACACAGTCGCGCTCCAAGCACCGGTGCGGCCACGGCTTCCGCCGAAAACATATTTCACCAAAAAACAATATTCAGTGCCAGGGATACAATCAGGATAATGATGCCGACCGTGAGGGGATGGTAGGCCCATTGGCCGGGAGCGGGCCCGCGCCAGGAGGTCGGGGAAAATACCAGGCCGGTCAATTCCGCATCGGACCGGGATGGCAAGGTCGTTAAGGAAACAAGGATGGTCATCGCAAAGCAGACGCCGAAGGCGACAATTCCGATCCAAAAACTTTGGGCCATTTCGCTGGCGAAAGCATAATGAACTCCGAGCCAGCCTCCCTTGAGGCCGGGTGCGTTCCCTGCGACCAGCGAGGTTCCCTGAACGATGGCCGCGCTCAGGGTGCCGCCGAGTAACCCGGCAAAAGCGCCGTGCCCGGTGGCGCGCCGCCAGAACATGCCGAGCAAAAATGTGGCCAGGAGGGGCGCATTCACAAAGCTTGAGACCAGTTGCAGCATGTCCATGATATTGTTGAATTTTGACGACGCGACATAGGCAACGCCAATGCTGAGCAGGATGGCGACAACGGTCGCCGACCGCCCCACCCAGAGGTAATGCGTGCCGGCTCGATTGCGCGCCAGGTAGCATTGGTAAATATCGAAAGTCCAAACCGTATTGAACGCGCTTATGTTTGCCGCCATGCCGGACATAAATGAGGCCACGAGAGCGGTGAATCCGATGCCCAGCAGGCCGGTTGGAAAATAGCGCTGCATCAGCGCCGGAATCGCAAGGTTGTAATCGGGAGTTCCGTCGGGCGCCAGCGGAAGGAATGAACCGTGACCCGAAGTGTTCAGCGCCATCGCCACCATGCCCGGCAGGACAATGAGCGCCGGCAAAAGCATTTTGGGCACCGCCGCGATGAGCGGTGTCATTTGCGCGGCGGACATGGAACGCGCAGACATGGCACGCTGAACGACCGAGAAATTAGTGCACCAATAGCCGAAGGACAGGACAAATCCCAATCCTGCCACCATCCCGAACCCGCCGACTCCCATTGGGTTATGAGCCGGGTTATCCGTGAACCGCCATAACTCGGTCCAGGCGCCCGGCGGAAAATGGCGGTTCACCGCCGCGACCGCCAGGGTGTGTTTCAGTGGCTCCCAACCGCCCGATTGGCGCAGGGCCATCACCGATAGGGGCGCCAGGCCAAGAACGAGCGTAAAAAATTGCAATACTTCGTTGTAAATCACCGACGTCAACCCGCCGAGAAAGATGTAGATGAACAATATGAGGCATGAGACACCGATGCACAGGCCGTAACTCCAGCCCACGAGGGTCGAAATGAGCAACGCCACCGTGTGCAGGGATATTCCCGAAACGATGATCGCCGTGGCCGCAAACGTGATGGCGTTGAAGCCGTGAGTCTTTTCGTCGAACCTGAGTTTGAGATACTCGGGGACGGAGCGGACCTTTGAACCGTAATAAAAGGGCATCATAAAGACAGCCAGAAAGACCATCGCGGGAATGGCTCCCATCCAATAGAAATGAGCGGCCATAATGCCATATTTCGCGCCCGAGGCCGCTGAACCGATCACTTCCTGCGCGCCAAGGTTTGCCGAGAGAAAGGCCAGCCCCGTCACCCAGGCGGGCAGCGAGCGAGTGGAAAGAAAGAAATCACCGCTCCGGCGCAGATGACGCCGGCCCGCCCAGCCGATGACGATGGCCAGACAGAAATAAGCCGCCAGGATGGCATAATCGGCTTTTCCCAGGTGAATCTGCACAAACTTGAGATTAAGGGGTTCGACGGTTCAATTGCAAATTTTGCGACGAATGTCGAGCCTTGCTTCTTTTGATGGTCATGGTATGGTTTCCCTGAGTCTTCATGAAGAAATTCCTAAGCCCACCGAGACGACCGCGAGTTGCTTTGCTGGTGGAATCTTCCCGGGCTTACGGCCGGGGGGCTCTTTTGGGCATCGCAAAATATGTCCGGGACCATAACCCTTGGTCTATCTTTTTTCAGGAACTGAGCTTTTGCGATGACTTGCCGGCCTGGCTCAACCACTGGAATGGAAAAGGCATCATCAGCCGGCTGGAAAACCGCAATTTGAACGAGTTTATTCGCAAGCATCGCATTCCGGCGGTCTTCCTGAAAAACACCGAGCCGGAAATGAGCATGCCATCGGTGCTGACGGACAACGCGGCGTCCGCACGGCTGGCCTTTGAGCACTTGCAGGACCGGGGTTTCCGGCACTTTGGATTTTGCGGCTTCAACGGCGCGGATTATTCCGATGAGCGGCGCGACAGTTTTGTGCAAAGCGTCGAGCAAAGCGGGTTGCGATGCCACATTTTTGGAGTGGCCGACAACCGCCACCAGTCCAGCACGGCACAATACGAAGAAATAGGACTCGAAGACGGTGACCTGGTTGAACGCTGGCTCCGGGAATTGCCCAAACCGATCGGATTGATGGCGTGCAACGATATGCGGGGCCAACAGGTGCTCAACGCGTGCCGGACCACCGGGGTGGTGGTGCCGGACGAAGTGGCGGTCATCGGCGTGGACAACGAAGAGTTGCTTTGTGAATTGTCGGACCCGCCACTGTCCAGCGTCGTCCCGAACACCGAGAAAGTCGGATATGAAGCGGCCATGCTGCTGGACGAAATGATGCAGGGCAAAAAACCGCTGCCGCATCGTTATTTCATCCAGCCCAAGGGCGTGGTCACGCGGCGCTCAACAGAAGTGCTGGCCATCGAAGACCGGCAGATTGCCGCGGCGGCACGGTTTATCCGGGAACACACCTGTGATGGCATTGACGTAGGCGACGTCGTGCGACTGACCGGATGGTCGCGGAGCACGCTCGAGCGGCGGTACGAGAAAGTCACGGGGCACTCTCCCAAATATGATATCCTGCGATTCCGCCTCAATCGCGCCAAACAGTTGCTGGTCGAAACCGATTTTTCGCTTGCCTATATCGCGGAAAAAATCGGCTTTACGCACACCGAATACTTCAACCGGATTTTCAAAAAAAAGATGGGCATGACGCCGGCACAATTCCGCAAACAATCATCGGCGGAAGACGACGGCGCGGTGATGTAAGTTTTAGCCGGTCTATTACATAACTCTCGCCCCGGCGAATACCTCAAAGGCAAAACGGCGCCGTATGGCCCTGCTGTCTGCGCACGGCTTTTCCCCCCACCCCGTCCCGATTTGGCGCCTCCGGGCTGAATGATAAAAAATGTCATTTAGCGACGCGTCAACGAGAGGCCGCGCTCAATCCCCCGCCCTTTTATCCGAGTAATTACGCGTTTTTTGGGCTGACGAAAAAGGTTCTAATTTTGTCCGCAAAAGTGCATTGTTAAGGGTTTTATCCGCGAGTATAACGGTAGGCACCCAACTGTGAAAGCTGCGCCACATGCATGTTATTCGCCGAGAGTCACTCTCTTGACGGAAGCGCGGCCGTGGCGGCGGCGGGGGACGCATCACTTCGACTTTTAAGCGCAAACCACAACAGGACAAAACCAAGACAAACTGAAAAGACCCATGAAGACATCATTCCAAATCGTTGCTCTGAAACAGCTGCCGGGGCGGCTCATGATTGCGGCCCTTTGCCTTTGCGCATTCCAATCGGCGCGCGCGGCGAACGCCTACTGGGGCGGTGTGCCCGGCGTGAGCGCGGACACCAACTGGAGTGATGCGGCCAACTGGCCGATTCCGCCGGGCACCTGGAGCCCCAGCGGCAGCGCAACGTATTACAACCAGGTGGAATTCACCGGCGTCGGCGCCAATCCCAACACCAGCACCGCCGTCAACAACGTCCTCGACAACGTGAGCGACATAGCGCAGATGCCGATTTGGGAATTGGACTACGTGCCGACCAATGGGAATTATACGACGCTGATCCTTCCGGGAATCACGATGCAACTCGATGCCGGCAACGGCAATTTGAAGGTGGGCGCAGACCAGTTGCACACGGGAAGCCCCGCGCCGGCCAACGCGGTGGAAACGATCACAATCGAAGGGCCCGGAGCCGCTTTGAGCATAAGCCCCGCCAGCAACAACGGCCTGAACGTCGGGCAGGGTTCAGGGACGGCGAATGACACGCACAACGTGACCCTCAACCTGTCCGGGTTGGATAATTTTTCGATGATTGCGCCCAGCGGCGGCGCCAACTCATACATTTATTTGGCCTCAAGCGGGGGCAACAACACGCCGCGCCTCAACGGTGTCCTTTACCTGGCAAAAACCAACAATATTGTCCTGGGCGCCGGCATTCAGATGTGCAACCAATCCAGTTCCACTTCCAATTCCCTGCCGGTCATACTCTATCTGGGAATGAACAATACAATTACCCTGGGCAGTTCGGGCAATTTCAATATTGGCCAAACGGGCACGTCCACCAACGGCGCCATTGTGGAATTCAACCCGGCGTTTCTCGGGGGAGCGACTCCGCCCACCGCGGTTCTGAACAGCTCGGCCAGCGGGGGGCGGATCAACGATTTGTATGTCTGCAACACCAGCGACACTATTCCCGGCCAGGCCCTTTGCAATTTGAGCGGCGGTTCGGTCAATGCGCTGATCAGCACCCTGGAAGTAGCGGCGTCGAGCTCGGGCGCCGGTGCGGCCGTCGGCACGCTGAGTTTTGACATGGGCACGATCAATGCCAGCAGCGCCTACGTTGGCCGGCAGCAAAGCAGCGCAGGCGGCATGGCCGTTGGGACGGTGAATATCAACAGTAACAGCACCTACGGCGCGAGCGCCACGCTCATTGTGAACGGCACGCTTTCACTGGGCGCCTTCGCGGGAACCCTGACACCCGGCACTGCCGGAACGATCAACATCAATGGCGGCACTCTTCAGGCCGGAACTATTACCAATGGAGCCGGTACCGCGACCATCAATGTGGCGGGCGGCACGTTGACTCTTTCGGGCACGGGCGGCACGGTGGCCGCGCCCTTCAGTTCTCTATCCCTTTCCAACTCGACGCTCAACGTGGCGGTTCAGACCGGCGTCGTAACGAACATTTTTGCCGCCAGCTTGACAACTCCCGGGACGACTAACGTGATTAACGTCACGGCCGCCCCGTTGTTTTCGAGCTTTCCAGTCACGATTTCGATCATCAAATACCAGGGCAGCATCGGCGGGTCTGGTTATAATTTCGGGTTGGGCACGCTGCCGCCGCATTTCGCGGGGAATCTGGTCAACAACACCGCAAATGGATCGGTGGACCTGGTCTTGACGAGCGGTCCATCCGTTGAGACGTGGACCGACGGCGCCGGTAACAACCTTTGGGACACGACCTCAGCCAACTGGAGCGGGGCCACAAGCACCTACGTTGACGGAGACGGCGTGCAATTTGTGGACGGCGCGGCTTCGGGACTCGTCAATTTGACGGCCACTTTCATGCCCAATAGCGTTACGGTGAGCAACAACGCACTGGCTTACACCTGGAGCAGCAGCGGCGCAGTCAGCGGTTCGGCCGCTTTGACGAAGCAAGGGGCGGGAACGTTCGTGATTGACAACAGCGGGAACAACAATTTCTCCGGCGGCGTCACCCTCAGCGGCGGCGTCCTCCAGGTGGGCAACGGCGACGCGAACGGCAATCTTCCTGCCGGGACGGTGACTGACAATGGCGTTTTGGCCTATGACCGCTCGGACAACCCCACGATCAACAACGCGATTGCCGGTTCGGGTGCGGTGGTTCAGGCCGGGGGCGGCACGCTCCAATTAGCCGGGGGCAACTCATTTAGCGGTCCGATCTTCGTGACAAATAACAGCACACTGCAGTTTGGCAGCGGCACGGCCGCCGGAGCGGGCAACAACGCGATTACGGTTGCAAGCGGCTCGACGCTCGACGTCAATGGCTATAACGCGACCAAGCCCATTATTTTATCCGGCACGGGTGCCAGCGGCAGCGGCGCGCTCATAGACAGCGGCGGCGCGATCTACGACAACCCCGGACCGGCGGTGGCCACGAATATCCTTCTGGCTGCCGACACGGCCTTTGACAACAATAATCCAAACCGGTGGGATTTGGGTTCGCGGAATGGCACCGCGTGCATCCTGGGAGGCGTTCACAATCTGACGCTGAACAGCACGTTGGGCGGCAGTTCAGGATACTACGAGTGGGCCTATCTGTTTGTGACCAATGTGGAGAACATTACCATTGCCTCCGGAAACCTGGGCGTCTATGGCACCACAACCTTTGGCAATCCCACCAACACGCTGGCCATCACACCCGGCTCGTATTTGTCGTTTTGGGGCCCGAATAATGTTGTCAACAAGGCGGTGGATTTTCAGAGTACCGCGACCATAGCCAATAATTCCGGAGCCAACGTCATAATGGGTCCGATGACGATTGATGGCCTTGAGTACCTCAACATTAGCGGGGGCACGTCACTGACCTTGAGCAACTCCTTGAGCGGTTCGGGCGTCCTGGAACAAAATAGCAGCGCCGGAACAACCATCCTGGCAGGCAACAGTCCGTCATTTACCGGCCTGGTGCAGTTGTATGCCGGTCAAATGGGACTTACCGGGCTGGTCGGCTCGGGCATCACCACCACATTGGGCACCACGCTGACCGGCACGGGGACGGCCGACGGATTGGTGGATGTATCAGGCGCATTTACACCGGGCACCGCGAGCACCGCCGGAACCTTCAACGCCGCCGGCGGACTGACCATCGAGAGCGGCGCGACGATGACGATGAACCTGGGAACGACCACCACGCCGGGTGGCGGCGTGAATTCCCTGGTCAACGTGACCGGCGGCCTGACATTTAACGGCAACAACTTCAATATCACCATCAACGTACTCAATGGATATCTGGCCAGCGGCACCTACACGTTATTCAACTATACGGGCGGGTTGACCGTGAACGGCACGCTGACGGCTTCGTCAACCTCGCCTTCCGTCTATACGTTCAACGTTGTGACCAACGCCACCCAGGTGCTTCTGGTCGTCAGCGGTCAGGGGGATTTGCTGAAGTGGAACAATAACGCCAACAACGGGCAGTGGGACGTCGCTTCGTCCATCAACTGGACAAACCTCACGACACTGACGAATTCTGTGTATTTGAACCCGGATACGGTGGTATTTGATGACACGATCACAAATAGCGCCAATCCGACGACCACCATCACCATCCCGTCAAGCACGGTCGTTGTGCCGGCAGTGATCACCAACAATTCCACTACGAATTACACGATTGCAGGCACCGGCCAAATCGGCGGGACCGCGAGCCTCGTCAAACTGGGCAGCAGCACACTGACCATTGACAACACCAACAATTTCACCGGCAACTTGACGGTTGGCGCCGGCACGGTGGAACTAAACGGCGTCACTGCGGCGGCGGGCTCAAGCACAAGCACGTTGATTGTTAGCAACGGGGCAACCTTGCAGGTGAACTTGACGGCCGGTTATCCACCGGGCGATGCGGGGTTCTTCAATAAGCCGATCAGGGTGGCCGGAACAGGCGCCAACGGCAACGGCGCCATTCAATTCACCGGAAACCCGCTCTACAGCGACGGCAGCACGTATGGTCTTGGCCAGAATATCACTCTGACTGGCAACGCGAGCTTCTCGGGCGCCGGGCGCTTCGATTGGGGCTATCCTGGCGCGGGCACGACTTTGAGCAGCGGCGGCAGCAATTACAATCTCACCGTCACTGTAGGCGGCTATTCACAGTGGTATGACATCGGCTTTGACACGAACCTGGGGAACATTGACCTTTACACAACCAGCAGCGGGCAGAATTTGCAAACCGAAGACCTGGGCCTCTGCCTGGGAAATCCCACCAATGTCCTCACGCTGCATTCCAATATGGTCTTCTACATCCAACATGGCGACCTTGCCGGCGGCGACAACGGTTACGCGAAAATTGTGCATATCCTTCCCACGGCGAGCTGGATATTCCAGCCGAGCGGCGGGTCCGGCGATTATCGCCTGCAGACCTCATTCATACTGGAGAACGGCGCGAACCTGTATCAATACAGCGTCAGCGGCGGCAGCGGCAGCGGCCTGGTCTATTCCGGCACAGTCACCCTCAACGGCGTGGCGCATATCGAAGTTGGGGACGCGCCTGTCACCTTTAGCAACACAATCAGCGGCGTGGGCGGTTTCTATCTGGATAATTACGGCGGTTACCCGCTCGTCTTCGCCGCCGCCAACACTTACCAGGGAATCACCGACATCCGCACCGGGATGGAGCTATCGTTGGCTGGCAACGGCTCGATATCCGACAGCGCGGTCATCAGCCTGGGTACCGGCGGCTACGGCCCGGCGGGGTTGATTGTCGCCAATCGCGCGGACGGCACATTGACGCTGGCCAGCGGCCAAACACTGGAAGGCGCTGGAAATGTCACGGGCATCCTGAATGCCGGCGCCGGGAGCACGATCCTGCCCGGAGCCACCAGCACCGCGACGAATCTGGGAACCCTGAGTGTGTCCGGAAATGCCACTCTGGCCGGCAACATTCTCATGAAACTCAACGCCACCAACAATGACGCGCTGTCGGCAGGCGGCGCCCTGGCCTACGGCGGGACGTTGACGCTGACAAACATCTCCGCGACGGCGCTGGCCGCCGGAAACACCTTCCAGTTGTTCAGCGCAGCCAGCTATAGCGGCGCGTTTAGCACGATTCTGCCGACGACACCCGGGCCGGGCCTGGTCTGGAATACGAGCAATCTGGCGGTCAACGGCACCCTGTCCATCGCGCCCGCGACGGGACCGAAGATCACCGGCATCGCCGTCAGCGGAACGACGCTGACGATCATGGCGACCAATGGAGCGGACAATGGACAGTATGTGCTGATGGAAACTACAAACCTCCTGGCGCCAATCGTGTGGACGCCGGTATTAACGAATAACTTTGGCGCCAATGGAACCATCAGCTTGACGACCAATGTCATCAATCCCGGCGTGCCGGTGGAATTTTACATCCTGCAGACGCCATAGGAGGAAAAAAAGTTGAAGTCCGATAATCGGGCGGCCGCTTTTCAGATGGGTGACTTTTGTAAGAGCGGGAGTAAGGTAAATATATGAAAGCAGTGGAAATAGAAAAGTCGGCCGGGGCCGGAAGGCCTGCCTGCGCGCTGGAAGAGTGTCCCAGGCATGGCCAGCGCGGGGCGGGTGGATTTACCCTGATCGAATTGCTGGTTGTGATTGCGATAATCGCCATTCTCGCGGCAATCCTGCTGCCGGTCCTGCAAGGCGCCAAATTGCGGGCGCAACAAGTCAATTGTCTCAATAATCTTCGGCAAATGACCATCTCCAGCAAGCTGTATTATGATGACTATCAGGTTTGGATGGGGCCTAACAACAGCAATCCCTCGTTGAGTGAAGGCGATTGGATGGGCGTCATGCTTGCGGAGTACCAAAATCGCAACGTGCTGTTGTGTCCCAGCGCGCCAAATACCGGCAATCCCCATAATTTGACGAATCCGCTGGGAACGTCCGATTCGGCGTGGAATTGGACTTTGGAAACGAATTACACCGCCAGCTATGCCAAAAACGATTGGCTGGCCCCGGGTCCCACCGCAGGCCTGAACAATGCCACCACGTATCCGCAGTTCCTCTACACGAAGGATTCCACGGTCAGGTTTCCCTCCTTAACGCCCGTGTTTATGGATAGTGTGTGGATTAATTTGGATCCATTGGGAACCGACCCGCCCAACGTCAATCTCTTCAACCCTGCGGGGGTCTCGGCAACGAGCGCGGGAACCCTTGGCGAAGGAATGCAGCGTTGTTGTATCTGCCGGCATTGGGGACGGGCCGCCGGCGCTGCGCCCACACAGGTTCTTCCCGGAGCCGGGGCGGGAGGTGTTACCTGGAACCTGCCTGGCAGCATCTGCGTGGGATTTGTGGACACTCATGTGGAAGTGGTAAAACTGCAAAGTTTGTGGACATTATATTGGCACTTTAACTGGCAGCCGAGTACCAGTCCCCAGGGCACGGCCCCCTAGTCGTGAGAAATGGCCGTTCGGAACACTATCAGCAAACTTGCGCTTCCGCCGGTCGTTTGCGCGCTCGTGTCAACGCTCGCGTGTGCGGCGCCCTCATTTCAGCAGGCGGGCAATCTCCTCACTATGTCCAACGCCGACGTGCAACTGCAATATAACCTGACCGCCGGCACGACGGCGTTTCTGTGGCAAAACTCACAGAAAATCTCGGCCTTTTACGCCGGCATCGGGTTGAACAGCGGCTATGTGACGGGAAACAATTTCAGCAACCGGACCTGGTCCGTGGTCAGCAGCAACGAGGTGTCGGTGACCTCCTACGCCGCCGGATTGCCGGCGATGACGCAGTATTTCATCCTGGACCAGAATGACAGTTTTTTGACCAGCGTGAGCATGAGCGGCACCAATGTCAGCGCCAACTGGATGGGACCGGTGGTGGTCAGCACCACCGGCGGCGTGGATATCGGCGTCACGAACGACAACCGCGTTCTCTTCGTACCCTTTGATAACGACGATTTTTCCACGTACGATGCGATGCCGATGAACAATTCGGGCACAAGTTACGAGGTGTCGGCGTTTTATGACAACACGACACGCAACGGCATGGTGGTGGGATCGGTGACGCACGACACGTGGAAAAGCGGGGTTTGGTTCAGCGGCTCAAACAATAAACTCGACCAAATGCACGTCAATGGCGGCAACCCATCGCCCTGGGACGTGCAGCCGCATGGTTTCATTTCAGGAAACGTCATTTCCTCGCCGACGGTGTTTGTCGGTTTTGGCCAGGACTGGCGAATCACCATGCAAAATTATGCCGCTGAGAATGCGAAATTTGCCCCGGGACTGGCCTGGACCAACGGCGTGCCATTCGGTTGGAACAGTTGGGGTGTAACGAACTACCAGAGCAATATCAGTTACGACGCCGCCATCGCGGTTTCTGATTCCATCCACACAAACTTTCAGCCGTATGGTTTTACCAACAACCGAACGGTCTATGTGAATCTGGATTCGTACGGGACCTATAACCTGAACGAGTCGGAATTGGAGGATTTCGTCATCCATTGTCACAATAACGGACAGAAAGCGGGCATCTATTTTACCCCCTTCACGTATTGGGGAACGGCTTCGCAAGGCAGCAACAGCATTGCGCCCGGCTCAGATTATTACTGGAGCGATTTTTATCTGCGCACGACCAATGGAACGCCCATTTCCTACGATGGCGCGATCGCGCTGGACCCGACTCATCCGGGAACAAAGGATTGGATTTACAATCAAATCAACAGTTTCATCAGCGACGGATTTGATTATCTCAAAATTGATTTTCTTTCCCATGGTGCGCTCGAAGGCGTCCATTACCAGACCAACATCACAACCGGCATGGAGGCTTACAACGAGGGCATGCAGTTCCTGCTCAATCAGGTCAACGGCAGCATGTTTATCAGCGAATCGATCGCGCCGCTCTTTCCGTATCAATATGCTCACAGCCGCCGCATTGCCTGTGACGCGTATGAATCGCGCATTTCCAATACGGAATACACGATGAACTCGGTGAACTATGGCTGGTGGCTGGACAAGCTGTATCCGTTCAATGACCCCGACCTCATGGTGTTTGACAACGGCCCCGACACCAACGAAGACCAGAGCCGGCTTATTAACTGCGCCATTACCGGGATTTTTCTGAATGGCAGCATTCTCACAAACTCCAGCAGCGTGAGCGTGGCGCAAATGTGCCTGACCAATGCCGCCATCAACACCGTCGCAAGCGTCGGGGAAACGTTCCTGCCGGTGGAAGGCAATACCGGCACCAGCGCCGGAACCATGTTCATGCGGCAGGACGGCTCAACGTGGTGCCTCGCTGTCTTCAATTACACGTCCGCCGCGACGAATGAAACGGTGACTTTGAGCCGAGTTGGCCTGCCGGCGGGAACATTTGCCGCCACGAATCTATGGGACGGTACTTCCCAGGCGGTCTCCGGGTCTTTCAACATAAGCCTGAACGCCAAACAGGCCAAGCTCTTTCGTTTGACTCTGACCAGCGCCCCGCCCACGCCGGCGTTTAACACCCCATTATCCATGAACGGCAACCAGTTCACTCTCGGCGGCACTAACGGAATTCCAGGCTGGCCGTTGGTTCTTCTGACGGCTACCAATGTCACAACACCGTTTTCTCAATGGACGGCCATTGCGACGAATCAGTTCGATTCCAGCGGCCATTTCAATATCACCATTGGCCTCAATCCGGGCGCGCCGGGGCAATTTTATCTTTTGGAAACCCCTTAATTTGAATCCATCACCACGACCCATGAATAAGCATCCCCTGCTCCGGCTAACCCTGTGCCTCCTCGCTGCCAGCGTCTTTGGCGAAATGGATGGCGCCCTCTCGTCCGCGCGGGCAAACCCGCCGGTCATTGCCATCGCCACCGCGCATTCAGCCCTCACGCTGGCGGTTGGGGACGACGGGCGTCTGTACGAGCTTGGCTATGGGCGTATCGGAGGGCCGCTGGCGCAGTTGCAGGCGGGCGACCGCCACGCTGAGTTTTATCCGGGGTTTGGCGACGGCTATTTCCGTCAAGCGGCGCTTCAAGCCACGCATACCGATGGCAACACTTCGACCGATCTGCGCTTCGCCCGGCAGGAAACAGACGTCATTGATACGAATATCACCCTGACCCGTATCGAATTGAAAGACAGTTATTATCCGTTCACGGTGACCTTGTGCTTCAAAAGTTTTCACGATCAGGACGTCATTGAACAATGGGCGGAAATCAGCCAGGACGAAGGCGGGCTGGTTACGCTGCATGGTTTTGCCTCTTCGGCGCCGGTTTTCGACGCGCCCAGCTATTGGCTGACGCAATTCTATGGGGACTGGGCCCGCGAGGCGAACATGGTCGAAGAGCAATTGCGGCCGGGCACCAAAATTCTGGATTCAGACCTGGGCGTACGCGCCAGCCGGTATCGTTTCCCGTCCTTCATCCTGTCGCTGGACGGTCCGGCGCGGGAAAACGCCGGCGATGTTTTGGGCGGTTCGCTCGAGTGGTCGGGCAGTTATCAACTGGCTTTTGACATGGATTCGGACAACCACCTGCGCGCGCTTTGCGGCATCAACCCTTACGGTGAAGCAGTTCATTTGAAGCCTCGCGAAATTTTCAAAACGCCGGGAATGCTCTGGACCTGGACCGACCAAGGCACGGGTCAGATGACGCGAAATTTCGATGATTGGGCTCGCCGTTATGGCATCCGCGACGGCGCCAAAGCTCGGCCCGTATTGCTAAATAATTGGGAGGCCACCGGATTTAATTTCAATGACGAAACCATCGTATCACTCTTCGACGGCGCCCGGGAGATTCATGCCGATACGTTTCTGTTGGATGACGGATGGTTCGGCAACGCGCATCCGCGGAATGACGATCACGCGGGCCTGGGCGATTGGCAGGTGAACCGCCGCAAGCTTCCGCACGGACTTTCCTACCTGGCAAGCCAGGCCAACCGGCGCGGCCTGAATTTTGGCATTTGGATTGAACCCGAAATGGTGAATCCGCAAAGCGACCTGTTTGAAAAGCACCCCGAGTGGGCCATCCAACAGCCTCACCGCAGCCTCGATTTGAGCCGCAATCAACTGGACCTGGATTTGAGCCGGCCGGCGGTGGACAAATTCGTCTGGCACGTCGTGGACGATACGCTCGGCACTCCAGGCGTTGGTTTTGTCAAGTGGGACGCCAACCGTTTCGTCACCCAGCCGGGATCCACGTATTTGCCGGCGGACCAGCAATTTGACTTGCTCATTGATTACAACTTCGCGCTTTACCGCGTCATGGCGCAAATGGCGGAGAAATTTCCGGACACCTGGGCCATGCTTTGCTCGGGCGGAGGAGGCCGCGCCGATTATGGCGCGCTGAAATATTTCGATGAATTGTGGCCCAGCGACAACACCGACCCGCTCCGCCGGGTGTTCATCCAATGGGGCTACAGTTATTTTTTCCCGGCGGAAACCCTCTGCGCGCACATCACCCATTCGGGCAATCGGCCGCTCAAATTTACCGAGGATGTCGCCATGAGCGCTGCCCTGGGCGTGGACATGGACCTGCGAAAACTCAAACCGGGGAAATTGCAGCAACTGGCTTCGGCCATCGCCCTTTATAAAGACCAAATCCGCGACATCGTGGAACAGGGAGACCTTTACCGGTTGTTGTCGCCTTACGACAATCCCTGTGCGGCGCTAAATTACGTAACGCCAGACCGTTCTCGCGCCGTGCTGTTCGTCTATCAAATCAAGGACGGTGACGACGGCCTTATTAAGCCCCAGGGGCTCGACCCGCAGGGTCAGTATCGCGTCCATGAGGTGAACCTTCCGGCGGGAACCCAATCCCGGCTGAGCAACGACGGCCAAATTGTTGACGGCCGGACGTTGATGCAACAGGGTTTGCCGGCGCCCTGCAAAAAAACCTGCGACAGCGCCGTGATTGAACTGTTTGAAGAATGAACGCTATGCGCGGCATGTTCAAAAAGGGAGCCTTGAGCGCGGGCTTGCGGGTGCAGGTTGCTCTCCTTCTATTGGTTTCAATTCAGGCAGCGGATTCACAAACAATCTATTCCGCCGTTTCCGCGGCGTTGTCCAATGGGGCGTCCTCGGTGGGTGGCGGATGGGTGGGAAACCTTGGGGGCCCGCAAAACGGAACCGTTACATTCGATGTCAAAGTCCAGCACGACGGATTATATCCGCTCACCGTGGGCTTCAACGGTGGCGATGATCGCGCCCTAACCGTCACCGTCAACGAGGCAGCCCGCTTTGACGTGATTTTTCATCCGGTCGCGGCGGATGGCAAGGAAAGCAGTCAAACGGTCCTGGTCCCGTTAAGCACCGGTGACAATTCGATTGCGTTTAATAATGCGCTCGAGCCCGGGCCAAACCTGCGGGAGATTACGGTCGCCGGCGCGCCCGTCCAATCGTGTGCCGTCTCCGGCTCTGTGCTCAACGCTGATGGCGCCCCGCGGACCGGTGTCACGGTTCTTTTGTCTTCGGGCGAAACCATTCGCATGAAAACCACGACCGACCAAACCGGTCACTATCAGTTTCCGTTTGTCCCCCATGCCGATTACTACGTCCGCCCTTCCGGCGCGGGAGATTCCGCCGCATTTTTTTCACCGTGCGAAAAATATTGCCCCCTCTCCGAAGCCGCGCAGGGTCCGGCGGCCGGGATAGACTTTGTCGCGACGCCCTGGGGCGGGCGCTCACGCAAAATTTCGGTTATGCGCCAGGGAAAGTGGCGAATCGAATACGATTTGTCGCGTGGCGTTGCGGATGTTTTTTACGGCGGGCAATTGCTGATTCCTCGGGCTTTCGCCGAAGCGCGGATGCCCGAAGTGATCACGAGCATGGATTTTCAATCGAGAAAAATGACTCATGAGCCGATCCAGGACCGATTCGGACGTGGCGAGAAATTCGTGGTCGAATCATCCAACAACGACGGGGACACGATGCGCCAGACGTTCCGGCTTTACAAAAATTCCGATTATTTTCTGGCGGACATGGAAATATCCCGGAAAGGCGGCGCGGCGTCCAATTTTATGTCGCCGCTGGTCTCCGATTGCGCGGCCCATTTTCTGGCCGCCGGTGACGATCGCGCGCTCTTTGTTCCCTTCGACAATGATAAGTGGGTGCGCTACGACGCCGTTCCTTTTGGCGGCCAACTCACGAGTTACGAAGTGTCCGCATTTTACAACAATGCCGATCGGCACGGGCTTGTGATCGGCTCGGTGACGCACGACACATGGAAGACGGGGATTGAATCGGCCACAACGTCAAACCGGATAACCCGCCTGGAAATCTTTGGCGGAATATCGTCCAGCCAAACGCGGGACGTACTGCCGCATGGCAAAGTCCGCGGCGCGACCATCCGCTCGCCATCCGTTTTCATCGGATACTTTTCCGATTGGCGCGATGGCCTGGACGCGTACGGGCGAGCCAATGCGATGGTCGCTTCGCGGCGGCCCTGGCATGGCGGTCCGCCCTTCGGCTGGAATAGTTGGGGAAAGCTGCAATTTAGTCTGACATTCCAAAAGGCGACTGAGGTTTCGGATTTCTTCGCGACACAGCTTCCGCACTTTGAAGAAGGTGGCGCGATCTACATTGGACTGGACGCCGGTTGGGATTTCCTCAGCGACGAGCAATTGAAGCAATTTGTCGAGCACTGCCGGTCCAATCACCAGGCAGCCGGCGTTTATTTCACTCCGTTCACCGCGTGGGGACCCAATGGTGACGCGCCGGTTCCAGGGACGCCCTTCAAGTACCGCGATGTCTTTCTTTACGCACACGGACACATTCAACATATCGCCGGCGGCGTCGCGCTGGACCCAACCCATCCCGGCACGCAGGCACTGATAAAATCCACTCTCGAACGTTTTCACCGCGATGGTTTTCAATACGTGAAGGCTGACTTTCTCAATTACGGCACTCTGGAAGCCGACAAGTATTTCGACACAAGCGTGACAACGGGCGTCGAGGCCTACAACGAGGGCATGAAGTTCGTGGACGCGGCCCTGGGACAAGACATGTATTTGAATGAGTCCATCGCGCCTTTGTTTCCCGCGCAATACGCGAATTCCCGGCGCATCGGCTGCGACTCTTTTGGCAGCATCCAGGACACTGAATACACGCTCAACTCGCTGACTTACGGCTGGTGGCTGTCGCAAGCGTATGATTTTAATGACCCGGACGAAATGGTGCTGGATGGTTTCAGCGAGGGCGAAAATCGGGCGCGCGTCACCTCCGCCGCCATCACCGGCCTGTTCATCTCCGGCGACGATTTTAGCAAGGGCGGCAGCGCCACCGGCAAGGAACGCGCCCGCGAATTCCTGAACAACGCCGCCATTGACCAGGTGGCCAGGAGCGTGAAATCATTTCGTACGGTTGAGGGCAATACTGGAAGCGGCGCGGCCAATGTGTTCAGTTGTCGTTGCCAAAACGATTACTATCTCGCGGCTTTCAATTATTCAACCAACAGCGTGGACTTGACCGTTGATTTGCGCCGGGCGGGAATCAAACCGGCCGCCGGACTTGAAGCGACAGAACTTTGGAGCGGCGCCACCAGCCCTGCCGCCAACCCGATGACCATCACTCTTGGCCCTTCTGATGCCGCGCTTTACAAGTTTAGCCGGCGCCTGAAATGACCAGCGGCGAAGAGCCGCGCGCGTGAGCAAGGGGAAAGATCCGGTAAATGATGATTAATACACCTTTTTTACGACGAGCACTTCGATTGGCGCCGTGTCCGGTTCCAGGGCCAGGCCCCAGTCTTTGAGGATCTTATCCAAAGCAGGCCGGGCGGTGGATTCGGTTTGTAGCTGCATGAAAATCGCTTTGTTCCAGTTCAAGGACAGATCGTAATAATTGGTCAGACCGGTTTCATCTGTGACCGGGGATTTGATGATCCACTCAAAATCCGAGGCTAATTCTATTAGCCGGGTGTGCGTGACATACATTTTGCCATTTCTAAACTTGCTATCCTCCTTTTCGCCGGGACCGCTCACCGTCAAGCCAGGGAGGGAGGGATCAACGACTTTTAGCGCCAGCACGTCAGTGTCGTTTGTTTCCGTTTGGACCGTATAACCGAGCGTGCGGCGGAGGGCCTTTTGGAGGCTCCGCCGGGGGGTGGACGTCGTCATGATAAAATCAAAACTGTTGGTGGGCGCGTCGAAAGGAAGCTGAACCCGGCCAACCGTTTCGCCATAAGCGGCGGCGATCATATCGCGCAACGTGACATCGCGCCCCATGACGCGCCACGATCGGCCGGCTTTGCTTTCCGCGCGCGCCCACGTAACACCCGCGTTGACGCTATGCTCGAAATGCGTTGGACGAATATCGGCGATACCCGCCGGCGCCCGCGCCAGGCTTCGCTGGCTGGAAAAATACCCATCTTTGGCCGAGGGAAAGAAAACCATTTTCACGCCGATGGCCAGCCCCACGGCCACGAACGGTCCCGCAATCAAAATAATTGTCTTTGCCGTTGTCATATTGCATCGCAAATGGATACATCCATTACAGATATAATAACGCGCAATGGCGGTTTGTGTCAACTGCTGTTTAAAAGAAAAAATGGAAATATTGAACTTACAAGGCTTGCCGCAGCGTTTCAGCCAGCTCTTCCGGCGTCAACGTTATCGGGTTCGCCTTCATGCTGCTGGCCTGGGTCGCTTTCTCGACCAATTCATCCACGTGCTCCGATTTGACGCCGTAAGTTCCCAGACGCGGGATTTGGAGTTCCTCAATTAATCGGACAACCCAATCCACGCCGGCGTCGGCCGTCGCGTGCAGGTCGTCCGTGCAAATCCACGCGATTTGCCTATACCGCGTCAACGCCCGGCTTTGCGCGTCGCGCTGCCGGAGTGCGCTGATATTTGTCCGCATCACGTGTGGCAGCAGCGCCGCGCAAATCGCGCCATGCGGCGCGTTGGAAAACATTCCGCCGATCGGACCCGCGAAACCATGCGCCGCGCCGAGGCCGGCATTGGCCAGCGCCAGCCCGCCAAACAGGCTCGCCAGCGCCATGTCTTCCCTGGCGGATTTGTTTTGACCGTGATGAAATGCCAGCCGCAACGAACGCGCCCCATGGGAGAGCCCTTCCACGCACAAGCCATCGGTCATGGGATTTGCGCGCAGACAGACAAACGGCTCGATGAGCTGCGTCAGGGCGTCCATCCCCGTGCGCGCCGTGATCGCCGGCGGCAAATCACAGGTCAATTCCGGATCAACGAGCGCGATTTTGGCGAGCATGAACGGGCTGCGCAGGCTGACTTTTAATCCGTGTTCCGGAGAAGCCAGAACCGCGTTGCGCGTAACCTCCGAACCGGTGCCCGCCGTAGTCGGAATGGCAATAAATGGGGCGGATGGTTTCGTCAACGCCTTGCCGCGCCCGATGACCTCAAGGTAATCGAGCAAATCACCGTCGTTCGCCAGCATCGCGGCGATCGCCTTTGCCGTGTCCAACACGCTGCCCCCGCCAAAGCCTGCCACAAAATCACAATTGTCCCTTTTCGCCAGCTGCACGCCGTTTTCGACCGTCGAAATTTCCGGTTCGCCCAAGACGGAAAAGGTCGCCGCCTGGACCCCGGCTACACGGAGCGACGCCAACAATTTCTCCGCCCGGGAAGAATCCCGTCCCGTCACCACGAGCGCGCGTTTACCGAATTCTCCGGCCAGCGTGCCAATGTCGCGCAACGCGCCGGGGCCGAAAATAATTCGTGTTGCCGTGGCAAATTCAAATTTCATAAAAAGCGTTGCGCGGACCAGCGGATACAGACGGCCCTCATGGAGCCGTAAAAGTCAGAAAATAAATCCGGCCGTTCGCCATTTCCTGATAAGCCACTTCAGTGATGTCCGCTGGAACCCAGGCGCGCGGGTCGAAGTCGGTGGGCATGTCCTTGAACGTGGAACGGGTGAACGGATTCCACCCCTGGTATTGCGACTTCACAACTTTCTTCGTTTCGTCCGCTACAAAAATGCGCGCCCCCGGCCTGGCCACGCGCACCATTTCTTTTACGGCTTCAGCAGGCCTGTCAAACTGGTTGATGCCGCCCATGTGCAAAACAACATCAAAAACGCCGTTGGCCAAAGGCAGTTTTTCCGCATTCGCTTGCAAGAGCAGTGCGGACCGGGCGTAACGGCGAATTCTCATTTGGCATTGCCGGAGCATCTCCATCGAAAGATCCAAGCCGATGAATTCCAGGGAATCAAGCGACAAGTTTTCTGCCAGAAATGGCAAATCAAGGCCGGTGCCGATCGAGGTGTATAAAAACCGGCAGCCCGGTTTCAGCCCCAACTCGGCGGCCAGCCGCCTGCGGAATTTAGTGATGCCGCCCATGGACAGGAAATTTCCAACACCATTGGCGATATCAAAACCCTTCGCCATCCACTGATACATCTTCTGGATTCTGAGGTTCTGTGGGCCAAGGCCGGGCTGGTCAACCAGCACGGGGATGGAATTACAAATCGGATAACGACGCTGGCTTATCCGGTTGACGAGCGCGTCACCGTCCAGTTCCAAAGGCTCCAACCCTACGGGATCGCGCAGGAGAGCCAGCAGTTTGCCGGTAGCGTCCACAGGAATTTGCGGCCAAACCTAAGCCGCAACACAAAAGACGGCAAGCGCTAAATCCAGCCCGACCCAAAGCCAACTTCTCTTACCAACTTGCATCTTCGGGATACACATTGTTGAATTTCACGCTCTGGCGCGGCTCGGCCATCATCGGCGCCACGGTATCGCGCCAGACCGGATAATGCGCCGTCTCCTTGTGCGCCGTCGCGGCAGCCGCATCGCGATAGACCTCCACAAAGACAAACCGCGTAGGATCGTCCTGCCGCTGCCCGACATCGAATCGGACCACTCCCGGCTCCTTCAGGCTCGCTCGGGCATTTATCAGCGTCGCTTCTTTGAAAGCCTCCACCGATTCCGGTTTGACCTGAACATGAACGTGAACAATGAGCATATTTAAGGCAATTGACGAACGCGATAAAAGCATTTCGGCAAATTGAGTGGAACGGTGTTGGTTATTGCCACCGGTCCGCCCGTGCCAGGGAGGTTGGTGGTTACCATGGTCCACTGGCCCGCGGCCAGGTCGTCGCTGCTTTGCACCAGATAAAGTTGGTTCGAGACCGTGGTAAAGGCAAGTACGACGTTGGTGCCGGCCACCGCGAGGGAGGCAAACTTCGGCAATACCGGCAGAATAATGTAATTTGTCCAGGCGCCGATTTCCGACGGCAACGTATCGGCGCCGCCATAGGCAATGCCGGCGTTATTCAACATTTCCTGCTCGGAAAACAGCGGGACCGTTGAGCCGTAACCGCTGGCGAACGCCTGCAAAACCAAATTCGCGAGCAGGCTTTGCATCACCGTGTTGGGATGAAATCCGTCGGAAACGAACGCATCGGTGGGCGTCGCCCCGGTGTCGCTGCCGCGCAGATTAATCGCAACATTTCCAATCTCAAGCGTGTCGTTAAGATCCGTATTTGGCCCAAGAATCGTGTTCATCAGGCCGTACCAATCCATTAGCGGCACTTGATACTTTTGCGCCAGGTTTTTGATGCCGGCGTTGACGCTTTGAATGGCAGCCGACACGGAGTTCCGGCTATTCGCATTGATATAAAACTCATCCACTGCCGGCGTTCGGCCGGGGTCAACGACGTTGGCCAGCACAACCGACATGCCGGCATTTTTCACCGTGACGAGCGCGGTCTCGATGTTGCTGACGGTTTGGTTGACATAGGATTGAATCTCCGACGCGCTCCAGGAACCGTAATAGATATTGAAATAGGCGCCGCCGGAAATGACCTTGGGATCAAAATCATCGGCGCCGATGGCGAGCACCGCATTATAAACGCCGTTGGAAAGGACCATTCCGGCGCAACCGGTGGCTTGCCCCTCGGTAAGCAGCGTTGTCGAGGTCGCGCCGGTGAGCGCCCAATTATACTCATAGCCAAGGTTCCGCGGTTCGCCCCAGGTCCCTACGCCCGCCTCCGCCGCCGTCGGCCCGAAATCAATGCCTCGAAAAACGACCAGTTGGGATACCCAATTGCTGGCGAAAGTGGAGACGCCGGAATCCCAATACTCATCGGTGAGGCTGTCGCCCATCGCCCCGAGTTTATCCAGCGCGGCTTCAGCGCCGGCCAGGGGAATGACGGACAGCGCAAGTGACAAAAAGATTTTTGCCGGCATGTTCACTCTACGCGCTGGAGTAAACCGCCTGGGCACAGCAGAGTCAAGAAGTCCGGGGAAAACTATAAGTCACAATGTCTTGCGCGAGATACGGTTTTTGCGGAAATTCATCGTCAACTATGAGCAGGTCAATTGCGACGGCCGGCCGGAATTCAGAGTTTTGAACATGCGCGCCTCTTTCTGCCTTCCCACCGTGGCCCTTGCCTTGAGCTTTGTGGCTTCAGCAACGGCGTTGGATCCGGCGAGCCAGGTCGAGCCGCGTTGGGGCGCCGGCATGAACCAGCTTCTTCCCAACCAAAAGGATGTGGCCGGCCATGACCCTTCCCAACCGGGTCTCCATTCGGTGGGCGACATGTTCCCGGAAATCGCCCTGCCCTGTCCGATGGCCATCTGGTCGCCTCAGACCCACACCGGGGCCTGGTTCTACAACAATCTGGACCCGACCTTCCAGGGATTTCGGTGCACTCACGAAGCCCATCCCTGGGCCGGAGATTACGGACAATTCTCCATTATGCCTGAAGTTGGGACGGCGGAAACCGACCCAATCCGGCGGGCGTCGCCGTTCAGTCACCAGCAGGAGTCCGCGCATCCCTATGACTATCGGGTCTATTTGCCGCGTTATCATACGTGGGCGGAACTGGCGCCCGCCAAACGTTGCGCCATCCTCCAGTTCGATTTTCCCAAAACCAACGCGGCCCGCATTATCATCTCAGCCCGGGAAGCAGCGGTGACGACGAACCAAATGGATCACGAATGGCGGGTGATCGGAAAGGTCTGGCGGAACGTGGGCGGCATCCCGACGAATTTTGCCTGCCGGTTCGTGGCCGAATTCAAACCGCAGCCCGCCGCAGCCTGGCTGTTTACCAACCAGGACAATCTCATTGGCGCCGTGCTCACCTTTGACACCACACGTTCGCCCTCAGTGCGCATGCGGGTGGGCACGTCGTTCATTAGCGCAACGCAAGCGGAGATTAACCTGCGCCAGGAAATCCCGGGATGGAACCCAAAAACGGTGGCCCGGCAGGCGCGGACCGCCTGGAACCGGGAGCTTGAAAAAATGGACCTGTCCGAGGCAACGGCCGATCAACAGAAAATATTTTATACCAGCCTGTACTGGGTGCTGCTTTATCCGCATAGCTTCTATGAAATCAGTCCCAGGGGCGGGCCAATCCATTATAACCCGACTAATGGGCGGGTTTATCCCGGGCGATTCTATGCCGGGACCGGATTTTGGGACGTGTTCCGCTGCGCCTTTCCCTTGCTGACCCTGGTTTATCCCAACCATGACGGCCACATCATCGGCGGCCTGCTGCACTTTTACCAGGAAGGCGGCTGGCTGCCCACCTGGCCAAATCCCGGATACTGGAATTGCATGGTGGGCGCGGATGCCGACCCGGTCATTGCCGAGGCCTGCCTTCAGGGTGTCCCTGGTTTCGATCTTCAAACGGCCTACGCGGCGATCCGCAAAGATGCCACCATTGAGCCGGAGAGCCCCGGCCATGGGATTCCGCACCTCAAAGATTATTTGCGACTGGGGTATCTGCCCGCCAATGTCATGAGCGAAGCCACGTCCACCACTTTGGAAGAAGCCTATGACGATTATTGCATCTCTCAAATGGCCCGAGCGCTGGGCAACCATGCGGATTACGAAAAGTTCCATACCCTGGCATTTAATTATCGGAATGTATTTGATCCCGCGGTGAAATTCCCATGGGGCCGCAACGCGGATGGGTCCTGGCAAACGGGCTTTGATCCACTGTGGTGGGGTAGTCCCTTTACCGAGGACAATGCCTGGACCTACCAATGGGAGGTCATGCAGGATCCGTACGGACTAATCCAATGTCTTGGCGGCCGGCAGGCTGCCATCCGAAGACTGGACGATTATTTTACGACCAACTCGGATTTTCACATTGGGGCCTACGCAAATTGGGGCCATCCCATCCCCGAACAAAATGAATCCCGGATCCTGGGCCTGGGCCAATATGGGCCCAACAACGAACCGAGCAGCCACGATGCTTTCTTTTACGATTTTCTGGGAGAGCCATGGAAAACCCAGTACTGGGTTCGGCAAACCTTGGCCCGGGTTTATAATTCCTCTGGCATGGTCGGAGACGGCGATGAGGGCCAGATGGGCGCCTGGTACGTATTCAATGCCGCCGGGCTTTATCCTTTTTCCCCAATCGCTTCGTATTACGTGGTGGGCAGTCCGGCAGCCGGGCGGGTCACATTTCATCTGCCGCATGAAAAGAGATTTACTGTTCGCAGCGTGGATAACGGTCCCACAAATTATTATATTCAGTCCGCGACCCTTAATGGACAGCCATTCAACCAGACCTGGATCAGCCAACGAACCGTCTTGCAGGGCGGCACCCTGGAGTTCACGATGGGGTCCGTGCCAAATAAACATTGGGGAACCAACGCCGCGGCATTGCCTCCTGCCGGCGATATGACTCAGCCGTAACCGATTCCAAAGCAAAAAGGAGATCTCGGCCTTGTCCCGTGTTAACTTTTTGACCTGTCTCTTAAATCATCAATACTAAAGTCTATGGTGGACAAACAACCGCAAAGATTTTACGGACTCCTCGTTCGGAAGGAACGTTGGGGCTTGTCCGGGCGGGGGTGGTTGATCGTGGTGCTTGCCGTCCTGCTTCTCGGATGGTGGCTGGTGTGGGACGCCCATCGGTTTTTGGCAGTAACTCATCGGGTTCCGGCCACGATCCTGGTGGTCGAAGGATGGGTGCATATTTATGGAGTCAATGCCGCCGTGGCGGAATTTAACTCTGGTCATTACGACCGGCTTCTGACCACCGGCGGCCCGGAAGAAGGCATGGGAATGTCCAGTTCCATTTATGACACGGATGCTTATCAATCCGCCGAACGATTAAGGAAAGCCGGCCTTCCCGCCGCCGAGGTGCAGGCGGTCCCATGCCGGTTTGTTGGCAAAGACCGAACCTACAATTCCGCTCTCACCCTCCGCCAATGGCTTCGTGACCATGACATGAATATCCGCAGTTTGAATGTGTTGACGGAAGATGCCCATGCACGGCGCACCTGGATGCTCTTCCAGAAAGCGCTCGGCCCGAACGTCAAGGTGGGCATCATCGCCGTTCCGAATCCGGATTATGATGCAAAACATTGGTGGCGTTCCAGCGACGGCGTGCGCGAAGTGATTGATGAAGGCATTGCCTACCTTTACGCGAAATTCTTCTTTTGGCCCGCCAGGCCAAAATAGGAGACGATACCAAACGCGGATCAGCCAACGAACCGCCTTGCAGCGTGGCGCCCTGGAGTTCACGATGAAACCCGTGCCAAATCAACAGTGGGTACCAACGCCGCGGCCTTGCCTCCCGCCGGTGATATGGCTCAACCGGAGCCGATTCGAAAACGAAAAGGAAATCTCATGAATGCAAAGAAAAGTCGAACTGCATCAAACGCCGTTTCACGCCGCCGCATGTTGTCGTCTCTCGGACTCACGTTTGCCGGCGGATCCCTGATCGGAGCTTTGCTCCCGGCCGCCCGCGCGGCGTCCGGCGACCCGGCCGGCGCTGCCCGGGCTTTGAATGTCCGGGATTTTGGCGCGGCGGGAGACGGAAACGCCGACGACACCGCGGCCTTCACCTCCGCGCTGAAGGCCGCCGTTGAATCGAAAACTTTGACGGTATTCGCGCCCGCCGGGCGTTATCTGATTAAGGACCAATTAGAGGTCCCGCCCGGCGTCTTGCTCGAAGGCGCCTTTGTCGCGCCCTCCGCTCGTTTCGGCAAAGAAGGCAGCGTCCTCCTGGCTGTGGCCGGCGCGGGCAACGCGGCGGGCAAGCCCTTCATCTCGCTCAACACCGGCAGCACTCTGCGCGGTTTGAGCGTATTCTATCCGGACCAACAGATGAAGAACCCGCCGGTCCCCTACCCCTGGACCGTGCGCGGCCAGGGCGATAACATCTCCCTCGTTGATGTGCTGTTGGTCAACCCCTATCAGGCCGTGGACTTCGGCACCTTCCCCGCCGGCCGGCATTTCATCAGCGGACTCTACGGCCAGCCGCTCTACCGCGGATTGTTCATTGACCAATGTTACGACGTCGGGCGGGTTGAGAACGTGCATTTCTGGTCCTTTTGGGGCGGCTGGGACACCGGCCTTTACGACTTCATCGGCGCCCAGGCAGTGGCGTTCATTCTGGGCCGGACGGATTGGCAATTTCTCTCCAACTGCTTCTGCATCGGGTACCACATCGGCTATCACTTTATCCAAAACAAATCCGGTCCCGGCAACTGTCTGCTGACCCAATGCGGTTCGGACGAAGGACCGCAGGCCGTTCGGGTCGAAGGCGGCCAGGCGCACGCGGGCCATTCCTTCGTCAACTGCCAATTCATGGCGGGCGTCGAAATTGCAAAATCCAACACCGGCCCGGTCAAATTCACGGCCTGCGGCTTTTGGGGCATCCCCACCACGAATCATCACGCCCTGATCGAAGGAACCGGCCATACCACCTTCAACGGCTGCCATTTTATTTCCTGGGGTCAACAAGACAAAACCGCGCCGGCCATTCTCGCCCGCTCCGGCGGCCTGACGGTCACCGCCTGTGATTTTATGGACGCCGGCAAACCCCAAATCGCCGTGGAATCAGAAGTCGTGGCGGCCATGATCTATGGCAACCGCCTTCGCGGCAAAGAACGGATTGCGGACTCTACCAACGGCCGCGCCCAAATTGCCCTGAACCAGGTTTCCGCGAGATGACGTTCGGTCCACCCTTTTCGCAGGGCAGACGCATCTAAATTGGCGAAATTTCCCATTAACACCGTGGCTTTAGCCCGGTGTCAGGCCAGAGTCGAGTGGAAGAAGCCGTTTTAACGGCTTATTGGCATCCCAAAAGCCGTTAAAACGGCTGCGGACTTTTTGACATGGCTGGTCCACCGGGCTAAAGCCACGGTCTTAATGAAAGCAGGGCGGAAAACATTGAAATTTAGATGCGTCTGCCCTGACCCTTTTCGTTGACCGGGCCGCAAAAATCATTAACATCACGCATCGTGAGAAGAAGATTTCTCATTTTTTTTCTGCTTATTATCCCGGCGGCAGGTTTTGGCCAGGAAATGAATATCAGAGTCGCTTCTACGCGCAATGCGGCCTTCCTGTATTACCGGGCTTTCCTCGCAGAACCTGTGCTGGCTGAACCTCTATCGCCGAAACAACTGGATGAATTGAGCAACGGCAAGACAGACCCGGACATGACGATTTATTTCCAGAGAATGAAACCCGTCCTGGATTTGATGCGCGAAGCCGGCACAAAACCGTATTGCGATTGGGGCTTTGAAACCATTGACAGCAGTGAAACGGGCATCGGCATGGTCCTCGCACAAACCGAAGGTTTAAGCGATTTGGCAATCTCGCATTTCGAATACGAGTGCCTCACCATGTCTAACGGCGTTTCCGGAGATGATATTATCGCCACGTTTAATCTTGCAAAACATTTGAAAGAGACTCAGCCGCCCTTCAATCTTCCTTTAACCGAACATCTCGCGTACGCGATATCTCTTAAAACAATCGACACCGTATCGAAGTATTCACGCAGGTTGAGTCCGACGGGCCGTGAAGAGATTAATTCCTGGTTGGCCGCCAATAATGCCGTCCTCACTCGCAACGCCGATCGGAGCGCATTAACGGAAATCGATCTTTTAAATATGGAATTGAATGAATTTGAAAAAGAACATTCCGGACGTTTGGATACGAATGACCTCGACGATTTTTTGGCACGCTTCGATTTCTCCCCGGAGGATATATCTGTTCAGGACCGGACGGATTCCAGACGCGAGCTGGCTGTGGTAAGGGGGTCATTAAGTGTTTTACGGAAGATCGTGGTCAGGTTTAAGACGGATGATCCCGCAAAGTTTGAACAGTTACAGAAACAATACAACTGGTTCATTGAAGAGAAAGATCCGGCCGCGTTTCTTTTGAAGGACTACGAACAACAGTGGCAAAGACAGTATCGGCTTCGCGAGCAATTTAGATTGTTTCAAACAGGTAAACGAGGCTGACCTGCCGCGACCCCGGAGCGGTAAACACGTCCTCGGAATTGCACCGGGCATATGCCCGCAGCAATGTCATTTCGTCACGCATCAACCGCCCCTCACATGTACCCGTATTTCCGCAGCGTCGGGCCGCAGATTCCTTCGACAATTTCAAAGCCGTTATATTGATTCCGGTGGTGGACCTTGCCGACGCCAGCCAGGCGCGTGTGGTAGGTGGTGGCATCGGCACTCGGTTCCGGCAGATCGAGGAATCGGAAAATTCGCGCCAGTTCCTCTTGCGGCCGGGCCACAATGTCCTCGTAACGCACCTCGTGGAACTGTTCCGTCGGAATCTGCGGCCGGACCGCTTCGATAAATGCCATCGCTTCGTTCCAGAGATGAGCCGTGGTGCGCAGATCATCCACGCCAAACCGCTCGATGAGTTCCGGCAGGCCCGGCAGGCGCGGATAGGGGACAAAGCCTGACAAATCTATGACCTTGGGGTGCCGCGGGCGGATGCGTTCCCATTGCTCCTGGGACAGGCGATGGAGCTTGATCATGGAGTTGGCGTTCTGGCGGGCGTCGCGCACGAGATGGATGAAGCGGGCGCCAGGAAAGAGATCGCGCAGCAACAGGACATGGGGAAGCAGCGCGGGCGTCTTGCAGAGAAAGCGCCGGTCCCCGCCGCCAAAACACCACAGCACGCGGCGGATCGTATCGTGGATGGCGGCGATCTCCCCGGGTGTGAAGTCGGTGATGCGACAGGGGCGGCCCGCGAGCGCAAAAGGATCCTGTTTGAACCACACTCCCCAAATGCCGACCGGATCGGCGGGGCTGCCAGGCCCAACCTCAACGCTGTCCTGCAGAAAACGTTCTCCGCGCACGTCCAGGTTGAGGCGCTTGCGGAAATGCTCGGCCGCGCAGAAGCAGTACGGAAACGCGTACATCATGTTCGTGAAATAAGCCATGGAAGGATGCGCACTGAGCAGGTTCTGCAGCATGGTCGAGCCGCTGCGCGGCAGGGAGATGACGAAAATCGGACGATTGATGGAAATGCCCTCCAGCCGGATTTTCATTCGGTGTGTCTGGTACCAGCCGAACCATCGGTGCGCCAGGGTGCGATGGCGCAGAGGGAACAACCACTGGTCCTTGAAAAAAGACCGCGCCAGCAGCCACGACAGGAAATTCGCGCACACCGGCGCTTTCCTTGCGGAACCAGACATGACAGAAGGTTTCATCGGCGCTGTTCCAATCTCTGCTTTCGGCGGCCCGCAATATAAAATGATATATATCGTCTTGGAAAGACCAATTACAACCCGTTCTGCCGCTGCCGGGCGCGAGTGGGCGAAGCTGATGCCGAATTTCAGGACCGGCTGAACTTTGCCCGCTCGGCAAGAGCAGGGCCGCCGTTGGTTGGGGCGCGCCCCGGTTGACGTTCGTTCCGGGACGCGCCCGCCGGGATCGAGTTCGAGCCATTGCCTTGGTCGTATGATGGCGGACTGAGAAATGCCCAGGCGCTTTGCTGCCCGCGGAGGCGCCCTTTTTCGAGGACCACCAGGAGCCAGGCGAAGCTTTTCCAGCACGATTGTATTTGCGATGCAAAAATCGCCTCACGGCAATCGCAAACCCGCATTTGCGGCGAACACGGAGAAGGCGTAGGTTGACGACGTTAAAAGTGAGAAGAAAAGAGATTTGTTGTGAAAGTAGGATTTAAAGGAGCGGGAACTGAGTATAAATACAACTCCCCAACCGATGAACTCGACGACTATGTTAGCTTCGGAGAAAGGGCGTAAATTTCATATTTACAAAAGCAACGAAGAACAAAAAAGGAGAAAAAATATGAGCATGAACAATGGAAAAAAATTGACGGGAAAAATTGCGGTCATCACAGGCGGAAGCAGCGGTATCGGGCTGGCAACCGCCAGGTTATTTGTGCAGGAAGGCGCTTACGTCTTCATCACGGGCCGTCGCCAGGCCGAACTCGATAAGGCAAAAGCCGAAATCGGCAAAAACGTCACCGCGGTCCGGGGAGACGTGGCCAAATTGGATGACTTGGACAGCCTCTATGCGACCGTCAAATCCGAAAAGGGCGCGTTGGACATCGTCATCGCCAACGCGGCCTTCGGGGAACCGGTTTTGACCAAAGACGCGACGCCGGAGCACTACGATAAATCGTTTAATACCAACGCGCGCGGGAGTTTCTTCACGGTCCAAAAGGCATTGCCGCTTTTGAGAGATGGAGGATCTATCGTTCTGGTTTCGTCGGTAGCCCACGTTAAAGGAATTCCAGTCTATGTCACCTACTCGGCCACGAAAGCGGCCATGCGGTCGTTCGTCCGGAGTTGGGCTGCTGACTTCAAGGACCGTGGAATTCGTGTCAACACGCTGAGTCCCGGCCCGATTGACACGCCAATGATGGCCAGCCAGGGCGCGTCAAAGGAGCAGGCCGAGGCTTTTAAAAAGCAGTATGCGCAATTGACCACCCTTGGACGCGTGGGCCGCCCTGAAGAAATCGCGACGGCGATTCTGTTCCTCGCTTCAGACGACAGCAGCTTCATCACCGGCATTGACCTGCCCGCTGATGGCGGTATGACGCAAGTATGACCCCGTCTTGCCTCGTTCCGCCCAGGCATAGCGGTAACTGTGCAAGCATTATAAGTGACGATGCAAAAACGCCCGACCCGATCCGGTTTTCAAATATCGCTCAAAGGCAATGGCACGCCCCCTGGATTTGAAGGCCGTGGCGGAACGGATCACCCATGGTACGAACTTTGATGTGTGGGGGACTTTGCCAGCATTGTGCTCCTTGAAGCGCTGGGTCAATTCCTCCGTCTGTCCGGTATAATGTTCATCCGGAAATGGCACGGATTGGAGGGTATAAACATAGTGGTAGCCGGTCATATAAAGAGTGATCAACGAAGCCCGCCGTCGCGCTGCGCGCTATGGCGCGCAGCCTCCGCGGCAAACCACACATCTCCAATCTTCCGCATTTCAAAAGCTGGCCTGCCAGCCGTAGCGAACCGCCAGGTTCGCGGAGGCTGGAGGCGAGGGTCGGAATCGAACCGACGAATGAGGCTTTTGCAGAGCCCTGCCTTACCACTTGGCTACCCCGCCGCGCGAAACCAAACGATAACCAATTTTGCGCCTCGTGCAAGATTCGTTTTTCGTTCTGCCGCATTTCGTTCCATAAAAACCCATTTCGCAGCCTGCGCAGCTTCCGGCAAACACCGCCATCATCCGGCATTGACGGAGGGCGACTGCCTGCCTTGCCGAAGCCTTGCGCGAAGGCAGGTGTCCCGTCTGCGGGACCGTCGCAGCAGGTCGCTCGCATTTTCCATCATCCATTTTCAATCTTCCACCCTCGTTGGTTGCGCCGTCAACCGCGCTGTGATATTTGTGAACTGATTATTCCATGCACCGCGACACATGCCAATGAACTCCCGAATCTCGCTGATGCGTTCAACCCCAATCAACATCGCCAGCCTCCTCCGCACCGCTCCCCTGCTCTTTCTGCTGGCCGACGGCGGATGCTCCGCGCTCAGGCACCCCGCTGCTTCCGGCGGCATTTCCAATCAGCAAATTCGGTCCGTCGTAATGCGTGTCGCCGACCATCAAATTCATCCCTTGAGCGACGGCGATTATCCGGCAACGCTCGACGAAGCAAAGACCGCCAAACCGCCCGAGGGAATCGCATGGAGCTATCCCTGGGGCGTCGCGCTTTTGGGGATGGAACGATCGGCAAAATTGCTGGACAACACCGGCGCAGACGAGTTCGTCGTCCAACACAACCTGATTTGCGTACGCTATTATCATTGGCTGGACGGGCTCGAAAATAAGTACGGAGAAGATGCGACAAACTTTGCGCAGACGACCGAACTCAAAGGGTTGATAACTCTTGGCAAACTGGACAATTGCGGTGCGATGGGAAGCGAACTGATCGAAAGCATGATGGATCATCCGGATCAGGTTTCGCCCGACGAAAGAGAAACCCTCGCGCGCATCGCTGATTGGGTCGTTCACCAGCAGGCGCGGATGCCTGATGGCACCCTTTGGCGTCCCGAAAGAATGGGCGGCACAGTCTGGCCGGATGATCTTTATATGGGGGGTGTTTTCCTGGTTCAGGACGGCATTTATTCGCATGACGAAAAATTGATAGACGATGCCGCGGAACAAATCATCCATCAGGCGGCACTGGAACAGGATCGCGACGGCCTGTGGTTTCACGGTTATTTCGTCGCCGAAAAGAAACATGCTCCTTTCAAATGGGGACGGGGCAACGGCTGGGTCATGGTGACCCTGGTGGAAACATTATCAGCCATGCCGGCGGACGATCCTTTGAGGCCAAAGCTGCTTAAGATTCTCCGGCGACAAATTGCCGGCCTCGAAAAGGTCCAGGCTCCCGACGGCATGTGGCGACAGGTCCTGGACAAGCCGGAGTTGTGGGAGGAAACCAGTTGCACGGCCATGTTTGCCTACGGCATTGCGCGCGCGGTCAATCGCGGCTGGATCGCCCCCGGTCACATGGTCACAGCCCGAAAAGCGTTTGCGGGAATTGCCAAAAATGTCGGTCCGGACGGTTCCGTCCACGGCACCTGCCAGGGCACCAACATCGGCCTGACCTTAAGTTTTTATGCGCAACGCGAACGTCCGGAGGATGATCCCCACGGTCGCGGCCCGGTTATTCTCGCCGGCGCCGAAATATTGTCCGCCGAACGCAAATAATCACCAGCCCCACCAGTGCGGCTTTCGCACCCCCGGCGAATGGCGGATGACCAGGCCGCGAACATTTTCGAAATGTGCGAGTGATACGCCGGCCACCGTCCGGGCCTTGAAATCATCAATTTCCAATCCGTCCACATCCGAGCAAACCATCGCCGGCCGTGAATCGTCTTTGGCGAAGTTCAAATTGACGTTCGCCAATTCCAAATCGCGCGCGTGACGGACAAAGACTCCGTAAGCCGGCATGATTCCGATCCGGGATGCTTCCGGATACCCCGCTCCCAATTCCGGCGGAAGGCGGGCCGCGTCACTTTTTGTCCCGCCGCCGTTGAATACCATCCGAATATTGTCCAGGCGCACACCCTCAACGTCGTCGCCCGGCATGCCGCTGATTTGAATGCCGCTCTTCCGGTCCACACCCGTGGCGATCACGTTGGAAATCTGAATGTTCCGAAGAACGCCGTTGGTCGCGCCGGGCCCGCGATTGCGGGAACCGAGCGTAATATAGATTGGATAATCCACCACATTCATCATCGTGAGATTGTTCACCGAAATGTTTTCGAGAATGCCTCCGTCCACTTCCTCCAATGCCAGCCCGCGGCAACTGCGAAAGGTGCAATTAGCTATCGTGACATTCCTGAAACCCCCGGTGGATTCAGTGCCAAACTTGATGCGCCCGACTCCGCTCCTGGCCGGTATCATCGTTCCATCCAGCAATGTGCCTTCCTTGAACCCGGACAACTGGCAATTCACGATGGTGAGATTTTCCGTGATGACGCTTCTCCCCAGCGCAAACGTGCTTTTTGGACAAAGGCCGTCATCGAACGGCGAGTTGATCCGGCAATCCGATACCGTCGCATTGCGGCAGCAATCAAGATCAATGCCGTCGCGGTCGGTATCAATCGTCACATTATCAACGGTCAGGTTGTCACAGCCGGTCACCAGGATCGCAAAATGGCCGCCGTGAAAAATCGTGACATCGCGGATCAGCACATTGCGGCAGAGTTTCAGGGCGATCGCCTTGTTCCCAAGGCGGCTCGGTGGATATCCGCCGGGCGGATTTTGCGAAGGAGTAAATCCGCTCATGCGGTCGAGCAAGCCGTCAAAACGAACCAATCCGCCTCCATTGATCATTCCCGATCCGGTGATAAAAACATTCGTCAAATTCTCGCCCCAAATCAGGCTGTTATGGAAATAATAATGACCGCCATCCTCGTAGGGGTTCTCCAACGAGGTTTCAGTTTCATCGTAAGCATTTAAGGACTGTGGCGCTCCGAGGATGGTCGCGCCGGCGTCAATGAGCAGATGGATATTGCTTAGCAAATGGATTGACCCGCTCAGGTAGGTTCCCGCCGGGAAATAGACCGTCCCGCCCCCGGCCTGAGCGCACGCGACAATCGCTTTGTTGATGGCCGGGCTGTCCAGATTCGTTCCATCGCCGATTGCGCCAAAAGCGCGCACGTTAAAAAAGTCATCCGCACCCGCGCTGGACGCCAAAAGAAAAAAGCACGACGCAAGCGCGATCAAAAATGCGACGCGGGGCCGCGTGTTGGTTGGCGCAATCGAGTGCAATGGCTCGTAATATGGTCGCCGGGTAATTTGGTCGCAAGGTGAATATTTTGCGCACTTTGAACTTCTATGCCTCTCGCTCGTCATCCTCGGACCACCGGAGGGCGACTGGGTTCCGTCTGCGGAACCAGTCGCAGCACGTCCGCCAGCATTGAACCCCGTCGTATGCACGAGTCTTCCGTCCGGCAACGTGCTGCGGCTGGTGCTGTCGCACACAGCCGCGCTCCGCCGGAGCGCGCTGCTCGCCGCGCCACCCTTTCCATCCTCCATCTCCCTGTCGCGCCGGAGCCTTGCTTGCCGCGCCATAGCGCAGCGAAGGCGGGCGCGAAGGCGGATCAATCATCCATCCTCGTTGGTTGCGGCGCCCGCACCCTCGACAATTGGCCGAGTTCTCCATAGGCTGATTCAACAACAACCCTGTGAAAACTCTGTCCATGACCAAACCCATCTCCATTCTGCTTTCCCTCCTCGCCCTGGCGCGGACCACGGCGGCTGAGCCGGTCTTGACCATTGAAGCCGGCAAACCGG
>JASHPN010000417.1 GCA_030038175.1 Verrucomicrobiia bacterium
CGCCATTGGCCGGAGAGCCGTTGGCGCCGGGGCTGCCGGATTGAATGTTGCCGCCGGACTGAATGGTTGCGGTCGTGTAATCCACCCAGGTTTCCGGCGAACCGTTCAGGGCAAGGGCGTTACCATTGCGGTCTGAGTTACCCAGCGTGGTATCGCTGGCCGAGGCTATGCCCGCTTCCGAGCCGCTCCACGCACAATTTATATAGACCGCCGTTCCATTGGTCAGGGTGCCATGGAAAACCATGTAATTGGCGCTGCTGGCGCTGGCGTTGCCCCAGGTGCCGAAGGTGATCGTGTTCTTTTCAAATACCGCGCCGGCGTCTCCATTATTGTCTGCCAGCGATGCGTAGATGGTTGAACGGAAGGCCGTGGAACCGGTGAGATAGACGACGGGATCCGTCGCCATCGCCTGGGAGACAAGACCCAGGGCAGCCAGTGCGGCCGTTATTTGAATGCTGATTTTCATATTTCGTTGTTGTTGGTTTGTTTTTTTAATTTGCCGTCAGTTTGGTTTTTAAATCAGGCTTTTCTGCGCCACAGCCGGTTGCGAAGCAAAAGCAGAACAATGCCGCCCGCGCCGGAAATCGCTATGCTCGAAGGTTCAGGAGTCGGAGTGAAAGTCAGGCTCGGGCTGCTGCCGGTGAGGTCCAGCGTGAAGAAACCCAGATAATCATAGGGTTTCTGTCCGGTGGATGAGCTGCTGCTGGTTCCCCAGAGATCTTCGTAGAGCACGCTGGTTGTGGTGACCGTCGAGTCCGGATCCAGGCCGGTGTCCGATTGAAATGTCCCGGTGCTATTGGCCGGATCAATCAGGCTTTCCCAGGTCTTGCCGGTGTCCAAACCGCCCGTGCCGGCCGCCGGCGCATAGAGATTGCCGAGATCGGAGAACGTCAGGTTGTCTCCGCTTTTGCTCAAAGTTGCCGTCACGCTGGAACCCGCCACCGAGGGAGTGCCCAGGCCGCTGCGCAATTGCGTGAGAAAAACGTCCGAAGGATTGCCCGCATTGGAAGCACCCACCACGCCGCCCTGCACGCTGGACGAACTTCCCAGAACGTCATCAAAGTCGCTCAAAGAAAAATCGCTGCTGAGGTTGATCACACCCGGTTGGCCGACCAGGCTGGATACCGGGCCGACATTGATGATGTAGTCTTCCGTTCCACCACCAGCCTGATTTTGGAAACCCAGGTACAAGTCGTTGTCAACCGCCTGCCCGAACGAGGATTGGCAGGCCAGAACGGCTGCGCCAACCAGAAATGCTGCTGTTGTCCATTTTTTCATATTTTTGCCTTTATATTCGCTGTTTAAAATTTAGAGCCCCCCCACCTTTGCACCTCACAAGAGTGGTTTGACCGTGACAACTTATCGCGGATGAACGGAGTTTCGCTTCATGTCTGAGGACATAGTTTGTTGGTATTAAGACCTGGGAAATTTAATACGTAAAACATTCTAAATAAGGTATTTGTGAATTCAATCACCCGTCAAACTTGCGGTCTTGCGTCCTCTGTCGCAAAAAGGTAACGTTGCCGCAGCCGAGAAAATTCGGTGCAGGGCCATTTTCGTCATCGGGACTTCTCGTTGCGCCACTGCGGGCAATTTCTGTTTGTGACCGATTTGTAACAAATGCGACATAAATCCGTCGCACGTGATCGCCAGCATTATGAACTTTATGTATGTCAAGAAGGCAAGGTGGCTGACCAGCCAGGCAGCGAAGGTTTTGCTCATGACGGCCATGGGCGCGGCAACGCGGGGCTTCTGCCAGGACGCGACGAACGCAACCGCCGTTTCCCATTCCCAGGACCCGCTGGTGGATTTGTTGATTCAGAAAGGCATTCTCACCCAAAAGGAGGCCGATCAGGTGGAAGCGGAAGCGGCGGCAACGCGCACGAACAACGCGGCCCAAATGCCGTTCATGCCCTCGTCCAAATGGAAAATCAGCCAGGGAATCAAGAACCTTGAGTTGTTTGGCCAGGCGCGATTGCGATATGAAGACCGCTCGGCGGACGACTCCGCCGGCAACGCCATTGACCTGCGGCGGTGGCGTTACGCCCTCCAGTTGGGTTTGCGCGGTGATTTGTTTGACCAGTTTTATTACGGGGTCCGCCTGGACACCGGCGCCAGTCCGCGTTCTGATTCCGTCACCTTTGGCACTTCCACTTCCGGCAGCGGCACCGCCTATCAGGGACCGTTTGGCAGATCCAATAACGGGTTTGATCTCGGCGAAATCTATGTTGGCTGGCAACCGTGGGATTGGCTGAATATCACCGTCGGCAAGATGGACAATCCGCTTTACACCACGCCCATGGTTTGGAGCTCCAACATCACGCCGGAAGGTTTCGCCGAGCGTTTCAAATACGACGTCGGTCCCGCGAATTTCTTCGCCAACTTCGGACAGTTTCTCTACGAGGATATCGGCGAATACGCCAGCCCTGGACTGGGGATTGGATTCGCTTCCGGCGGAGCCGGAGCCGGGGGCGGGCAGAACACGGACAACATTTTTATGTTCGCCTGGCAGGGTGGCTTCA
>JASHPN010000418.1 GCA_030038175.1 Verrucomicrobiia bacterium
CATTAACACCGTGGCTTTAGCCCGGTGGACCAGCCATGTCAAAAAGTCCGCAGCCGTTTTAACGGCTTCTTCCACTCGACTCTGGCCTGACACCGGGCTAAAGCCACGGTGTTAATGGGAAATTTCGCCAATTTAGATGCGTCTGCCCTGGAATTTAGGAGTTGCGAAATTATCATCTTTATGCAAATATGCTTTTATGCGAACAACCATTGATTTGCCCAATGATTTATTCCGCCAGGCCAAATCCAAAGCGGCTTTGCGTGGTGAATCGTTAAAGGAATTTGTCCGATCTGCGATTGAGAAAGAAATTCAGGTTGGAACTTCCGGGAGTTCATTTCGCGTAAAGCTGCCACTCATCAAATCAAAGGAGCCGAAATCACTTTCATTGACCAACGCCGAAATTGAAAACCTGCTTGCCTGACATTAATGTCTGGATCGCTCTGGTATCTGACCGGCATGTGCACCACGATGCCGCGATAGGATGGTTCGACGCAATTGGTCCTGAGGAATCGGCATTCTGTCGAATTACTCAGATGGGATTCCTTCGGCTTATCACGAACCGGCATGTTATGGGGGGCGATGTTGTGGGGCAGAAAGTGGCGTGGCAGGTCTATGAGAAATTGTCGAGGGATCAGCGAGTCAAATTCCTGGATGAACGGGGCGGAATTGAAAACGAATGGCGTATCCTGACTCAAAGCGATTCCGCCGCAAATAATGTTTGGACCGATGCCTACATCGCTGCATTTGCTTCCGTCCGCGGTTTAAGAATTGTTTCATTTGACAGCGGTTTTAAAAAGATGGCCGGCGTAAACTCAATTATTCTTTCTTAAAGCTCAAGCGTGTCTCGGGATTGACAGCGGGATAAGGCGGGCGATAATTTACATGTTATGAAACAATTCACAGCGATGATTCACGGCGGGGAGCCTGCCGAGGGCGGTTTCCGGGCGACATGCCTGGAAGTGCCCGGCGCCAATGGGGAAGGCGAAACGCGAGAAGAATGTCTGGCCAGTCTTGCCTCGGCTGTTCGGGATTTGCTGGAGTTGAACCGGTCCGAAGCATTATCCGACGATCCTGATACGGAACAGGCCGAATTGCTCGTGCCATGAAACGGCGCGAGCTGGAAGGTTATTTACGAGATCACGGGTGCGAATTTCTACGCGAGGAGTCGGCCCATTCGATTTGGATTAACCCCCGGACGGGCCATAAGGAGGCAATTCCAAGACACAACGAAATCAAGCGCCATCTGGCGCGAAAAACCTGCCGGAGTCTGTCGGTTGAAGTTCCAAAGGGCGCATGACGACGACAGAATCCCTTAAAGAGTTTCGTCAAACTTGCAAAAAGCACGGCATTTTGCCAACCCGATTTCTTCTTATCGTCACGATCGCCGACCAGGCGGTTTCGCTGTTTGAAAACGACGCGTCTTCGTACCGGTTGGTAGAAAAATATTCGTGTTCCACGTCGCGTTTCGGGATTGGACAGACGGAGGGTTCCAATTGCACACCGCTGGGGTTGCACCGGATTGCGGAGAAGATTGGGGCGGGGGAGCGGCCGGGGACGGTCTTCAAAGCGCGGGAGGTGGTTGGTCATACTTCGCAGCCGGAGTTCGCGAAGGCCAAAATTACGACACGCATCATGTGGCTGGAAGGACTGGAGCCGGGATTCAATCGCGGCGGAACAGTGGATACGCACGCCCGATATGTTTATATTCACGGCACTGCGGACCAGGCCAGCATCGGCAAGCCGGATTCGTGCGGTTGCGTGCATCTTGCGGACGCTGATTTGGTCCCGCTGTTTGATTTGTTGCCGTCAGGGACGTTGGTTTGGATCGGGCACGGATTAGAATTTTCATCAAAAAAGACATGAGAATAGCCATCCTGAAGCAAGTTGTCTTTGAAACCTCATTTGCGTTGGGGATCGTTTTGGTAACGGCCTATATTCTTTGGATTAGTTTAAAGACGGGTTTGGCCTTTGGAAAATGGAAGGGTCAGGTTTGCGATAAAAGACAGAGTCCAATTTCATATTGGCTTTGCGTCGCGGTTTATACATTTTGCTTCATTTGCTCCCTGTTTCTATTATTTATAACCATCAAAGCCGATATTATTGCCGCCAACTGGCCGACGCCGCCAAAATGAGGCGCGGGCGCGTCTCAGTTTTTGTGACTATAACCGGACTATGTCGCCCCTGACGGGGCTTTTTTTTCCATTTTGTTTGGTTTTCTACAAATATGCCGCCCCGGACGGGGCTTGCATGCCTCTCGCAGGACGATCAGTGAGAACTACCAGCGCCGGTAGGTGCGGCATCTGTGTAGCAAAAAATCCAATAAAATCCCGAGCCCCGTCGGGGGAATGGCACTTAGTTGAGAAGCAAAACCTTGGCAAATAATGATTTGCAACGACTACACTTTGAGCGCCGTAGGCGCGGCATATTTGTAGAATCGGTCGATGGAGAATTGCTAGCTCCGTAGGAGCGGCATATTCTGATTTACAAGCTGTTGTAATGGCGCACACTGCGTTTTTTGCCTTATCTAAGCGCCATTCCCCCGTCGAGGCGACATCTTCTGATTTGTTACCTTCCAAGACTGAGATTCGCCCATGAGGCGCCTCCCGCTTCGCGCCCGATTGACTTTCCTGCGATTTGCCCGTAATTTCATGTTCGTGCTTCTTCGGCTTGGCAAAGTGTTGGTCGTTTTCTCGCTCATCGCGACGTTGAGCGCCCATTGGGCGCTGCTGCAAACGGTGGCCTGGACGACGATGCTGGCGAGCAATCTTCAATCCGGTTCTTTGTGTACGGCGGTGACTCGAACCTTTGATGGCGCCCATCCCTGCTGTTTATGCAAGGCCATTGCGGCGGCAAAAAGATCGGAACAAAAAAATACGCTTTCGGTGGAAACGCAAAAACTTGAATTTCCGCCCGTTCAGGGCGAGTTGGTTCTATTTGCTCCGTCCCCGTTTGAACCTGTCCCGTGCATGGATGCTTTTGCCAGTTCGCTGTTTCATAAGCCGTTGCTTCCTCCGCCACGCCCATCCTTCGTCTGATTTCTCGTTATTTGTGTTTCGCGTCCTTTGGGCGCGAACGAGTTTTTTCCATTTAACATTAACCGGGAGCGCCGTCGCGTATCCCAAAAATTTTGGAGTCTAAGATGAAAAGAAAATTGAATTCAGCAGTGAAGATTGGAAGCGGTTTTTTGACGGGTATTTTAGCCCCGGGCGTCGCTCACGCGTGCGCTTGTGGCTGCGGTGTTTTTGATGTGGCGACCAGTTCCATGTTGCCGCATGGAACGGGCGGGATGGCCTGGATCCAGTATGATTATATGGATCAAAACCAGGACTGGAGCGGTTATCAGCCGGCGCCCGCCGCGAACAACGATGACAAGGAGATCGAAACGCACTTCGTAACCTACGGGTTGCAATATATGTTCAACCAGAGTTGGGGCGTGCAGGCGGAAATTCCGTATGATTTTCGCTACTTCAGGGGAACGGATAATGCCGGCAATGTCACGACGTATAGCTGGAACCAGCTTGGCGACATTCGAATCGAAGGTATTTATTCAGGCTTTTTTGGGGATCAATCCGTAGGC
>JASHPN010000419.1 GCA_030038175.1 Verrucomicrobiia bacterium
CGTCCCGGCAAATCAGCCCGGCAATCAGTCCCATCGCGTTGAATGCCCCAGCCACCCAAAGTGAAACCTCCACCAGCACGCGAATTTTGCACCAAAGCATCGTCCGCGCATCAATCGGGCGGTGCATCAGGATGTCCGCCTCCTCCTTGTTGAATAAAATCTCGCCCGCCGACGATGCCACGAACATTCCCAGGAAGGCAAAAGTCATCGTATGAAGATAAACCGAGAGCGCGAACACATGCTGTTGCACCGCCATGAACGCTACCCCGCCGACCGCAAAATAAATCAACAGCGTAAAGAACAGTTTTTGGCCGATAGACGTCGGCGCATTTTTCTGGTTCAGGCCGCGCGCGCCGCGTCCCCGCAAAAACAAGGTCAAAAAGAGCCTGTGCAGCGCCTGCCGCGGCGTGGGAGCCGCCATCCGGGACGGCAATAGCGGTGGTGTGCCGGTGGAATTCATGGCCGGAACGTTTTGGCAAAATCTTCCGCCCGCCGCTCCAGTTCCTCTCCGCCGGTCAGTCGAGTAAACAGCCTTTCGAGTGTGCCGCTATTATGCGCGGCCACCAGTTCGTCCGGCTTGCCGTCCAGCAGCAATTTGCCCTTGTCAATGATGATGACCCGATGGCACACCCGCTCGACCACGTCCAGAATGTGCGAGCTGTAGACGATCGTCTTGCCTTCGCGCGCCAATGTTTGGATGAGGGCCTTGAAGCCGACGGCGGCGTTTGCGTCCAGGCCGTCCAGCGGCTCGTCAAAAAATACCACCGGCGGATTGTGCAACAGAGCGGAGGTGATGACGACTTTGCGTTTCATGCCCTTGGAATAGGCGCCCAGCAATTTTTCCGTGAGCGTCTCGAAACTCAAATCGAAGAAGGTAATGAACTGTTCAATGCGCGCCCGCGCCGCGTCCGGCGGGATGCCGTAAAGCGCCCCGATCATTTCGAGGTATTCCAGGCCGGTCAACGATTCGAAAACCGCGCCCGATTCCGGCACAAACCCGACGTGCCGCTTGACTTCAATCGTCTGGCTTTGGAGGTCGAATCCACAGATGCTGGCCCGTCCGCTGGTGGGCTGGATCATTCCCGTCAACATCTTCAGCGTTGTGGATTTACCGGCGCCGTTCGGGCCGAGAAACCCGACGATTTGGCCCGCGGGAATCTCAAAGGAAAGCGAGTCCACGGCCGTTTGCGTTCCAAAACGCTTCGTCAGTTGCTCGGTGGCAATCATGGCATTAATCGTTATCAGGATTCGTCCGAATATTGGGGAACGCGTTCGTCGACTGATTCAATGTGACCACATACATCTTGCCTTCGTAAATGCATTCTTCCATCCAATCGACCCATTGACGATGGGTCACCAAATAATTGCTGCCAGCAATTTCATCTTGCGTATCAACCGTATCCTGGCCGAGTTTCAGATTATTGCCCTGCCATGCTTCTATGCTGGGCGGAGCATCGCCCGCCAATTCTCCATAATTCAGCAGAACACGGGGTTCCTTCCAGTAAACAAGTGCGGTCACCAAGTTCGAGCCGTCAAGTTCCGTTGCTCCCACATAAAAATGGTTCGTTTCATACGTTGATTCGAGCGCTACGTAGTATTCCAACTCTTTTAGGATTTTCTTTGAATGAAAGTCTGTGCTGAGAACGTAGGCGACACTTTCGTCAGAATTGAGGTCGCCGTTTGTGGCCGAGGGATTTGCGTCAACTTCCATTTTTAATGTGTTTGTCCAAAGTGATTCCAGTTCGTCTACCCGATTCTCCGTAATTCCTGAGTAAGTTTCGTTGGCCACCATTGGTTCAATACTTCCTCCCAAATAAAAATCCGCCTCAAATTCGACTTCCTGAGCCCGATAAAGTTGCCAACGCCCAATGGACCGGGCGAAGCGCTTCCTTTCTTCGGCACCGAGCTTCCGCGAAATTTGCTTTTCAACGGATGCCAGCCGGCGCTCCCAGTATTTGGCAATCTTGTCAGATGCCTCATCCATATCTGATTGCGTTTCGGCTGCGTCCAAGGCTGCGTTGAGTCGCTTTAATTCCGGATCGGAAACTTGCTTCGACTGGCGCTCCTCCGGTTGCTGGCCGCAGGCGACAAAACAGACGAATGTGATTACAAAGAATATGCAAAAACAATTCATGAAGCTAAAGCGTTCCAAAGCATTCTGTTATTTGCTCAGTGGCAATCGCGGTATTAACCTAATTTCAATCGGGATGAAGAAAAAGCTGAAATTCAAAAAAATGCCGCATTTCACTTTTTGTGACTTAATCTGGCTATGCCGCCCCTGACGGGGCTTTTTCTCCTATTTGTTTTGTTTTCTACAAATATTCCGCCCTTGAACGGGGCTCGTACGCGTGCACGGGACGGATGTTGGGGGCTGCCAGCGCCGTCGGCGCGACATCTCTGTAGTAAAAATCCAGTAAAATCCCGAGCCCCATCGGGGCGAAATCTTCGGTCTCTTTGCTCCTCAGAAACCGGGATACGTCCCAAAAGGCTAATGTCCGTGAGACATACAAAAGTTGTAAAAGTGGAAAAAGGGGTAACATCCGCTACATCGTTGCGAGTCAAGCATTTAGTCCGCTACATTTGGGGTAACACAGGGGTAACAGAGCCGCTACATTCTGATACTTTTACGGCGCCAAATTATTTGCAATGACATAATTCGTGGTCGTCATTTTATTAATGATGCTTCCGGCCTGGAAACTATTCCCCGTGACCATGGCCTGCTGCACGCCGCCGTCGAGTTCCAGGCCCGTGCTTCCGGGATAAAATTGGCAGCCGTTGACGGTCGCCGCCGTGGCGTTGGAGATCCATACGAGCGGATTATTCGTCCAGCCGGCTCCGTAGGGCGAGGAACGATAAAAAATGCACGAATCCACCAGGATATTTTGTGCCTGGGTCACATCAATGGCTTCCTGGCTGTTCGCATGCCATTTGCCGCCCACGATCGAAACCTGGGCGTTCGTTCCGTTCACGGTTGCGCCCCAAAATTCGCAGTCCCAATCTCCCGCGGTAATCTTGACCTGATGATTTCCATTGATGCTGATCCCGGTGGTTGCGGCGTCCATGCAACAATTCACAAAATCACCGGTAAAGGTGTTGTTGGTGGTAGTGGTGTCCGTATAAATTTGAATGCCTGGAGTGCATTGATAGCCCAAAAGGCCATTGAACGTTCCGCCCGCGATCGCTCCGAATTCAAATCCCGGCCCGGTGGAAAAGGCCGTATCGCACCACACTTCGATATGATTGAATTGCACAAAATCGCTGCATTTGCTGATTTGCACGCCCACGTGCGTCGGTTGCACGATGAAAATATCGGAAAACCGCGCGCGATTTGGGCACGCCGTTACCGGCGTCGTAATGCCGTCGTAAGGGTCCTGAATGCGCAAACTGCTCAAGGTGATTCCTTCGCCCTGGAGACTGATGGCCGGGGCATTTGTGGTCGTCGGTGTTCCCTGGTCGTATTGAATCGCAATCCCGTGAATACTCGCGCCATTCGAGAGAACGATGCCCGGCGCGGTGAGTTGATGGATCAATAACGTTGGCATCGGCATATTATCCGCCGGCCATCCGCCGGCAAATTTGCCAATCATCTCGATCCCGCTCAACGTCAGCGGCTGGCTCAGGACATATTTGCCCATGGGAATATAAATGCCGTTGTTGGTTCCCGTTTCCGCGGCGGCAATTGCGTTTTGGAATGCCGCCGTATCATCCGTCACGCCATCCGGAACGGCGCCGTACGCCTGGACGTTGAGATCCTGCAAGCCGGTTTGGCCCCGCGCGGGTAGCACGTCCGTCGCTAACACCAACATAACCGCGAGGGAAAGAGTGTATCGGAGCCATGAACCCTCGCCACCGCGCTTGCGTTGTCTAATTGCGTAGGAGCCGACATGAGGAGGCTCTGACTGAATAGGTTCGTGGAGAGTACCGGCCTCCAAAACTGAACGCACATCGGGACCGTGAGCCGGGGCGCGGCATTTATGCCGCTTCAACGTCCGATGCCATGGGGACACGGAAGCGGCATAAATGCCGCGCTCCGGTGCCGTTCCATGGAAAGTTTCGACGCTCAAACTTCCGCATTTTCTTTCAATTGTTTTCATAGATGTCTTACGGCTCTATCAGCCGGTAAAATTGCTGGGACTCGTTGGTTGGGGAAAAATCGAGATAGAAATCGCCGTTATTGCTTTGCGGCAGGTTCGTCAGCAGAGTCCACGTTACCGGCGGAGACAGGTTGGTCGTGGAATAAACGCTGTATCCGGACGCCCATGCCGGCCAGGATAAAACGAGGCTTCCGTTCGCCTGCACCAGCGTCATCGCGGGCGTGATGGCGACGGTCACCGGCGCGGAATCGGTGCTTTGGCCGGCCACATTTATGGCCGACACCACATAAAAATACGTGACACTGTTTGTGACGATCGCGTCGCTCCATCCCGGTTCCGGCGTTTCGGCAATCGTCGCGTAAGGGCCGTCGTTGGCCAGGGCGCGCTTCAACTTATAGCCGGTCGCGCCGGAAACCACGTTCCACGTCAATTGAATCTCGCCGCTCGCAGTCGCAGCGGCCAGACCCGTTGGCGCGGAGGGCAGGGGAACCTGCGGCGTTGCGCTGACTTCTTCGGAATTGGCGCTTTCGCCGTTGGTGTTGACCGCTGAAATCACAAAATAACACGTCACGCCGTTCGTTACCGCATTGTTGGTCCAGGAAATTGCCGCCGTGCTCGCCACCGTCGCATAAGGGCCGCCGGAAACCAGGGATTCTTTGACGTTATAACTCGTTGCACCCGATGACGCATCCCATGCCACGCTAACTTGCCCGTCGCTTGCCGTCGCCGTCAAATCAGATGGCGGCGCCGGTGCCGGCGGATTTGGCGTGGCCGAAACTTCACTCGAATTTGCGCTTTCGCCGCCGGATCGAATCGCCGATACGACGTAATAATAAGGCGTCCCGTTGGTCACGTCGTAGTCTGTATCGTTCGTCGCCGACAAACTCGCGATCGTCGTATATGGACCGCCGCTGGTGGTGGCACGTTTGAGGTTATAGCTAATGGCGCCCAATGGCGCATTCCAACTCAATGTTATCTCGCCGTTCCCCGCCGCCGCTTCCAGTCCGAAGGGCGGGCTGGCGGTCGTGAGATTTGCGGCTGCGACAAAATTGCCGGCCATGTCGTTGATGATTCCACCGTCTTCAAACATGTTTCCGCACACGATGGCCTGCTGGTTCAAGTTATCCAGTTCCAGGCCCGTGCTGCCCGGCAGAAATTGGCAATCCTTGACGGTCAAAGCCGCGCAATCCTGCGCCTGGACCAGCGTGTTGGACACCGGCCCGGCCCGGCAGAACACGTCGGCATCCAGCACCACATTTGCCGCCTGCTGTGCCTGAACGGCCTGTCCGCTATTCGCCTGCCATTGTCCGCCCACGACCGTGAATTCGAGGTTCGTTCCATCAATTACCGCCCCACAATTATTCGCCGTCCAATTGCCGCCGCTCATTTTGATTTTGTGGTCGCCGACCGCGTAAAGATCGGTGCTGCAATTGATCATCGAGCATCCGCTGAACCCGCCCGTAAATGTGCCGCCGTCGCTGTTGCCCGCGGGGTCCGTGAAGAATTGCAAGCCCGTGGCGCAATTTGATGCCATTAGTCCCACGTATCCGCCTTCGTCCACGCGGCCAAATGAAAACGCGGGCCCGGCGGACATCGTGCCTGGGCAAATCACTTCAATATCCAGGAACTGGACGAAATCGTAACATTTGCTGATTTCAATTCCCATGTCCGCCGGCTGAACAATCAGGATATCGGAAAATCGCGCCCGGCCGGGCATATCCCCCGCCGGCGTCGAAATGCCATCATACGGATTTTCGATTCGCACGCCCGAGATGGTCACTCCGACACTCTGAAGGCTAATAGCGGGGGCATTTGTCGTCGTCGGTGTTTGCTGGTCGTAATCAATCGCCAGTCCCTGGACGCTCGCGCCATTCGTCAATGAGAGCGCCGGCGCGGTATATTGCCGGATGAGCAGCGTCGGCAGAGGCAGCCCGTCCGCCGGCCAACCCCCGGCAAGTCGGCCGACCATCTCAAGCGCACTGAGCGTGAGCGGAGCGCTAATCACGTACCGGCCCATCGGAACATAGACGCCGTCGTTTGTGCCGGATTTCGCCGCCGCCGCAATGGCATTGTCAAAAGCCAGCGTGTCGTCGGTCACGCCGTCGCCCGTCGCTCCGAACGCCTGTACATTGACATAGCTGACGGGCGTTGTCGTATTCGTGTAAACGACCGCCAACGCCGCCGCCGGACTGGCTGCACTGGCATTGTAACCGTTAAAAACCGTTACCGAATAATTTCCCGCGTCCTGATAACCCACGCCCGAGATTTGCAGGTCCGCGGTTGCCGACCCGCTGATGATTGCCCCGGAAGGCGAAAGACCATCCATCAACGGAACGCCATCGTCCTCCCATTCATAACTGAACGGACCGCTTCCCGCCGCGCTCACCGTAAAATTCGCCGTGCCGCCCGGATTCACCGTGAGCGGCTGCGGAGTCGAGAGCAAAACCGGGTCCCCGGCCGTCAGCATCGCATCGGCGCTGACGGCAACAGAACCCGCGTCATTGGTCACCACGCATTGAAAAACAGCGCCGCTATCCCCCTCACTGATGTTTTGTAAAGTCAGGATATTGGAATTGACCCCGGAAAAAATCGTGCCGGAAGCGGCTGTTCCATTGGACAAATTCGTGCCGTTCTCCTGCCACTGATAATTCAGCGGCGGCGTTCCCGTGGCCTCAATCGCAAAACTCGCCGTTCCACCGGCAATGGCCGCCTGGTTGGACGGATTGAAGGTCACCGAAATATCAGACACGGTCAGCACCGCGGAATTGGTCACCGAAGCCAGCGAATTGCTCACGGTCGCCGAATAAACACCTGCGTCCGACAGCGTCAGGTTGGAAATCGAAAGCGTTTGGCCGGCCGACCCGGAGATATTTCCGCCGTCAGTGAGATTCGTTCCGTTGAATTGCCATTGATAAACCAGCGGGCTGACATTGGTCGCGCCGGCGACCGCCTGCGCAAAAAATGCGGCCGTACTGCCGATCAGGTTCGTCTGGTTCACTGGCGGAACGATGATTTCCGGCGCGCCGGTGGCGTAAGCCCAGGTGTCCCCGATGCGCAAGTCGCCGAGGAGCAGCGTTCCCCACAAAGTCGAGCCGGTGCGCGAAAGCAGAAAGAAATCCGCCGCGCTGTCCAACTCCGCGTTGGCGCCAGAGGTGCTGAAGCTCGCCGAAGCTCCCGGCGCGGTCGTGGCGCCGAAACTGGCGGCGGCCGGATTGACCCATAAATGCGCCACGTCCGGCAAGCCGCCCGCGCCAAACTCGTAATCCACGACCACAAAGAGCACAGCATTTGCCGCATGACCGCCCGCGTCATACGCCGCCGCCGTGCCCGATCCGCTGGCGTTTTGAATGCCAATCGCATAAGTCGTCGAATCCCCGGCTGTGGCGCTGTTTCCCTTCAAAAACAATTTCATCGCCCGGGACGGCAGCGCGACGCTTTGGTCGCCGGAATTGGTCGCGAACCCGCCAAAATAAATCGGGGAAGCGCTGTCCAAATTGCCGAGGTTGGGAATTTGCAGCAAAAAGGACGCATAGATTTCGTTGGTCACCAGGCTCGTCGTGCTGGCCGTCACGGCGCGGGACAATTGCAACGCGGCGCTGTAACCCGACACATTGAAGGCTGAACCCGGCAATGAAACCGCGGCGGCCGGCGGGGCCGGGAAACCGGCGGGGAAACCGCCGTAATTCAGATTGCTCGCTTCACAAGTGACCGCGGCGGCGGAACTCCCGCCGAACCACATGGCCCAGCCCTCCTGCATGGCGTTGGTCTGATAATACAGTGCCGAGCCCGGAAGATATGCCGTGCCGCCGCTGGCTGTGGCGCTGGTGAACGGATCAAAACTTGGAAACGCGAAAGCCGTGGAACTCGACAAAAACAAAACGAGGACGATATAAAGTCTTGCGTGAGGCACAACAGTTACTGAAGCCTAAGATAATGCCTCGCGGTTCCTGATTCCATTCAAAAGATTGAAAAAGCGCGTTTGTGGAGCAAATAATCATCAGAAGCCGGAGGCGCCTAATCACCGCTTACGCTCACGGCGGCCATCAGGAGGTCAATTCGATCGTATGCGGTTTGTTTCTCGTGTGCGGAAAGGTCGAAAAAGTAAATGGGCGAAGACGGACCTCCCGAAATATTCGTTAACCACATGTTCCCGTCACTCTCATCGGATATCATCACCAGCTTTTCCTCGACGAATTCGTCCGCAAAACAATAGGCGTTTTTACCGGATAAATTACGCGCGTATTCCGCCGGTCCCCAAAAGGAAAAATATCGCGGCGAGTCATCACCCGAATCGTTTGGAAGCTCAAACGCGGCGCCATGCAGGCTGAATTTTGCCAGCAATGCCGGAATCCAATTGGGAACCAAATCGTGGATAGGCCGCGGCGCCTGGCTCCATTCCGCCATTGGAATTTTTCGCGCCGGCACGTTCGCACGGCGTAACCGTTGTTCCAATGATTCCGCGGCCCGGATGAGTTCAGGCGGCAATGCAATTTCAGCAATCATGGCCGGTTTGATTTCCACGCCGCCATGCTGGCGCAGCAATTGGGCGATATCCTCCCGTTCCTCGATTAACGCCAGGTCCAGGGGAGTTTTCCCACGTTTGTCCCTGACATTGACGTCAGCCTTATGGGTTAACAACAGTTTTACGGCGTCCTTTTTCCTTCCGGAAACCGCCAGATGCAAAGGCGTCTTGCCCTTTTTGTCCCTGGCGTTGATTTCGACGCCGTTGGCCAGCAGCAACTCCACGATTTCTGCGCCACCTTTGTTGCCCAGGGCCACGTGCAAGGGCGTTTGTCCGTCATGGCCCGCCACATTGACCCGGGCTCGGCCGGCCAGCAGCAATTTGACCACGTTCAGGTGATTGTTATATGCGGCCAAATGCAACGCTGTCCAGCCATCGGCATTTGCGGCGTTGACGTCTGCTTTCCTGGCCAGGAGCGCTTCCACGACTTCGTTGCAGCCGCCGGCGGCCACCGAATGAAGGGCGGTCCAGCTGGCTTCGTTTTCGGGATTGATGTCGGTTTGATGGGCCAGAAGCAAATCCGCCATGCCCCTGGATTTCACATGCAGCAGTGATACCAACTCGGATTTGTTGAAAAGAAGCAATTCGGCGACGTTCTTTTTATCAGATAAGACTGCCCAAACCAGCGGAATGTAGCCGTTCGAATCTACTAGCGAGATCAGGCCGGGATCGCTTTGAAGCAGTGTCCGGACCGTTTCCACGTCACCGGCCCTTGCGGCGATATGAATTTTGGGAAGCGGCGACGATTCGGTCGCGGTTTGCGGCTTCTTCTCTTCAGCAACCGGCGCCTTTGCTTTCGCCTGGCTTTCAAATAATTTTTTCCAGAACATCTCAGTACTCCGGTAGTCCGTGTGTTAACCATTCATCCGATTCAACCATTCAACCATTCAACTTCTTAACCATAAAACTCTTTCCATCTTGCCCACGTGCGCCGTTCTGGAGATTTTGATGGGCATGGATAAGAGAAACACCGTCGCCTTCGTTTTAACTATTCTCGGGTTTACCGTCAATGCCCCGGCCGCGCCCGGCGATGTGACCCAAACCTCGCGCGGGCTGTTGATTCAGCTTGGACAGGCCCAAATCGAATTGGCCCCGGCCAACGCGAGTGCCTTGCGCCTGAGCGTGAGCATGGACGGCGCGCCCGTCGCGGTGCCATCTACTTTCCTGGCCGATACAAATCGCGACAATTCCGTTCCGTGGACGGAAGTGAAGCATCACCGAATGGTCGGCATCAAAACGGCCGCGGGCGAGTTGCTGATGAATCCAAAACACGGCGAATGGACGCTGAAAAATGCCAAAGGGAAAACGCTGATCCCGCTTCACAACATCGGCAACTATGAGACGAACTCCGACCGCACTGCCGTGAACGTGACGCTGGGCTGGAACAAAGGCCGGCCGGTTTATGTTTATGGTTGCGGCAACGCCACCAATTCACTCGAAGTGGTCGCCGCCAAAATTGGTCTCGGCAACGGCTATGCGGTGCTTCCCTATTATTGGGCCAACGCCGGCTACGCGGTCCTGGCGGTAACGGCCAATGACAATCGGCCCGCCGGGTGGCACGCCGCGGCCGACGGGCGTTCCGTCACGTGGACCTTTCCCGGAAAATCCGCGGACCTTTACCTGATGCCGGCGGCGACCTTGAAAGACGCCGCGCGGAGCGAGGCCGATTTGACCGGTCACGCCCCCGTGCCGCCAATTTGGACATTTGGCTATCTCCAGGGCCGTTGGGGCTGGACGAATCGCGCCTATATCGAGGACACCTTAAAAAAATTTCATGACCTGGACCTGCCCGTGGACGCTTTCTTCTTTGATTTTGAGTGGTACACCCGCAAGCCGGATTATACGGTGCCGTCCAATGGGCTGGCAGGTTTCCGCGATTTTAGTTGGAACCCCAATCTCTTTTCCGATCCCGCGGAGCAAATCCAAAACTACCGGGACCAGGGCGTGCATTTTGTCGGCATTCGCAAGCCGCGCCTGGGCAATCCTGATTCACTGAAGATGATGCGGGAGAAACATTGGATGCTTTCGGACGCCGAGAAAGTGAAAGGTTACGAGGCCCGCGATATCAATTTTAAAAACCCGGACGTCCGCGACTGGTACGTCGCGAAATCGGCGCCCCTGCTGAAGGCGGGAGTGGACGGCTGGTGGAACGACGAAGGCGAGGCGTCGTTCACGACCTATTATTTTTGGAACCTCGCAGAGCGGCAGGCGATAGATGAATTTAAGCCCGGCCGGCGCTTGTGGACGCTGAACCGATCGTTCTCGCCCGGATTGCAGCGTCTCGGGGCCGCCGCGTGGACGGGCGATATTCGGAGCCGTTGGAACGTTTTGCAAGCGACGCCGACGACTCTCTTGAACTGGACCCTGGCCGGTTTGCCGTATGAAACGTGCGACATTGGAGGTTTCATGGGACCGCCCACACCGGAACTGCTGGCGCGCTGGATGGAAGCCGGCGTCTTTTTCCCCATCATGCACGCGCATTCGGTCATCAGCAATCCGCCGCATTTCCCCTGGCTGTACGGCGCTCCGGCCCTGGAAGCCATGCGCAAAGCTCTTGATTTGCGTTATCGTCTCATTCCCTATTATTACAGTCTTGCCCATGAAACAACGGAGACGGGCCTGCCGCTCATGCGTCCGATGGTGATGGAATTTCCGGACGATCCCCGTTGCGCGAATATTTCGGATGAATGGATGATGGGCGCGTCGCTGCTGGCCGCGCCGATGATGACATCCGACAACGAGCGAACGATCTATTTGCCGCATGGCAAATGGTATCCATTTGAATCCAATGCGCCGATCAAGGGCAGGAAAACGATTTCCGTGAAGGCGGGCCTGGATGAGATCCCCGTCTATGTCCGCGCCGGAACGATCCTGCCGTTGGGACCGGTCATCCAGCATACCAGCCAGATGCCGGGCGGCCCGCTGGAATTGGAGATTTATCCGGGCAAAGATGCGGCCTTCACGCTCTATGAAGACGACGGCGAAACGCTGGCGTACCAAAGCGGCCAGTTTCGCTGCACGACCTTCATTTGGAATCAGGCCGGCGGGAAACTAAGCTGGACTATTAATGGCGATTACCACGGCCAAAACATCTTCACGGCCATGCATGTCGTCGTATTCAATTCGGCCGGCAAACGCGAAGCCAGCGCGCCATTGAACGCTAATGGCGCGGTGATATTAAGAGCCCGGTAAACGCTTCTGGAAGGCATGACAGGCTTCCACCAAACGGCTTAATTTCGCCCGGGTGATGGCCAGGGGCACATGACCAAAACCGCATTCGCTGGTCAGGATCAAGCGTTCCGGCGGAAAGAATTCCAGCGCCGGTTTCGCGCGGTTCCAGATGGTTTCGACCGATTCCAATTCGTCGCTGCGTTGATCAATGACGCCGAGCGCGAGATCGCCCTGGAACGGCCAAAGCCGCCAGAGATCCATGAGGTTGTAGCTCAAGGTGCAGTGTTCCAGGGAGACTTCATGAATTTTTGCCCGGCGAAACGCGGGCGCGAGGTCCGTGTATTTAGTGAAGTAAACCCGTTTGCGGCGCGGATTGCCGCCGCAGACATGCAGGCCAATGCGCACTTTGGGTCCCAGTTCTTCAATCATCTCGTTCAGGATGCCCGCGGCCCATTCGCTGTGCTCCGGCGATTCCGTCCACATCGGCTCGTCAAATTGAATAAAATCGCAACCGGCGGCGACGACCTGTTTTAATTCCACCATCAACACCTTTGCCCACGCGCGGCACACCGCCTGGACGTCCGGGTACAAATCAGGCCGCTCATTGACCGTGAAACGCGTCAGGACATGGGGTCCGGTAACGGTCTGTTTGACGCGGGCCGGCGCCGGCGCGGCTTCGCGCGCCAGCTTCCAGTTATGCGCGAGATTCAACCGCGGATTTTTCAACTCGCCAATGAGGCGCGGACATTCGATGCCAAAGCCGGTGTCGCCAAAATTCTGCTTCACCGTGCCGTCGAAGGTCACGCCTTCGACACGCTTTTGGTAAAAATAAAACATGTTTTCACGATAGCCCTCGCCATCGGTGACTACTTCCAAACCGAGGCTGGCCTGATCTTTGGCCGCCCAGCGGATATATTCGTCCACTTCGTTTTGGGTCCAACTGGGCCGTTTCATCGTATCGGCGACCTGTTCCGGACGGGGATAACTGCCTACCACGGTATTGCGAAACGCTTTTGTCATAATTGGATTTTCGATCGTCAAATATTTTCCCGGCAAATCAAAATCGGCTTTAACACGGCCTGTTTTTCCGCATCGGCAAACGCCGTTAAGCCTTCTTTCAAAGGATACGTTCTGACCAATTCAGTGATTGGAATGTCCCCGCGATGCAACATCTCAATGGCCCGCTGATAATTCGGAATGTCGGAGACGTAACTGGTCTTTAGATTGATCTGATTGCGAACCAGTTTGGTCACGTTTAAAGGCACATCGTCGGCATAAAGTCCCACGATCGTGATCGTGCCCAGGGGACGAACGGCATCGGTCGCGCTGATCAGGGCCGCCGGAGATCCCGAGGCTTCAATGTGTTGATCGGCAGGGCGTCCAAAACGTTCTTTCAATTGGTCCGCCAGCGCGGGTTTGCCGGGTCCGGTGATCATTGTCTCAAAGCCGATTTTACGGGCCACCGGCAGGCGCAATTGATTATCGGTTTCCGTGCCCACCAGGACCACTTGCGCGCCGCTGGAGCGCGCCACCAGGGCGCAAAGCATTCCAATAATTCCCGGGCCGCTCACCACCACCAACTCTCCCTTGCCGGTCTTCGCACAATCGCTGACGCAATGATCAGCGACTGAAAGCGGTTCCGCCAAAGCGGCCGCCATCATGTCCATTCCGTTTGGAAGGGGAATGAGATATTTTTGGTTTACGACCGAATATTCGGCCATGCCGCCATCCAGATGAATGCCAATAATTTTTCGGCTCCGGCACAGTTGCGAGAATCCAATGCTGCAATACGGACAGCTTTTTTCGAGACAACCCTGCACCGAGATGACCACCACGCGGTCCCCCGCCTTCCATCGGCTGACCCCGGACCCGGTGTTTTCCACAATGCCCGAGAATTCATGGCCGAAAGTAAATCGTTCCGGAAATCCTTCGTAACCGCGGTGGTTGAGAAAAGCATGAAGGTCCGAACCGCAGACTCCGCAATGACTCACATTTAACAAAACTTCATCCGGCCCGGGCGAGGGAATGGGAACATCTTGAATTTCGGCAGCGCGAGCGGCGCGGCGCAATCTTCGCAGGGCTTTCACGCTTGCAGCGTACCGAAGATCTGTGGGCCGGGTCAATTGGAAAGCCAAGGCCCAAACAATCGCCGGAGCGACTGCCTGCCCCGTTTCCTGAATTCGGCCCGTTGGCGCTGGCCATTACGAGCGATTCCGGTCCCATTGAATTGAACAACGAGCGCTGGACCTCTTTCGACGGCTCAACGAATCCGCCGATGGTTTATCCGCAAAATTCGGCGGGATTGGGCAATCCCTGGCCCATGAATTTCACGCTGATCAATACCAATTACCAGCCGCTGCCGAATGGATCTTTTACCTGGCAATTGCCGGTGCCGCTCGGAACCCCCGTATGCCTGGAGGCTTCAACGAACCTGATGGATTGGACGTCCGTGACCACGGTAACGAACTATGGCGTTCCGATGCTCTGGGAACATTTATATTCGCAGCCCGCGGAATATTTCCGCGTGGTGGCTCAATGAGATCCCGGCGTGAGCGTTACCCAAACACGTGACGCGTACGAAGGGGGTTTGACAGGAGAGACAGGATAAAAGCCCATTACACCACGGAGGCACAGAGCTCACGAAGGGGGAGGCACCAATCTGCGAGCGAAGAAGATGGATGATGCAAGATTGACGATGTCGGAAAAATGCATTGGTATATTCATCTGGTCTGCCTGGCCAATTATTTCAAATTATTCGTGTGTTTCGTGTCTTTCGTGGTCAAAATCCAAATCGTATGCCCGTATGCAAAATATTGTCGCTCGACGGCGGCGGTTCGTGGGCCATCCTCCAGGCCCAGGCTCTCGGTGAACTTTACGGATACGACACCCCCGGAAAAACGATCCTGGCAAATTACTTCCTGGCGGCGGCCAATTCCGGAGGCGCAATCATTCTGGCCGGGCTGGCGTTGAATTTCACCCCGCGCGAGTTGATCAACAAGCTGAATGAACAGTCCGTGCGCGAGACCATTTTTGTGAAGAATTTTTGGGCCGCGTTAAACGTCGAAAAGTACAAGGCGACGGACAAGCTGCAGGGTTTAAGGACCATCATGGCCCAGGCGCCGGACGGGGCAAAAAGCAGCCGGCCCCTTGACCAAATCGGCCTTCCCTGCAAATTATTGATGCCCTCCTTCAATTATGACCGGCAGCGCGCCGAGTTTTTTCGGAGTGATCCGAACTCGCCGGCCGCCTCGATGAAAAGTTCTCCGCAGCCGACTCTGGCCGAAGCGGTTCACGCCTCGAGCAACGCGCCCATCCGATATTTTGACGCGCCCGCGCAGTTCGAATCGGTTGCCTATCAAAATTGCCGATACTGGGATGGCGCCATGGCGGGGCTTAACAATCCAGTCATGGCGGCGGTGACGGAAGCACTGGCTTATGGAATTGCGCCCGCCGACCTCCGTGTCCTTAGCCTCGGCACCGGGACGGTTTTTCTTCCGATGCCTGATCCCATGCCGGATCCGGACAGTCCGGGGCAAAACAGTCTGTGCATTCAAATCCAACGCTCAGGGTTGAAACATGATGCCATGGACGTATTGCCCACCATCATCCTCGATGACCCCCCGGATGAGGCCTCGTTCGTGGCACATTTGATCGTCAGCGGAAGCAATGCCCTTTCGCGGGATCCCGGCAAGCCCGTCATCAATGGCAACCTGGTCCGGCTCAATCCCTGCATCCAACCGGTCGGCGTCCCTGGTCATTGGACCGTGCCGAGTCTTATGGCATACGCCTGTGATCCAAACATGAGCCCGCCCAATACGGTCCCAATGAACTATCCCGGCGACCCACAAGTTTTCGTCGCGCTGCTGAATCTTGGAATTGACGCCGTGGACCAGGCTGAGGTGGACGTCATCACCACTTTAGGACGGTCCTGGATTGCCGGGGCGATGCCGAATCAAGCGATCCGAGCGACACCTGCGCTCCAACCGTTAATCGGGCACGGAACTTTCGCCGCCGGCGCCGCGCAAGCCAAAGTCCTTGGGCTTACCCCGTGATCATCCAAAAAACCAGTCCCAAATCCGCTTATACCAGGGCTTCGGTGCGGGCGGCGGGAAGTATGGCGTGGGCAGCATGTTGGTTTGTTCCTCGATAAAATTGGTGGTGATGATGGCGTTGGTCACGCCGTTGGTGATCACGAAATTGGTCGTTAGGAACGCCGGCCATTGGCTCACGTTAGTGATGACGACGACATTGGTCATGCCATTGGTCCGGTTCACGAAAGTGTTCGTATAGACATTCGTCACGTCCACAAAGAAGATCGGCCGATTGGTTTCCTGCAATTCGAAGTGGCCCTGGGCGAAGGCTGCAAAAGGAACAAATGTCCAGGCGACCAGCAAATGCTTGATCCGACTGAATCGTTTTGACGTTTTCATATCATTAACAGGTCTGCTTAGGATTATGTTTGGAGATTATCCTTCCGTTCCCCGGACTGGCAAGCCATTTTGGAAGCGGTAATTGATTTCCCCTACTGCGAAAGCAGCCGGAAGAAACCCGCGCCGGGGCCGGCGGGCAGAGAGAGTTGCTCCTGGAGGTCCGTGTCGTCCAACGACGGCGCATTGGTCAGAATCATCCAGTTTTCCAGGTCGGGACTTTCCTCCAAAACCATATTCGTGGACGGCACGATCCAGGACAAACTGAAGATGTTGCTTACGCAGGAAAGATTCAGTCGCGGCGATGGCGGCGTTTGTGAAACCCAAATTCCGCCGAATTCGCTCACGGCGGCCAGCATCTTGCCATCGGCGGAAGACGCGACGGCAGTCCAATTGTTATTCGTGGGACCGCCGGAAGTCCAGGTGGTTCCAAAATCCGTGGAAACCCAGAGAAGGGCGGGGTTCTCGGCCTGTCCAAAGGTCAATAACGTCGAGCCGTCCGCGGAAGAAACCATCGTGGCATAACCGGGGATCTGGGCTCCCCCGGACGATGTCCAGGTTTGACCCCAATTGGTTGAAGTATTCATAAAGCCCCTGGAAAGCAGAAATAAGATATTGCCCGAGGCGCTCGTGGCCAGGCCGCCGCCCTGGTTAATGGGCGTGGTCGCAGGCTCCCAGGTCACGCCGCAATTTGTCGAAACCCACGGGTCCGCATCGTCGCCGCTATACTGGAGGGCCATGTTATTGCCATTCGCCGAACAGACGACGGATGACCAGGCTCGGCTGAGGTTCGTCGGGGTAAACCAATCCACGCCGAAATTGGTTGAGACCAGGGGATAACCGGGGCTGGTGATGGCGATCAATTTACTCCCGTCCGCCGATGACGCGAGTTGGGTCCACTTCCCGGCCGGTGTCGTTCTTTCAACCCAGGTTGCGCCTGAATTGGTGGAGGTATAGATCGTGCCATTGGCGTTGGCCGCCACCAAATTCGTTCCGTCCGCGGAACACGCAATCGGCGCCCACGATCCGGCCGGCGCCTGGCTTTGGACCCAGGTCACGCCTGAATTGGTGGAAAGATAAATTCCTTCCGCAGACGCCGGATCCGCGCTGAGAAGGGTCGCGGCCAATTTCGTTCCATCCGCCGAGGCAACGACGTCATACCAATCGTCCGCGGTGTTTGTGCTGGTCTCTATCCACGTCTGGGCTTGGGCCGGGAGAGCGGCCGCGAACAGACATGCCAGGATGGCAGGTCCAGCTTTCAGATGGAAATCGCAATTCATTCTGGATTTGCCATTTGGCCCCGTTTTCATGTCCTTTAAATGCGTTGCTTGGTCTTTGACGATTATATTCCCGCTTCGCGGGAATTCAAGCCGATTCTGGAAGCGCTTTTAAACACGGAGACACAGCGCGGCAAAACCGCAACCGAAGGAGCGCGGACAGCTTTGTCCGCGCGACCATGGCGCAAGGAAGGAACACGCGGACAAGGCTGTCCGCGCCCCTCAACCTCTTACTTTTTACCTGGCGCCTCCCGCCGTCCTTGCCCTTCACTTTACTGCAAGGTGACCAGGACCAGCACCATGCCTTTGCCCTGGTCCAGGCCAGTCATCGCCTTGCCCAGGATCGCGCCCTGTGCCCTCACATGGTCGGTCACCTTCATCGCATAGCCGGGCGTTGCGGAAGTGGTCAGGAATTCACCCGGTTGGATCGGCGCGTAAGAAGCATCCGCCTGCACATATACCCGGCCGCTGAGCGCCACGTTTTTGCCGCCACCGAGCAAGTCCGGTTGTTGCATCTGGATGCCCGCATTGGTCAAACCCCACTTCCAATGCGCCAAAATGCCCTTCAGGTGATCCTTTACCATTTGCGCCACTTTGACCATCGAGGCCAAGAGATCAAATTTGCAGAACCGGGCCGCCCAACCTACCCAGCGACACCACACTTGAAACCGACGTCGCGCGGTGGGGGTGTCGGGGCTCCGATAAATATCCTGAAGCACCAACCGCATCCGATACGCCTTAGCCGTCATCAGGTTTTTATCTCGGATTTGGGCCATCCGTTCTTTCTGTTCGTCCGTCAGATGCTCCGGGTTCTTGCACCAGAGCCATTGGCTTTTATTCAATGCTTCCCACACTCCTGGACCACCCACGCGCACTTCTTTGCGGCGTACTTGATCCACCGCCTGATTAGCCTGGCAAATGACATGAAATTTGTCGAAAACCACCTGGGCGGTGCGGCAGTTTTCCCGTACCCCTTTTTCATAGGCCGCGCTCATGTCCATACTTAGCTTCGCACTGCTGTTTCGTTTCTAAGTTCGAAATTGCGCTCGACCCCGGGCTAATTTCATGAACCCTTCCAGGGTTCTCGGTTGGCGGCTGTGCCGAATGTATTCAAGGGCGATGGGGCAAGGAATATCCTGTTCATCTCGTAAATCCTGTCAAAGAGTTTCGTGCTTTTCGTGTGATTTGTGGCCATGGATGGCCCAAATGGGCTGGACGATTGGCTTGAAATAGAGCAGGGCCAAGGGAGAATGATAAGATGTCCGTGCCTGGCAGATTATTCGATTCATTGGCTATTTTAACGGCGACCTGGCTGCTCCTGATCGCTGGTGCGATGGGAGCGGGAGGGCAGTCGCTGAATTATTCGAATGCCATTTCCAGTTTGAATCCCGCTGGTTACTGGCCGATGCATGAATTGGCGGCGGCGGCGCCGGGGGATGTGGAAACAAACTACGGTTCTCTGGGAGTTTTGGGCAATGCCTTCTATCCGGATTATCAAATCAACAGCGGCGCGTTTGTGCGCCAGCAATCCGGGCCTCTGGCCAATGGCGCGGACACGGCGGTCCGTTTTACGGAGCCGGTGAGCAATTCGGGCGGGTCCACCAACAGCCTGTACGTGCCGCATACTTCGTCTTTGACGACGTTGCAGGCGCCTTTCACGATCGAATTGTGGTACCTCATTACCAATCTGCCGACGGCCGCTTTTCAGGGGGACATTATCGGCCAATGCAATGGCGCAAAGGACCAGGGTTTTCGCGTGTATTTTCAAAACAGCGGGACGAACAGCGCGGCCGACAGTTTCAATATTCTTTTCTATAACACCACCACCGCCAACCAGGCTTTCCAAGTTAACGTTGGCGGCGAACCGAGCAATAGCTGGCATCAATTGGTGTTCACGGTGGATGCCAGTGACAATGTATCGGGCTATCTAGACGGCGCGCTTAACACAAGCAACGGCCTGAATCCGCGGCAAATTCCGGCCGGAAGATACAGCCCGGACAGCCATGATCCGCTCACCATCGGCAACGGACTCGGCAACCAGCGCGGGTTCAATGGCATGATCTCCGAAGTGGCCATTTATACGAATGTCATCACCGATATGGGCACGCATTACAGCGATGCGACCAACGCGCTCGCGAGTGCCAGCCAGTATTTCAACGATGTCATCGCTGACAATCCGATCCTCTATCTTCGGATGAACAGTTCGCCGTACACTGCGCCGGCGTCCAGTACGTGGCCGGTGCTGGTCAATGATGGACAAACGAATGGAACGGCGGTTGGCAATGGCGTTTACAATCCCGGCACAGTTCCTGGAGCCCTAGTGGGGACGGCTTACGGCAGTTATCCTTTCGGCTTAATCAGTTCGAACGTGACGCCGCTGAGCGGGATCAGCAGTTTTGCGGATGCCGGCTCGGCGGCCGTGTACAATCCGACCGGCACAGAGCCTTTTACCGTATCGGCCATCTTTCGAGGCAATCCAACGGACACGAACCGGGCGCAAATGATCGTCGGTCACGGGACGAATTCATGGGAATTGGGAATGGCCCAAACCGGCGGAATTGTCTTTAACTCAGGAACCAATTCCACGTCCGTGGTGGCCACCGGCGCGGGCGCGGGCGATCTGGTTTCAACGACGACCGGCTGTGACGACGGCAATTGGCACTGGGTCGTGGCGGTTCACAACGGCACGACGAATGTCCTCTACGTGGATGGCCTGGCGAATAATACGAATGTGGTGGGCGCAAACAACGCGGGCAATTCGCTGGATGCGATGATCGGATCGGACCCGAGCTACACGAATATTCCAATGGCCTGGGGAAATATTGCGGAGCCGCTGGCTCTGGGCGCGCAATTTGCAGGTCAAATTTGCGAAGTGGCGTTTTTCACCAACGCGCTGACCGGTGCGCAAATTCAACTGCTGGCGGCCAATGCCGGATTCGCGTTTGCGCCTTATTTTATTCAGCCGCCGCTTTCGAGTGAAACGGAGGTGGTCGGAAGCGCATTGGTGATTCCGGCGAGCATCGGAGGCACCGGTCCGTTGAGTTATCAATGGCTGGACGTGAATGCCAATACCAATATTGCGACGGGAACAACCAGTGGATCGTCCCTGGACGCGACCCTCTCCATCGCCAGCGTCCCGGCCAATTGGAACGGCGATCAACTCGAATTGACGGCCAGCAATCCTTACGGAACCACGAACGTCTTTGTCGCCTTTACCGTGGCGACCGCGCCGCTTTTCACCGCCAATTTGCCGGCGCAAGTCTCGCTCGTCCAGGGGCAGCCTTACACTTATTCGCCGGCCGCGATCGGGGTGCAGCCGTTGAGCTATCAATGGTATAACAATGGAGCCCCCATTACCGGCCAGACCAACGCCGCGTATTCCTTCTTTGCCGGGAGCCCGGGCACGATCACGTATGATGTGGTGGCGAGCAATGCTTACGGTTCAACAACCAGTGTCGTGTCCACGGTGACCATTCAACCGCCCACACCGATGACATTGACGATCACCAATTCACCGGGTTATTCGATTCCGGACGATTTCAGCGGATTGAGCTGGGAGATCGGGCAGCAGTTGCCAAATGAAGACCGCGTGATTGGCAACATTTTCAATCCGGGGAACACGCAACTCATCACGCTCTTCCAGAACATGAATCTTCATCACCTGCGCATCGGCGCCGGGACGGTGGACAACACCAATTACGCGATGTTGAGCGATTCGGACATAGACAATTTGTTCGGTTTCGTCCAGGCGGCCGGGTTGAAAGTCATCTACGACGGCCTGCGCTTGCTGAACGGCAATGCCAATACCGACGCGATCACGGCGCAATATGTCTGGCAAAATTACGGGTCAATGGTTGACCAGTTTGCGATTGGCAACGAGCCTGACGAGTATGGCTGGAGCTACGCGACCTATCTCAGTACCTGGACCAGTTTCTATGACACCATTTCGCCCGTTGTGCCCGGCGCAACATTTGCCGCTCCGGAGTCGGCGGGCACTTCATGGAATGCGTCCTTTGCCAGCAGCGAGGATGGTTCCGGCCGGGTTGCGATTTTTACGACGCACGCTTACTGGGGCGGCCAGCCAACGGTGACGGCAGACGAGGCCGTCAGCAACATGCTCTCGGCGAGATGGATCAACACCCTGTATCAAAATGAAGTCAACGCGGACTCGACGGTGACCGCGGATGGCTATCCGTATCGGTTCACCGAGATGAACGATTATTTGACGGGCGTGACCAACGCGAGCAACGCCTTTGCTTCGGCGTTGTGGGCGCTGGATGTGTTGCATTGGTGGGCCGCTCAAGGCTGTTCCGGGATCAATTTTCACAACAATGAATGGATTCCGACGGATACCGTCACTCTGGATGGCAATGGAAATTTCCAAATCAATCCCAAGGCTTACGGTCTCCGGGCCTGGGACCTGGGCGGTCACGGCCGCGTGGAGCCGGTGACGATCAGCAATCCCAATGGGTTGAATCTCACGGCCTATGCCGTGGCCGATCCGGCCAATCTTTATGTCACTCTCATCAACAAGGAATATGGTTCCGGCGAGCGCAATGCGGCGGTGGCACTGCAGTTGAACGGTTTCGAGCAGGGGAGCGCGTCAGCTATGTATTTGACGGTCGCCAGCGGTAATGTGGAAGCGACCAATGGCGTCACGCTGGGAGGCGCGTCCATCACCAACAACACGCTGTGGCAGGGACAATGGACGGCGCTGGGCGCGGTCACCAACGGACAGTTCACGGTTACGGTTCCCGCGGCCTCGGCCGCCGTGGTCAGGTTGTCGGTCGCGCCCGCGGGATTGGCGGTTCAACCATTGGGAACCAGCCGGATACAGTTGACCTGGAGTTTTGGAGTGCTTCAGAGTGCGACCAATGTGGCCGGACCGTATAATGATATCTCCAACGCGCTCTCGCCGAGCATCGTCACGATCACCAACGCGCAGGAATTTTACCGGATCAGTGGAGACTAATTCCAAAGGAAAGGCGAAGATGGATCCGCCTTCGCCCCCGCCGTCGCTATGCTGTGGTGCGGCAAGCAAGCTTCGGCGCGACAGGAGATGGAGGCATTGAGGAGCGCGGACAGCCTTGTCCGCGTGTTCCTTATTTGTGCCATGTTCGCGCGGACTCGGCGGTCCGCGCTCCGTTGGTTTCGGCTTTGGCGCGCTGTGTTCTGTGTGGTTAATAATGTTGAGAGTCCGGATTGAAGTGGAGAGATCACGCGAGTATTTTGAGGTATGAGTCACCGCAAGAAAAAGATGGCAGCGCAGATTGGCGAGTTTATGCGCCAGTATCAGCGCAAGTCGCAACGCGGCGTCGAGCCAAATGACAGACAGTACAGCCGGAAGTTTGAGCAGAAGCTGAAGAGATTGCCGCCAGAAAAGTTTGACGAGTTGTTGAACGGTGGTGACGATGACTCGACGGGAGAGATTCCGCCCGCACGCAAGCCGGAGCGAGAAACCAGATGGGATGGCAGATGACGAGGTGGCCTAACAACGGGCTGGACCAGCCAAATGAAAGCGGAATTCAGAATATGGAGTGCGGAAGGGAAAACGCGTGCTTGCGGTTTTTTGGGCCGTGATTGAGGTTTGGATCGTTAGGAATCGTAACACGCCATGACGAAAGAAGATTTCAAGAGTCCAGTTCTCAAGCACAGCCAGTCAATTAAGACTTTTCGGATTGGTGGGCGAGACTAAAATCGCGTTGATTGCGGTTGTGAGGCTGGCGAGTGGTTTGGCATCGAGGACGATTGTTCCAATTGCGGTGTCTCGACCGGAGTTTTGCATTTGCTTCCTTGTGACCTTGAGCAATGTCCGCGTTGTCACGAGCAGGCATTGAGTTGCAAGTGTAGTTATGAGAGGCGACCAAACCAGTTTGGACGAGACGATGCCTACTGTAGTTAGCGCCTGCGGCGGCAAAAACGTTCGGAAAATACGGCTTTCTTAGTCTCGCCCCGCCTCGGACCTCTCGGTGGATGCCGTTGCCGCGGACTACGGACAACTGACTGTGAACTCCCTTTCTAAATCTTGCATTTTTTGCCCATTTGTTGCAGATTTTGCCGTGTAAATCATTGAAGGTGATGAGGGATTTATCATGAATATCCTGCAATTGGCCAAGGATGTGTGCATCGGCAAAGCGCGCAATCTTT
>JASHPN010000045.1 GCA_030038175.1 Verrucomicrobiia bacterium
CTGGAAAAGGCAGAACAATCGCTACGCGCCCTGCTCGCTAAACCAATGCGCGAGGCGCGCCCGACACACGCGGAGGCGCGTATGCTCCCCAGTGACGATGTATGGACCCGCGCGCAAACCTTCTATGAACTGGCCGATGTCCTGGACCGCCAGGAAAAATACGATGACGCCATGGCGGCCTTTCTGGAAGCCAAGACACTGCTGTGCCCAAAGCCGGACCCGCATCCGGCACAGGCAGCGGCCCTTTCTTCCTATTTAAAAACGACCGAATCGCAGATTTCGGGCGAAATGCTCCAGCGCTGGCTGGAGAACGGCCCGGCATCGCCGGCGCGCCGGCTGGCTTTGCTCTGCGGGCATCAGCGTTCCGGAACGACCCTGCTCGAACAGGTGCTCGACGGCCACCCGGACATTGTCTCAGCGGAAGAAACGAACGTGTTTTCAGACGACGCCCTGGGTCCGCTCAAACGCGATCACCCCACGAATGCGCCCATTGTGCCGATTCTGGAAAGCGCCACAACGCCCGCCCTGAACGCCTGCCGCGCAGGTTATTTTCGGTTCATAGAATTGGCCCTCGGCAGCCCAGTTAATGGCCGGCTGTTAATTGACAAGAATCCGGTGCTGACGTCACACCTTGCGGCATTTGTCCGTGTCCAGCCTGAAACCAAACTTTTGGTCGCCTTGCGCGACCCGCGCGACGTTGTCCTGAGTTGCTTTATGCAACCGAACCGTCATAAGACGGCCGATGAAGCGTCTTTGAGCCTGGAGGTCACGGTGGAGCATTATGTCGGTATGATGGGTCATTGGCGGGCATTGGCCCCAATGATGCCCGTGCCCTGGCTGGAAGTGCGGTACGAGGACATGGTGACGGATCTGGAACCGGTCGCCCGTAAGGCGCTGGATTTTCTGGGAGTGCCGTGGGATGACCGGGTGCTGGCGTTTTACGAAACCGCCAGGAAAAAAATCGTCCGTTCGCCGACGTACACGGATGTGACGCAGCCGGTCTATCAGCGCGCGCGGGGCCGGTGGCGGCATTATCAAAAATATCTCGAACCGTATTTGCCCCGGCTGGAGCCGTTGGTGAAGGCGTTTGGGTATGAATGATCTGCGGAAACGCGAAGATAGAGGATTGAAGAAAGAAGGATGAAAAATTCGGCGCGGCAGGCATTGAACGTCCAACATCAAATGAACCGTCTTTGGGTACAGTTCGACGTTCAGCGTTCGACGTTGGATGTTCGATGTTTATTTACCTTCATGATAGGACTGGTGGGCGAGGTACGTTTGCAAAAGCGCATGGTTTTCCCGGACTGAATTTGTGTTTCCCTGAAGTTGCGCGGTCGTGATCGCCATGCGCGCGGTCGCAATCGCCTCGTCAAAGCGCCCGGCTTCGCCATAAGCGGCGGCCAACGTGCCGATCAGCGCATCCTGCCGGAACTGGGTCAGTTCGCAGGCGTGTTTGGCCAGTTGCACGGCGCGGGAACCGTTGCGGACGGCGGGGTCGGCACTGGTCGCCAGGATCCAGGCCAAATTATTCAGCGCCGGGGCGTAATTATTATTTGCATCCACGGCCTTTTGATAATTGTCCAGGGCCGCGGCGCTATTTCCATCCTGCTGGCAAAATTGTCCCAGAAAAAAACGGGCCTGTCCGTCAATGAGAGCAAACGCGGGATCGGTGCGCGGATAATTTGGGGCTTCGACCAATTGCGCGGCCATGGTAAAACTTCGAACGGCTTCACCGTGGTTGCGCGCTTCAAACTGGCCAATGCCGCGATCCAGCCAGGTTTGCGGATTTCCGGAACGCACCCAAAAAGAGGCAAAAACGGTCATGGACCAGACGAGCAGAATTAGCCAGAAAGTTTTCTGAAGCACTGCTCCCTCACCCGCCGTCGTCCCTCTCGGAGCGGGACTACGGCAAGGCAGGCGCGCGCGGCTCTGATGGGCGCGGCTCGGTTGTGTCAGCCAAACGAATCCCAACGCAATCACCGCGCTGAAGGGAACCAGGGCGGGAAGAGCATAAAATGCCTTGTTGGCGGAACTGAAGGGAGCGCGCAAGGTCAGATAAAGAATTGTGCTCCCAAATAGAGCAATTCCCCCGGGCATCAAGAGCCACGCCACCGCGCGCTGCCGGATAAATCTGAAAAGGGCAACGACAAATCCGATGATGAATATGATCGAAATGAACGCTGACAAAATATATCCCAAATCCATGAGACTGTAATTCCACGGCGGTCGAACCGCCATGGGCATTGCGCCGCTGATCAGCCCGTCGCCCCAAAGAGTGGAATAAATGCCATCGCCGAAACTCCATAGTCCGCTAAAGAGGGGCGCGACGAAAACATGTCCGAAGCTGAAATAATAGGCAGAAGTTCGAAAACCGGGGTATTGCCAGAACGACTCCCAATTTCCTTTCACCAACTCGCCGTATTGTGCCCAGATCTTTCCGTAATAAAAACCGCAGATGATGAGGCAGGAAATCAGGAAGATGCCGGTGAACCGCAACTGATCCCGAAAAGGGCGGCGCTGCCAATGGAAATGGAGCCACAATATTAACACAATGAACGGCAGGAGGGGCAGCGATGAGGATTTGGTTAATAAAGCCGCGCCCAGGTTTGCGCCGAGGGCGAGATATAAGCCGTAACCATTCAGTCGGCTCGGTCCTGTTTTCTCGACCTTCTCTTCTGCCGCAGATTCTCGAACGCGACCCGCCTTCGCTGAAGCTACGGCGCGGCACGGGGCGCGTATGCTCCCCGTGCATCGAAGGATTCGCAGGAGAAAATACAAGACTGCCGTGGCAAAAAGGGCGGCCAGCGATTCGTTTGTCACATAGAATGAAAGGAACAATTCGGGAGGTATCAAGGCGGCAATCAATAAGCCCGCCGCCTGGGCCCCGGCATTTTTGGGAAAGAGCAATCGCAGGCACAACAGGGACAACACGCATTGGATCACTCCGACGACGCCGTTGACGGTCCGCAAAACGAGCGTGGCACTGGGGTCGCCAGTTGATAATGCGCATGCGTTAAGCAAGCCGGCGCCGCAAAGATAATAAAGAGGAGGTTGATACATTTCGAAACCATCCGCAGCCGTTGGCAAGGCGTGTTTCTGTTGAATGAATTGAACGTAACGCTCATGGGCGGGCGCGTCGAAGCCGATAATTTGCGACAGTTTGGGCGCGTCATTAATGAAAAGCGCGACCCGGGCAATAATCACAAGCACCAGGAGAGCATAAACCAGTTTTTCCCGGTCGGCGTCGGGATACCGCCGCCGCCACGCATCCAGGGCAAATAGTAAAATGATCGAGACGGCGCAAAACAGGAGCAGGAGAGGCCACGCCCGCGAAGCGGCCACGAACATTTTCTCTTGTCCATAAAATGGATTTCCGGGAGAAATTGCCGGAGATTCGGTCGCGGCCACGGCGTTTTGCCATATTGGCACAGGCGTCCCGCCGATTTCCGAAACCATCCAATTTGTGCCGGTGCCCAGCGAAATTTGCCCGGCGCGGCATTGCAGCCAGAGCGCGGGCGGCCCTTGAGAATTTGTGACGCAAACGATGATTTCATTTGGACCGGCGTGGAGGGATTTGGTGATGTCCAGCGTCGAAGGGGATTTCCAATTTTTCCCGGCATCAATGAAATTTTGAGCCGCCCGGCCATTCACCATTAAGGCGAAGCTTTTGAATGCGCAGAGGGTTACGACAGCCCTGGCGGGCACGGTGTCCAGTTTGAAGGCGCATCGAAAAGTGGTTTCCGTGGGGGTGCAAGGATTGATGCCTCCCGTCGGTGGAGTGGGATAAATGATCCAATCCGCCCCCGGCCGTTGGGGAAGAAAAGGGATGCCGGCATTGTGCAAGCACATCCAACAAAGGGCGCCTAATCCGGCTACCCCGGCCAAAACCAAAGTGAGAAGAATTTTGGTTGGAGAAAGGCCAAACATATGGATGCTTTTGCGCCCAAATTGGTCTGCCGGGACATTGGAAATCAGGGCCATTCGACTCGCGCGCGCGTCAAACTTTGGAAATGATCAACGTTGCGAGTTAAAACCACTTCGGCGCCGGCTTTGTCAGAGGCAAGAACGTGAGCATAATCGTAAACACGCGCACCCTGGACAGATTGTGATTGGGCTTTCCGCAAAGCGCCAAGAGTTTCCGATTTGTCCAACTCTACAATGGTGACCTTGGCGGCAAAATCCCGGAGCCATTCGGCGGCATCATTTGCGTCCATAACAATAACAATAGGGTTGCCCTGCTTATCCCGATAATGAATGCCGCGACCTGTCATTGTCGAAAAAACTCGAGGAACAAATGAAGGCGGACAAAGTGTTCGTCACGGTCCAGGCGAGCCATGACAGCAGGAGACACCGTTGCGTTGATTGCAGCGCTGGTGTCCCAGAAGTATTTCACCGACTTTCCCTCTCGTCCGTAATTGCGCTGGCGATGGCATCGCCAAAGTCACCGCCAATCGTCACGCCGGGAACTTCGAATGTCAGCCTGCCACCGCGCCTGGTCAATTTGGCTTGGACACGACGAGGACCGAGCGGAATCAGCTTACGGCCGCGGATTTCTCCGGATTCAAACCGCCAATCAATTTGATCGCCCGGTTCAATACCCGCCGGCTCGCAGACATCCAACGGCAACGTCGTTTGACGTTTTTCCCTTACAATCGTGGCGCTCATAGTGCAACTTTCGCACTAAAATGTGACAGAGGGCATCTGAAATGCAAGGGGTTTTTTGCCAGCAGACGCGATGTGCGCCGGATCAAAGCCATGCCAGGCAGCAATGTTGAGCCGCGGAAAAAACCAAATCCCAAAGAAGCGCCAAGGCCCAATACTCGATTTTGGACGTTTGGTGATTGAATATTCTCTGGTGCTTGGATATTGGCGCTTGGGGTTTCAGGCTGGCGGCGCTGCCGAGGCGCCGCTACGATAAGATTGGAGCGCAACTAAATGGCCAGACTGGTGTTAAACGCTGACACACCGGCCGGGTTTTGGTCAGGGCTCTGCGGAGCGCCGCCCACCGGCTATGCTGTTTTGGTATTGGATTTGGTTTTGGAATTTCGGGCAATTAAGCTATATTGGATATGATGAAACTCGGAACAACGATGTCGCTGGCAATGGCACTGGCGTTTTGCGGCCTTTGCGCCAATTCGCGCGCCGATGGTTCCGTTTCACCCGGGAATCCGTATGCGTCCATCGTAAAACGGAATGTTTTTGCATTGAACCCGATTCCCCCGCCCGCCCCATCCGATGCAAATCCTGGACCACCGCCACCCAAGATCACGCTGACGGGTATTACGACGATTTTTGGGCCGCCGGAGGCGTTGTTCAGGGTGGCCGGCGTTAAGCGACAGGGACAGCCGCCAAAGGATGAGTCCTATATTTTTACCGAAGGCGAAATGCAGGATGATGTGGAAGTGACCGCGATTGATACCAATGCGTACAAGGTCACTTTTAATAATCATGGCGTGGTTCAGGAGATTCCATTGGTGGACGGCACGGCCTCGACCGGTCCCGCGCCAACGCCGACGTTCCCGGGACAGAATTTCCCAATGCGGCGTTTTGGCCGGTTTCCGGCGAATGACAATGGCGGCGCTCGAGTTTTTAATCACTCGTACGAGAACCCTGCAATGGCCAATCTCTCGCCAGATGACAGACAAGCGCTCATCGCGGCGCAACATGCCCAAATGCAAGCGCAGGGAAATCCCATGGCCAATCTTTTCCCGCCTACGAAGTTTGATCAGCAAGCTCAGCAGGAAGCAGGGGTGACTCCGCCGGGGGCCACTCCGCCGGCGCCGTAGTTGGGCGCAGAGCGTGGGGCCGAGGCCCGAGGTTGGGGTTGAAGATTGAGAATGGAAGATAGAGGCGTAGCGGCAGCGCCTCTTGGCCTGCCGTAGAGCCGCCGCCTCCAGCGCGGCGAAATCATTCGTTCGCTCGCGGTGTTTCGTCTTTGAAGCGATTCGATAATCTTAACATTCTCGACCCAAATTCCGGGCGGCTGGAAGCACGCCCTCTACGTCAGCCCGAAAGGCTGACGCTACATCGTTACCACAATTTTGAGCGAATCTTCCGTGGGATGCGCAGCCAGGGCGACGGCTTCGGCAGTTTTTTCGAGCGGAAAACGGTGGGTGATCAGTTTTCGAACATCGAGCTGACGCAAAAAAATAATCCGGCTCACTTCATTCTGCAGCGTGAAATCGGAGGAATAACTGCCGATGAGGTCTTTTTCGTCCAAACAAATCGTGGCGAGGTCGAGGGGGAAAAAGCTGTCGGATTTCGAGGACGAGGACCCTCCTTCGCTAAAGCTACGGAGGGCAGGCCCTCCTTCGTCTGGCTTCGGCGTGGTCTGAGAGGACGATTGCATTGCACGTTTGGTATGAGCAAAGAGGAGTATCTGGCCGCCGCCGCGGACGGCGTGGAGGGCCTGCTGAACGGCGGCGTCGGATGGAACGGCGATGATGGCGGCGTCCAAGCCGGAATGACTGAAGAGCGAAGAGTGAAGAGTGGAAAATGGTCTATCGCCGGGCCGAACTGTGCTCTTCTCTCTCCTCTCTCCGCTCTTCCGGCCATCGGCCAGGGCCGTCCATTTGGCGCCGAATTTTTTTGCCAGCTTCAGGCGGGATTCGAGAAGGTCGGTGCCCAGGACGTTGATGCCACGAAGCTGCAGCAACCTGGTAAACATGAGTCCGATCGGTCCCTGGCCGGCGACGAGGACACGATCTCCGGGCAAAACATTGAGACGATGAACGGCCTTGAGAACGGTGTTGACCGGCTCAAGCATGGCGGCTTCTTCGAAAGTGATTTTGGGCGGGATTTTGACGACGCCGGGCAGAACGAAAGGCATCACCCGGACATATTCGGCATAGCCACCGCCGGCAGGCTCGAAACCAGCGGTAATGCCAGTGCGCTTATAGGTCGCGCACTGGGCGAAGGCGTGATGGCCGCAAAAATGACAGGTCATGCACGGAACATGATGGTGAAGCGCGACTCGGTCACCGACTTTGAGAGATATTTTGCGGCCATTCGGCCCGGTGACGCTCAGCACAGTTTTCCGCCCGCTCGCCGCGCCGATTTTCACGATGACGCCGGCGGTTTCATGCCCGTAGATACGCGGAGGCGGGAGCAGGCCGTAATGGATTTTCTTTATGTCGGTGGGGCAAACACCGCATACGGCGACTTTGACGAGGAGTTCGCCCGGGCCGATGTCCGGGACAGGGACGTTTTCGAGGCGCAGATCATTGATGCCGCGATAAACGACGGCGCGCATGGTTTTGGGGATGTCGAACGTCATCGCTAAATTGTTAAATTGTTGCCTGGTTAAATGCGAGGACAAATGCCGAACAACGATTTAATTCTCTGTAACCTTCGCGGAAATTTTTCTAAAGTCAGGATAATGGCATCCCACGAAAGCCATTGTCGCGGCGATGCGCCTGCCACGCGCAAGCCGGCATTTGTAACGACTCACTGGTCGGTCGTCCTGACCGCGACCGGCGCGGACACCACAAAAGCCCGGGCGGCGCTGGAACATCTCTGCCGGATGTATTGGTATCCGATTTACCATTTCGTGCGGCGGCAAGGATATTCTATGCACGACGCACAGGATCTTACGCAGGAATTTTTCGCGCGGTTATTGGAAAAAAGATGGATTGCCGGCGCCGACCAATCGCGCGGGCGTTTTCGCTCGTTTCTCCTGATGGTGCTCAAGCGCTTTCTCGCGGTGGAATGGCGCCGCGCCAACGCCCAAAAACGCGCCGGCGACCGCCCTTGCGTGCCTCTGCCGCTGGATACAGCGGAGACCCGCTATACTCGGGAACCCGCCGACACGAGCACACCCGAGCAGGCCTTTGAAAGGCAATGGGCGCTTACGCTGTTGGAATCGGTCTTGCGCGAGTTGCGCCTGGAGTACGAGCGCTCCGGCAAGGGGCGGTTGTTTGAAGTACTCAAGCCATGCCTGATGGGCAGCCGCGAATCGCAACCCTATGCGATGCTGGCGGCATCGCTGGAGATGTCGGACGGCGCGGTCAAGGTGGCTGTGCACCGCCTGCGCGAACGATATCGCGAACGGCTCAAGACGGAAATAGCTCATACGGTGGCGACCCCTGCGGACGTGGATAACGAAATGCGCCATCTTTTTCACGTCCTGAGCCGTGGGTGAGGCTATGGAGCCGAAAGGCGGTAAAACACATTGCTTTGGCCGGGCTGAATTATGATTTGCATCTGATTGGTGGCGCCCGAGCCGGGCACGGGAACCCAGTTGGTGCTCGTCAATCCTGTGGAATTTGATTCGAGCAGCCAACCGGTATAATTCGTCGGCCAGTTCAAATTTAACTGGCCGTTGTTCAGGTTGACCGCGATTTCCGGAGGCGCCAATATAGGATTCAACAAAAAGGCGCTGGCCGGCGGCACAGTCACCGTCAACTGCCCGTTGGTCGCCGTCAACTCGGCTTGCACGCCGCCGCTCCAGGCGCCATCCGGATTGATGGCCGCGCCGCCCAGGGTGAAGTCGCCCGTGCTGTAGAGCGATGGCCCGATCAATTCGATGAGTTGGGCGCCGGTGACATTTTGGCCCAGATTGACGCTGACCGCCACGGTATTAGTCGAATCCTTGTTGTTCAGCAGCGCGCTGATGGCGCCATCCGCCTGCCGTACGCCATACGCCGTGAAATTGGTGTTTGAAACCGGCGCAACGATGGCTGGAATGACATTGCCCGATGGAACCAGCGATAGCATTTTCAGTGCGTAAAATTCTGGACCTACCGCCGTGACGTTCGTTCCGTTGTCAATCAGAGGCGAATACGGGCTGATCCCACCGCCGTGAAAATTGACGCCCTGGCCGCCGTTCAACGCCATCGTGAACATGAAATCGAGGGACCAAAGCGCAGCGCCGAAGGCATCGCTGACGTCAACCACGCCGCCGGCCGAATAGGAGCCGCATTCGTCTATCCGAGAGCCGAGCGGGCAGTGTCCGGCGGCTGCCGACACGATATTAGTCACTAACGTCAGCAGAAATGCGTCCGGTTGCAACAGCAGTTGCATGGTGTCGTTGGTTGACCCGCCGGCAGCGACGTAGAAATGCTGGGTCAGCATCGAAACCACTCCGGACTCATCGCTCGCAAACGGGTCCGTGTAGGCCGATAATTGGCCTTGTCCCGCGTCCGCGCCGATCAGCGTCCAGCCATTGCCGCCATTGGTGACTGCCCACCCCGGCACAGCATTTGTAATGGCGGCTGCCAAAGGACGCCAGCGCGCCAGATAGGTGCTATACTCGGAAAAACCATATTCAGGTTCGTTCCCAATTTCAAAGCCAAGCAGCCTTGGTCCCAGCGCGTTCGCCACATAGGTGGCTTCGGCGGCGCAATTCGCAGGGGTGTTGGAGAGAAGATTGATGCCGTACATCACCGACCAGTTCGCGGGCAGCGCTTTGATAAACCCGGCAAACGTGTCCACCTCGGAGGCTGTGATTGGGACAGTGTTCGACAGCCCGCCCCAACACGTTTGATCCACGGTGCCGCCGCCGACGCGCAAGACGGCAGGGCCGATCAGGCTGAACAACTTCACCAGCGGGACGTCATTGGAGGTGAAAAAACCGTCCGCGATCTCCACTTTTTCATAGCTCAACCCATCGAACGCCGGATTTAACGGCAGCCCCATGTTCGTAGGCGCGAAGCTCACCGTGGCGTTGACCGTGTTGGTCGCGGGACCCGCCCCAACGGCTTGAAGGGTCAGATCATTCCATTGGACAGCATTGGGAGCGGTCAAGGTGGTCTGGGTAATCCCAACTGCTCCGATCGGCGGGTTGGCAGAATTGGTAAAGTTTGCCCCCGCTTGAACGCCATCAACATAAGCGGCCATAGTCCATTGCGCGGCGGCCGTATTCAATACCACTTTCACGGTATGGGTTGCTGGAGTATTAGCGGGGAAAAACCCGTTCTGGCTGAGGAGTTGATTATTATGATTTGGGCCGCCAAAATCCTGCACGTTTCCACTGGATTCGGTCAAGATGATCCAATCATAACCATTGGGCCCGCCATTTTCGGAGTCTGCGAACCGTCCGTAGCCAACCGGCACATTCACGGAGTCGTTTTGCGCAAAACCCAGCCCGACCCAGCTACCCGGACTGTTGGTGAACGTCAGCGAAGCAGTCAAAGTGTAAATATAACCGGATTGCGGATTAAATGGCAAAAGCCAACTGTCCCCCAAGGTTGTGTTATCAATGCCGTTTGCCGGCAAGTTGCCCGTGTCATTGATTCCTAACACGTCATTCCAGGTTGCCGAGCTGGCGCCGCCGGCGTAGTTGTTCGCCATCGTGGGCGCCGTCCCGCTGATGTTCACTGCGCCTCCATTAAAGGAATTGGAATAGATGGTTTGCGCGATTCCAACGGAACAACAGAAGAAAAGCACCATTCCCGGCAAGAGCAGTTTTTTTATCGTGTTCATATCCGGACGCGGCTTTCCAAAGAACAAAATCTGTATTCTGTCTCTTATTCGCTATAAAGGAAATCAGCCCTTCGTCGCAGAATGAACGTAGCAGATGAAAGGAGTCAAATGCGCTCGCCCAAATGGGGTGCATTAATTACGCAGCAGATCCGGAATCTGGCACGGATAATGGGGAGTCTCCCAATGGAACAATGAAGGCAATCGGAACATTCCGCCCGCCTTGTTTACGAAGTGTGCGTTTTTTAAATTAGACGCAGCGCAACTTGCGCCCGCAGACCAGCGCCAAACTTAGAACGCCAACTGCCATTAGACCTAACGATGAAGGCTCAGGCGCGATTTGCACGTGGAATTCTTCGCCGGCGTCGCCCTGAATTGCGCCCGAATAGGCGTAAGAATCGCTGGCATTCGGGTCGGCCGCCAATTGAGAAGGGGAAAATGACGCGGTATAACCGAAACCCGAAAGTGAGTTGCCCGCCGTGATGTCATACAAAGATGAGCTGGCAACGAATTTGATCGAATCGCTTTGCACTGTCGCCGTCCAGCCCGTTGGGGTAATGGGGCTGCTGGGCGCAGACGGCAGGTAAAAATCGCCGGGAACCCAACCATACCAGATGCTTCCGATGGGGCTGCTGGCGCCCGATTGATCGCTAAACGTAAGGCTATAGGTGTAAGGCCCGCTCCCGGAGCCGCTGATCGAGCCTACGCCCAGTTCGCCCTGCGCCAGGGCGGCGGACGCCGTTCCCAGCGCGATTACCAGGGTCAAGGATAGTTTCGAAGGAATCAATTCGCAGATCGTTTTCATGGTATCTTCGTGTATTCGTTTTGGCTTTTGAGTCAAAAAATCAAAAATCCTCTTTTAAGAGCAAGAACTCGGGAAAAAGTTCCCAGTCGGTTTTCAGGTGGCCCGGCTTTCATTCGCCCGTGGCGTGGCGATTTTCGGTGAATGACTGAAAAGCGTAGTGATAAAGACGTGGGTGAAAAATTAGTCACCTGATCCGACTACACTCACAAAAACTGAGATGCGACCCCTGTCCGTATTCGCCGTCAAAAAAAATTGACTGGGAACGGAGCAGTTTATAGATTAACCGTTCACTTGGGTTCCAGAGTAGCTCAATGGTAGAGCACGCGGCTGTTAACCGTGTGGTTGCAGGTTCGAGTCCTGCCTCTGGAGCCATTTCTTTCGCAAGAGCAGTTTCGAGCCGCAAGGACCAATACCCAGAGGAATAGCGGGCTTAGGATATGAGACCGTCCAGGCAACGTCTGGCATCGGTGGAAAAGCGGCAGGGACTGCCGCACTCCAAAACGCAAGCGTTATAGGGAAGGTTCATGGTCCGGATGGCGTCCAACCTTGTGTCCCGAGTTCTTTAATGGGCGGCCAACGGCACGTTCAGCAATTTTTCCGCCGGACCGCCATTATCGAAATCGAATTGAATGTCCGTTGGCGCAAAGGAAATGACGTCTGTGCGTTGCGGTTGCCTGACCGTAATCCGCAACCGGCTCGGGTCCGAACGATCGGCTGAGATATGCATGGCGGGCGCCTGTTTTTCCCACGGTCCGAGGACGCTGACGAATTGGCAATCGGCGGATTTCTTGCGCAACACGATCATGGGAATGGTCTTGCCATCGGTGGTGGGACAACGCGCGGTAAAGAGCAGGTCATTGGTTTCCCCCATCAGCCAGATTTTCAACCCTTTTTTGTCCGGCAGAAGCCAGTTGGCCTCGGCGGCATCACCGCTGAGTTGCTGGGCACGGACGCCCGTTATAAAGCGATATGGAAATTCGCCGCGCTTGCCGGTTTTCGCCGGCCGGCCCGCGGTCGTACCGGACAAGTCGAGTTTATTTCCGAAGGCGTGAAAGAACCAGTCGTAGGTGTGCTCCTGGCTGCCTTCCAGGCAATCCCAGATGACCGCATAATTGCCGGCCAGCAGAACGGCGCGGATCCATTTCGTTCCGGCAGGCGCCTGGGTCGTCTGCGCGGCGGCAAGTTGCAACTGCGGCCCGTCGTAAAAGGCCAGAAGATCCTTGTCCGTGGTGCGCGGCTGGTTTTCTTCGTCCGTCGCAATGGTGTTATGGCCGGTGACCTGGCTAAAAAAACGAATGTTCGGACTGCCGTAACCGGGCGTCCCCAGGCCGGGCGCCAGCGGTTCACCCTCGGCAAAAAGAGTAATGCCCATTTTGTCATAATGGCCGTGTCCGGAAAACTGGCCGTAGTGAAACGTAAGAAACATCTCGCGGTCCACGGGCACATCGGAGCCTTGCCGGACGATGGCGATGCCCAGGCCGGGAAAATCCGTAGATTTGAAAATGGGCGCCGGGACATGGCCCGGCAACGTCTCTCCAAACAGAAACAGCCGATAGCGCTGATCATAAAAATCGCCCGTCACGCCGCTGCGGCCCACCTCTTCGCTACGCTGAATCGCCCAGGCAAACTCCGGCTTATGATAATGCCGATACGCGACGGTGTACTGGTCTTCCGGCAAATAAGCGTCGTACCATCCGTCGTTGATTGCGGGCAATTGGAGCGTGGGATACATGTAGCGCAACGGCGCCTCAAACATGGCTTCGATGCCTTTGCCGTGGCGGGCGTGCCAGTCAAACAGGTCCACACCGCAATTTCCGGCGGCTTCGGCAAGCGAGAGAAAGCCGTCCAAAGGATAAAAATGATAGGTTTGAATGGATTCGGGCCAAAGGCCGTCGTCGCCCAGATTGGTGGAAATCTGCCATTTGAAACTGTCCACGCCGTAGTCGGCGAACCGTTGATGCCCGGTGGCATAGCCGATGACTCCCACCGCCGACAAATGCCATGAACCCCAATTGCCCACCAGGCCCGCTTGCGAAAGCCGTTGCGCTTCCGGCCAGAAAAAATCCCGCTCAAGGTGCCGCTTTTGGCCGTCCGTGAGCGCGCCTGAGTTGTAGATCAAATCATAGCCTTGCGCCATGGGAATGAGCGACACGGCTTCGTTCAGGGAATTTTGCTGGAATCCAAATCCCTGTTTTTCGGCGACAAAATGCGGATAGGCGTCGGCATAGGAAACCAGGATTTCGGCGGCTTTTTTTGCATATTCCAAATGGCCGCTCACGGCATAGGCCAGGGCCAAATCGCGGACCGCGAAGGTGAGCCAGACCTGTTCGAAATAACGGCGCGCGGCGAGGATTTTTGGGCTGAGATATCGTTTGCCCGTCGAGGGCGAAAGGCTGGGTTGGTTTGGGTCGAACTCCTGGTTCGCAGGCAATTCGAGCAAGACACCGTCCGGGCCGCAAAAATCGTGTCCCCAACCGCCTTGTGCGGGAATCACGATGGCCCGATGCAACCAACGGTCGGCATTGGCCTTGACGTCTTTTTCGTAGATAGCGCGGCGGCAGGAATTAGTTTTGATGTCATTACGAAGAAATTCCAGGCGCGATTCCGTGACGAGGACGCGGGGATGCGGAACGTTCTCGAAGGCACAGGGCGTTGCGCCGTTGGCAGGAGGTTGCGACACGGCTGGCGCCGCGGATAGAACGCCGGGCATCCAAAGGATTGCCGAATATAAAAGCCATACAACAAAGTGAACAGAATATTGGAATCGGACGGCCATTGTTTTCATTTCTTAAATGGGCGGCTAAAACTTCTTCGCCTGCCGGTAATTCCATCCATTCTGTTGGCAGATCACGCGGGCATGAGAATCCCAGGTTGGCTCATTTTTGGGACGGCCGCCGAGGAAACAATCAATGGCCAAATACACCAGCGACTTTTTGCTGTTGCATTCAATGGAATGGAGCGTATGGGGTGGAATGCGAACCACGTCGCCGGGTTTCACGGGAAATTTTTTTCGTTTAGCTCCGATGCTCAAAACACCCGTGCCCCGCAGAACATAGAACACCTGTTCCGTGTCGTCGTGCTGGTGCAACGGCGGCGCTTTGCCGTGCCTGATAACAACGACAAACACTTCAGACGTTTCGGCATCCGCCCGGTCCACAACCAGATCGTTGATGTGGGTCGGAAACTCATAACGTTTGACCCGGGACGTTGGAAAAACAAATTTCATAAAAAATAGAGACGCTTTGCGCCGCCGTTACGGGTTGACGGAATCAAAGGACGGCGGCGGGGAGTGTTTGCCCCAGGAAGCGGGCCTGTCCGCGAGAGTGAATTCCAGGTTCCCGCCATAGGCCAGGGCAGACCAGGGAATCCACAGACTTTTCCAACGCTTGCCGTTTACCTTGAGCTTCCGAACGTAAAATGCCTGGAGAGACGCCTTGGGGGCAGTTATTTGAATGACATCGCCATTGTCGCTGAAAATAGTTGCTTTGGGAAACAGCGGGCTGCCGACAACGAAACCGGCAACCCCCGGGATTTCCGGATACATTCCGAGCGCGGAAAAAACGTACCAGGACGACAACGCGCCGGCATCGTCATTCCCGGGCAAACCACTGGGCGCGGCGGTAAACAGTTCGTCCTGAATGCGGCGAACCACTTTCTGCGTGCCGGCCGGGTCTCCGGCAAAGTCATACACCCACGGCGTTTCCTCACAAGGCTCGTTGCCCATAAAAGCAGTATCCGCACTTACGCCGCCGTTGACTTTGGTGAAAAAATGGTCCAGCCGCGCGTCGGCCTTTTTTCGCCCGCCCATTTTTTGAATCAATCCATTTAGGTTAAAATTCACCATCCAGACGTATTGCGCCGCCGTGCCTTCGGTGTATCCCTTCTTTGTGATGGGCGAAAAATCAGGAGCCCAGGAACCATCGGCGTCGCGCGGACGCAACAGCCCGGTCGAATTGTCGAAAAGATTTTCCCAATTCTGAGCGCGATTTTGGAAGGTGACATATTTTTGGTGATCGCCGAGAGCTTTGGCAAATCGCGCGAGCGCGAAATCGGCGTTGCAATATTCCAGTGTGACCGACACATCGTCAGGCACATAACCCTGCTTGAGATAATCCTCAAGCCCACTGCGCACGTCGAAGCCATCCGAAGTCGTGCCCGGATCCGAGGCGCCTTTGTCCATGGCCGCGAGCGCGCCCTCGGTATCAAATTGCGTTGCGCCGTAGGCATACGCGGACGCGAGGTAAATATCATCGCCATCGCCGACCATGCCGCCGGAGTTGTGATTGACTTGCTCCCAGCGCGGCAACCCTCCGCCATCGGGTCGCGCGGCGGCGTCCTGCTCCGCATAGTTGACGAGAGATTGAGCGATGTCACTGGTTTCGGATGGCGCCAAAACCGAGATCAGCGGAGCCAGCGAACGATATTCGTCCCAGGCCGGGATGTTTTGATATTGGTGATGGCCGAAGGGGACCGAATGGACTTTGCCGTCCATGCCGGGATATTGGCCGTTCACATCGTCCAATAAATTGGGATGGATGAAACAATGATACAGCGCGGTATAAAAGCTTTGCTTTTGCCCGTCGCTGCCGCCCTCGACCTGGATTCGGTTCAAAACGCGGTTCCACATCTCATCCGCCTGTTGCCGGACTGCGGAAAAGTCCCAGGATGGATTTTCCTTCGCCAGGTCCGCCTGCGCACTCTCCAGACTCGTATAGGAGATGGCGGCTCGCACCTGGACAATCCGGTTTGTGGCCGTGTCAAACGTTAAAATGGCGCCGCAATTGTCGCCCTCGGCCCGGGGTTCATCACTGAGGCTGTCGCCGCTCCAGGTTCTAACGGTTTGAACCGGGTGATCGAACGTTGCCACGAAATGGACGACAAACGAACGTTTTTTGCCGCTGATCGTATTATGGTAGGAGCCGGTGACCTCGCTGCCGTGAACGGCAATATCGCCGGTGGAACGGATGACCACCGTGGCGGACGCATTTTCCGGGAAGGTAAATCGGGCCATACCCGTCCTGGGCGTCGCGGTCAGTTCGGTTTCGACGCCGTTGTCGAGAGTCACGCGATAATAACCGGCGGACGCGGATTCATTCGTGTGGGAAAACGTCGCGGCCAATTGTTTCCAATCGCTGCCCGGCGAAACTGTGATCGGTTGAACGGACGGCATGAAGGGAACGTCCATAAGACAAACGACACCACGGCCGCTAAAGTGCGTCAGGCTGAAATCTTCAATGACATTGTCCGGATACCAATACCCGCCGGCGATTTTGTTTTTGTGAGTCGTATCGGGACTCCAGGCGAGCATGCCGCGCGGACAGACTGCTCCCGGAAAAGTGTTGCCCGTGTCCCAGCCATATCCTTCGCTGATGACCGGGTTTGGCTTCGTGCCAATCAGCGGATTCACAAATTGGGTTAACGGAAGTTCCGCCGCAGTTGTTGCCGCCGAAAATCCGGCGCACAAGGCAAAGGCTATGACGATTTGAATCAATTGTTTTTTCATGGTCAGAATTACTTCATCAACTCAAAAGAGGAACAAGGCGCAACAGCGGATCATTATTTGACCTATGGTAATTGCCCGGACGCCATCGGACAAGCGGTTTGCGGGTTCAGGTTTGCGGGTTCAGCTTGCCAGCGGCGAGATTTCGCGGATAAGCTTTTGCATGGTTCATGTTGGCATCGGCTATGACGTCCACGCCCTGGTGGCGGGACGCAAACTCATTTTGGGCGGCGTTGAGATTCCCCATCCCAACGGGCTGGATGGCCATTCGGACGCCGATGCCCTGATGCATGCCATTTGTGACGCAATTTTAGGCGCGCTGGGCGAACCCGATATCGGGCATTTCTTCCCCAATACAGATGTGCGCTGGAAAAATGCGCCCAGCAAGGTTTTTTTACAGGAAGCCGCCGCGCAGGTTTCAAAACGGGGAGGAAAAATTGTAAACGTGGACGCCACTGTGATCGCACAGGCGCCGAAAATTTTTCCGCATATCGCGAAGATGAAAGGAAACATCGCCGCGGCGCTCGCCGTTTCGGAAAAACAAGTCGGCATCAAGGCTACCACCAATGAGGGATTGGGGTTCGCCGGACGTGAGGAGGGAATCGCCGCGATGGCCGTTGCCGCAGTGGACCTGCAATAATGAATCCGCGAATTGCGCGAGTTAAAAGAGAAAATTTGCTTTAATGCCAAAAGCCGAGATTAGCTGGAAACGGGTCACCGAAGACGGTGCGAAACTGCAGGTTTATGCGCAACACGTCGGACGGGAATGGCGTTTTTTTCAACGCGAAAAACGTTTTGACGTCTGGCAACCAGTGGAAAAGCCGCCCCTGGAAGATTGGCTGGAATTGCTGGATGCCGTCCAGCGGCTCATTACCCGGCGACGGTACCAACCGGACGACGAGGCAAGATTGAAAAAGCAGATTCGTGAACGCTATCCGGAAGCAGACTTTTGACGCCCCGGCGAAATATGCGTTATCGGTAAAAGGCGCCTAAAATATAAAAGCGCCGTTTGACTTTCATTTGGCCGGGGATATGTTTTTCGGGTTCCATGGGTAATCCAGATTTTTCACGCCAGGGCATTCGGGGATGAAAATTCCTGTTGAAAACAAATTCCTCGCGGGAATTGTGGTCATAACGCTTGCCCTGGGAGGCATGGGGTGGCTGTGCTTTCGCAACGCCGTCGAATTTATTACAGCCCAGGATTGGGTAAACCACACTTATGTGGTCATTTCGAAATTGGAACTCGCCCAGGCATTCGTCTCCGAATCGGACACCCAGCAACGAGGTTATTTGCTCACCGGGAATCCCAAATTCCTGGCGGCCCGACAGGCGGCGATCGCGCAATTGCCGGCGCAACTGGACGGCCTGGCAACCCTGACCTCAGACAATCCCACGCAGCAGGTGGCGGTAAAGCGCCTCAACCGTTTGATTCAAGAAACCATTTCCGTCATGGACGACCGGATTGCGATGTATCAAAAATCCGGGTTGCCGGCGGCGCTGGCCAGGGAACCGATGGAAAAAACTGAGACGGCGATGAGCAATGTCAGGGACCTGACCGGCCAGATGCGTTCAACCGAGGAAAGGCTCCTTGTCCAAAGGCGAGCCCTGTCAACCGTCATTGGCCGGCGGACCGAAACGATCATGATCGCGTGGAGTCTGATCGCGATTTTCTTGGGCTGGGCAATGGTCATTTTGGGGCGGCGGGACCTCAAGTTACGCGCACAGGCTGAACAGCAACTCCAGCAAAATGAGGAGCGATTTCGTTTGATGATTGCCGCCATCCGGGATTACGCCATTATCCGGCTGGACCCGGACGGGCGAATTACCAGTTGGAACGAAGGGGCGCAGCGCATTGAAGGCTATGCCTCCGATGAAATTGTCGGGCAGCATTTCTCAAAATTTTACCCGCCGGATTCCATGGAGCGCGGCGATCCCCAACGGTTGATGGCCGAAGCGACGGAAACCGGACACTGTGAGGACACCGGGTGGCGGGTCCGCAAGGACGGATCAACGTTTTGGGCCAATGTCGTCATGACCGCCCTCCGCAATTCGGAAGGGCAGTTATTGGGTTTTGTCAAGGTGACGCGCGACCTGACGGAACTGAGAAAAGCCGAGCAGGCGCGAGAGGAGCGGGACCGTTACTACGAACTGTCGCGCGAGATGATTTGCGTTTTGGGATTCGACGGATTCTTCAAGAGCCTCAATCCGGCGTGGAAATGGACCCTCGGCTTCGCGCCGGAGGAAATGTTGTCGCGTCCGTTCGTTGAGTTTGTGCATCCCGATGACCGGCCTGCGTCCCTGGCCGAGGCGGAAAAATTGATGAATGGCGGCGAAACGATCTATTTCGAAAACCGGCTGGTTTGCAAAGACGGTTCCTGGCGGTGGTTTGCCTGGAGCGCGCAGGCGGACGGGGAACAGAAAGTCATTTATGGGACGGGCCGCGACATTACGGAACGCAAACTCGGCCAGGAAAAAATCGAGAAACTCAACCGCGATCTGCAACGCCATGCCGCCCGGCTCGAAGCCACAAACAAAGAGCTTGAGGCGTTTTCCTATTCCGTTTCGCACGACTTGCGCGCGCCCCTGCGGCATATTGACGGCTTCGTCAAAATGCTCGCCAAACAATCCGGAGAAAAATTGGACGCTGGCGGCCGCCGTTACCTGGATATTATCGCCGATTCGGCCCGGCGAATGGGCGTGTTGATTGACGATCTGCTCGTGTTTTCGCGGATGAGCCGCACGGAATTGCGGCACAAAAAAGTTTCCACCGACTCGTTAGTGCATGAAGCCGTCGAAGGGTTGCAGACCGAAACCGCCGGCCGCCGCATCCACTGGAACGTCGGCGCGCTTCCGGAAGTGGACGCCGACCCGGCCATGCTCCAACAAGTCTGGGTCAATCTCATCTCAAACGCTGTGAAATACACGCGCCCGCGCGATCCGGCTGAGATTCAAATTGGATATGACGACCCCGGCAACGGCGAATATATTTTTTTCGTCCACGACAATGGCGTGGGTTTTGACATGCAATACGCCCACAAGCTGTTTGGCGTATTTCAGCGCCTGCACCGGTCCGAGGAATTTGATGGCACGGGTATCGGACTCGCGAACGTCAGCCGAATTGTGCACCGGCACGGCGGCCGCGTATGGGCCGAAGCAAAGCCCAACGCAGGCGCCACTTTTTATTTTTCCTTGCCAAAAAAACCGATTGAAATGAAAGTATAAAATATGGCCCCATTAAAACGCATCCTTCTGGCTGAAGACAATGAACGGGACGTCGAGCTGACCCTCGCGGCGCTGGACGAGCACAACCTTGCCAACGAAGTCATCGTCGCCCGCGATGGCGCCGAGGCGCTGGATTATCTGTATGCCCGCGGCCAATTCGCCGGCCATGCCAACGGGCTGCCGGTCGTTGTTCTGCTCGATTTGAAAATGCCCAAAGTGGACGGCTTGGAAGTGCTCCGAATCATGCGGGAGGACCCGGCTCTCAAGCACGTGCCGGTCGTCATGGTCACCTCGTCCCGCGAAGAGCAGGACCTGGTCCACAGCTATGAATTGGGGGTCAATGCCTATGTCGTCAAACCGGTGGATTTCCAGAAATTTGTCGAATCCGTGAAACAAATTGGGATGTTCTGGGCCATCATCAATGAACCGCCGCCGGGATCTCTCAAGCATTGACTTAATAATTGTTTTTATGCTATCTGATTGCCAATGAAAAAACTAAAGCTGATCATCTGCGCATTCGCGGCCGTTTTTTCCGTTGCTGCGCCTTCGGTGTCCCGCGCGGACGGGACCAACTCAGCAGGCGCCACGCCTCCGCCCAGGCCGGATCTTCTGACAACCTGTCCGGTTTCCGGTGACAAGCTGGGAGAAATGGGTAAACCATACGTTTTTATTTATAAAGGGCAGGAAGTGAAGCTCTGTTGCCCGGATTGCAAAAAGGATTTTGACAAAAACCCGAAAAAATACATGAAATTGATCCGCGCCGCAGATAAGCCCGCGAAAAAACAGGATTCTCAAAGCTCAAATTCACATTAACGAAGATGGCACTGCGCCGGTTCCCCGCTCGTCACTAAAATTTAACAAAACAATTCGCCGCAGTCGTGTTATTAACGTGGGCTTGCAGACGGATGATGCTTTAGTAAAATTAAAAATTGCGCGTAGCAGTATGATGAAAACTTTTTCTGAACTGAATTTTCCCGGACGCCTGATTGCGGTCGAAGGTCTCGACGGATCCGGGAAGTCCACGCAAATATACCTGCTCAAACGCTGGCTGGAAGCCGAAGGCATCAAGGTCTATTTCAGCGAATGGAACTCATCCGAAATTGTCAAATCAGCCACCAGCAAAGGCAAAAAACGCGAACTCCTGACGCCCATGACCTTCAGCCTGATTCATGCGACGGATTTTGCCGACCGTTACGAGCGCCATCTGTTGCCGCTATTGCGGGCCGGCTATATCGTGCTTTGCGACCGCTACGTGTTCACCGCCTTTGGCCGGGATGTCGTTCGGGGGTGTCCTCCCGAATGGGTGCGCGGCATCTACAGCTTCGCCGCACTGCCTGACATCACTCTCTTTTTTAAGACCGACCTTGAAGTCTCGCTGAACCGGATCCTGGAAGGACGCCCCAAGTTGAAATTTTTCGAAGCGGGCATGGACCTCCGGCTTTCCACCGACCCGTACGAAAGCTTCAGGATTTTTCGAGGACGCATTTTGCAACAGTACATCGCGATGACTGATGAATTTAGATTCGTCGTCATGGACGCGAACCAAAACGTCGAAAAACAACAGGCCATTGTCCGCAAATTAGTGGCCGACAAAATTGACTTGAAAAAATTCCGCCGCCGCAGTCCCCTGCCCTTGCCTCCGGCAATCAGGCCGGAAGACTTGAAGGCAAAAGAAAACGAAGAAGATCTTGCCGCCGCATGAACGATTCCGATAATAAAAATCACTTGCGCTGCTTTTACGGGCATGGCATTCCCCGGGTAAAGCTGGAAGAATTGGCCGGAAAATTGATCGTCGTGGAAGGCGCGGACGGCTCCGGCCGTTCCACTCAAATCGCCCGGCTGGTGGACTGGCTCGAAACCGGCGGCCATCCCACCGTCCAGGTGGGATTAAAACGCTCGACCCTCGTCAGCAAAGAACTGGAACAGGCGCAAAAGGGGAATATTTTAAGCCGAACCACCCTAAGCCTTTTTTACGCAACCGATTTTGCCGACCAACTGGAAAATATTATTTTGCCCGCGTTGAAAGCCGGCTTTATCGTCCTGGCGGACCGCTATATCTATACCCTCATGGCGCGCGACATGGTCCGTGGCGTGGACGAAGCCTGGCTCAAAAACCTCTACGGCATTGCCGTCAAACCCGACGCCGTGTTTTATCTTTCCGTCCAGGCTCAGGAACTGGTTCAACGCAACCTTTCAAAAAATGCAACGCTGGATTATTGGGAGAGTGGAATGGACCTGGGCCTCTCTCGCGATATGTTTGACAGTTTTGTGAAGTATCAAACCGCCATGCAGGCAGCCTTTCGCAAACTGCAAAAGACATACTGCTTCACGATCATTGACGGCAATCGGCCGGTTAGTTCCATCACCAAAGAATTGCGCAAGAAAATCAGGGGCGTGCTGGCGGAGAAATGATTTGATAAGTTAAGCCGCCGGGACGTTGGTGGCGGAGGACGGCAGGCTCGGCGGCGCATTGGTGGCCGGCGGATGGCGAAGCTGACGTTGTTGTTTCATCAGCATTTCAAATTGCTTCTTTTGTTCCTGCGTCAAAACGTCTCTGATTTGAAGCCGAGTATCCCGCCACACAATTTGGAACTGGGGAGCAACGCCCTTCCATAACTGGCGCGTGCTTTCCTGGCCTTGGGCGATAATTTTTTGAATTTGGTTACTTTGCTGTTTCGACAAATTCAATTCGTGGTTCAATCGCTCGACGAATTGCCGGCTCAGGATTTCCGGGCGAAACGCGACCGGAACATCATACAACACAGGACGCGGGGCGCGAAACGGCTGCTTGACATTATTGACCAGGAGGCCCCCGGTGATGACGCCCGCTCCGAAAATCACAATCGTCGCAAGGATGACTTTCCAGGAATTCACTGCGCCTGGTCGCCCTGGTCCACCGAGGCCAAAAGCGTGGTTTCAAAATTCTGAGAAAGGTCGTCGCCGGAATTGCCGGCCGGATTGAAAAAGGCCCAGGCGCCGCACAGTAATGCGATCACCGCGCAGGACGCGGCGGCCTGCCATAAACCGCGCACCCACATAGCCAGTCCGTCCATCGGGGCGGTCGTCGGAATCAGGGCAATAATGCGTTTTTCAAACGCATACGGCACGCGGTCATCAGGCTTGTTGGCCCTGGCAACCGCAATCAGTTTCCGTTGAAGTGCATTCACGTTCATATGTTTTTAGACGCTTTTCACGTTCCGTGGTTACAATCACAAATATTGATCTTTGGCCATTTTGGAAAGAATTTTCCGCATTTCCGCACGGGCACGAAATGCACGGACCTTCACCAAAGGCACAGACCACCCGGTCATTTCTGCGATTTCCTTCACCGAACGGTCTTCTATCTCCAATAAGGTGATGACCATGCGGGCCTCGGGCGAAAGCTTTTCCATTACCCGTCCCACCAGCAGCTTCGCCGCGTCCGCGTTTTCATCCGTGGATTCAGGCGCGGTGACGAATTTTTCAAGCCAATCCCCCTCCGCTTCCGTTAATTCCGAGAATGAAGATTCCCGGTTACGCTGATGGGCCCGCAGAAAATCGTAGCAGGTCCGGACGGTCAACCGCATGAGCCAGTGTTCAAAGGGAGCTTCGCCCCGAAAACTTTTCAATTTCTCGAACGCCTTAAGCCAGACTTCCTGCGCAATGTCCTCGATTTCATCTTCGCGCCGAGCATACCGCCGCGCGGTGGCAAAGACACGGGGCGAAT
>JASHPN010000420.1 GCA_030038175.1 Verrucomicrobiia bacterium
GTTCATGGAAGGACTTAGCAGCGTTTTCAGTGCAACCAAGCGCAAAGCCCGCGGCTATCGCTCTACCACCCACTTCATCACGATGCTTTACTTCATCGCCGGTAAACTCCGCCTTCCACAGTGCTGACCCTATTCCACCGAAAACAGCGAAGAACCTACCGTAACGCCACAAGTCCTGCAATATGAGTCACTTGCGAAAATGTAACACGCCGGACCCGATTTGTAACGCGCCTGTAACGTCGTAACGTGTTGGAAATAAACAGTGTAATCCCGCTTTGCGGGATAACGCGGAAAAAACTTCAACTCACAAATACGTCCTCCTCCTTGCCGCTCCGCTCCAAGTCCCGAATGACTTACGGCTTCAGAAACCGCCAGTGCACAAAAGAAAAACCAAAGGTTTCCGTATATCGCTCGCGACTTCACCGGTTTAGTCCGGTCGTTCGGCGTTCCCGCTTGCTTACCCGCCGTCGCTACTCTATGGCGCGGCAAGCGCGCGGCTCGGTTAGGCGATGTTGGGGCGATTGACTTGGCGGGCGGGTTTGCTAGGGTGTTCGCTTTATGATAATCGGAGTTCCAAAGGAAATTAAACAACAGGAATACCGCGTGGCATTGCTGCCCAGCGGAGCATACCAACTCAAAAAACACGGGCATCAGGTCATCGTCGAATGCGGCGCCGGCGCCGGGTCCGGTTTTCCAGACGCGGAATACGTCCAGGCGGGCGCCAAAATGGTGGACTCTCACAAGGCCGTCTTCGACAAGGCCGACATGATCGTCAAGGTCAAGGAACCGCTGCCTTCCGAATTTAAATTGCTTCGGCGCAAACAGATTCTCTTCACGTATTTGCACCTCGCCGCGGACCGTCCCCTGACGGATGCGCTCATGAAATCCGGCGCGACGTGCATCGCGTATGAAACGCTCGAAGTCAATCGCCGATTGCCACTACTCGAGCCGATGAGCGAGATTGCCGGGCGCATGAGCATTTTGGTGGGCGGCTATTTCCTGGCCAAACATTTTGGCGGCAGCGGCATTTTGCTTGGGGGCGTTCCCGGGGTGCTGCCGGGAAAAGTGGTGGTGCTGGGCGGCGGTTCGTCAGGGATCAACGCGGCGCGCATGGCGCAGGGCATGGGCGCGGACGTGACGATTCTTGAAGTGGACCTGGAGCGGATGCGTTTTCTCGACATTACTTTGCATACGGCGCACACGCTGTATTCCAACGAATCGCATTTGATGGAATTGTTGCCGGAAGTGGACCTGCTCATTGGCGCGGTGCTCGTGCCCGGCGCCAAGGCGCCCAAACTGATCACGCGCGAGATGCTGCGGCACATGCATCCCGGCAGCGTGCTCGTGGACATCGCGATTGACCAGGGCGGCTGCGCGGAGACCTCCCGTCCCACAACTCATACCAACCCGGTTTTTGTCGAAGAGGGCGTCACGCATTATTGCGTCGCGAACATGCCGGGGGCTTATGCGCGGACGGCGACACAGGCGCTCACCAACGCGACTTTCCGTTATGTTGAAACGCTTGCGGACCTGGGCCTGGCCGGGGCATGTGAAAAATTCCCGGCGCTCGTGAGCGGCATCAACGTGAAGAACGGAAAAATCACAAACAAAGCCGTGGCGGAAGCGCATGGACTTCCGTTGAATTAAACACGGCGTCAAAACCCTGCCTATGCCGCGGCCACGGACTTCTGAAACCTTGTCTGGGCGCCGATTTCGACGCGCGTTGGCGCGCGTTGTTCCGACTGCGGGGCGCAGTCGGATGCACGCGAGGCGCGTACGCTCCCCATGACTACGCTTGAACCGCTCCAGCAAATTGGGCATTCGCGCGTTTTGTGGCGCGGGCGCAAATTGGATTATTTTTCCGGCTGCGATTATTTTCGCCTGGCGAGCCATCCGTCTATTTTCAAAGCGGCTGCGGCGGGCCTCAAAAAGTTCGGCCTTAATGTGGGCGCGTCCCGACTGACGACCGGTCATCATAAACTCTATGAACTTTTGGAAAAGGAGTTGGCCGATTTTTTCGGCACTGAGGATGGGCTTCTTGTTTCCACGGGTTATTTGACGGGAATCGTTGTTGCCCAGGCGCTGGCGGGGAATTTTTCCCACGCGCTGCTGGATGAACGCGCGCATCCGGCTTTGCGGGACGCCGCCGAACAATTGAATTGCCCGGTCCTGAAGTTTGCGCATCGCGACTCCAGGGATTTCGAGCGGGCGATTGGGCGTTGCGGGAAGGGAGCGCGGCCGATGGTTTTGACCGATGGCATGTTTTCGCATGACGGTTCGGTTGCGCCACTCAAGGCTTATCTGAAATGCCTTCCGGCGGATGGAATGATTCTGGTGGACGATGCGCATGGGGCGGGCGTTTTGGGAAAGAACGGGCGCGGAACGCCGGAGCTGGAGGGCATTGACCGGCGGCGAATCATCCAATGCATCACGTTAAGCAAGGCGTTCGGCGTTTATGGCGGTGCGATTTTGGGCGATCGGAAATTGCGTGAACGGATTTTGGACCGTAGCCGGGCGTTTGTTGGCAGCACGCCGCCGCCATTGCCGCTGGCGAGTGCGGCATTACAATCTGTAAAACTATTAAAGGCGCATGGAACGAAATGGCGGCGACGACTGAATGAAAATGCGGATTATGCCAAATTGGGCTTGGGGAAGAGAGGCCTTGAAATTGCGCCGATGCCGGGTCCCATTATTCCGGTTCATGCCGCGGGTGAGGCGGAAGCCCTTGCGCTGAAGAAAAGTTTGATGGCGGCGGACATTTGGCCGCCATTTTTGAAATATCCCGGTGGCGATGCCAGGGGCTATTTCCGTTTTGTCATTTCGAGCGGGCACAGCCGCGGGCAATTGGATAATTTGATCAGAGCGTTGAACGCTTTTCAGGACTCATGGAACGGCTCGGGAAAAATTTAGGCAGTTATCTGGGCGAGGCGATAAATGTTCGCGCCGTTCTGGCGGACATAAAGCGCGCCGCAAAAGGGCATGGCTGGACGTCAGAGATATTTTACAACGTCGCCGATTTTGAATTGGCGGGGATGCATCGCCCTTGCCGGAACGAAACTCATCGCCGGCGTATTTATATTTCGTCCGGCATTCACGGCGATGAACCGGCCGGCCCGGTGGCTGCGTTGAAATTGCTGGAGGAGAATCGCTGGCCGGATAGCGTCGAGCTCTGGCTTTGCCCCTGCCTGAATCCGCTCGGATTCACTTTGAACACCCGGGCGAACTCCAAAGGCATTGACCTGAACCGGGGATATTTGAATCCGGTTGCGGCAGAAATTACGGCGCATATTGGCTGGCTGAAGCGGCAGCCGCCGTTCGACTTGTGCATCATGCTCCATGAAGATTGGGAATCGCGAGGGTTTTATCTTTATGAACAAAACCCCGATGGCCGGCCGTCCTTTGCCGAAAAAATGATTGAAGCCGTGAAAAAGGTGTGTCCGATTGACGTTTCGGAAATGATTGAAGGGCGGCCGGCCAAGAACGGGATTTTGCGTCCGAACATTGATCCGCGTTCGCGGCCCGATTGGCCCGAAGCTTTTTATTTGATTACGCATAAAACGCGGCAAAGCTATACGGTCGAGGCGCCATCGGATTTTCCGCTGCCGACGCGGGTCAACGCGCTGGCGGCGGCGGTGAACGCGGTGATGCAAGGGTAAGCGGGTGAAACGGTTGTTTTTTCTCATTTGGGTTCTCGTCTTTTTCCGGGAATCGGTTCAGTCAGAGCCTCCTCACCCGCCTTCGCCAGGCTGCGGCGCGGCATGCGTCGGCTCCTACGCCATGAATGGCGCACGCGCTGTGGCGGAGGTTCACGGATCCGATGTGCTTGCATTTGCGCGCGACGATGTTCTGGTCGCAGCCTGGATCGCCGGGCAGCAATATGCCAATAGCCAACTTTCCTCATTTGGCGGTATCAGAGTGGGGCAGGGGACTGCATACGTGACGGCGAGCGGTCTCCGGTATTGCAGGGTAAGTCCGTATTCCGCCAATCTGGCCGTGCGCGCTTTGCTGGAAGTCAAAGCGCCGCAAGCTGTGCCGGTAGCGGAGCGTTGGATGGAATGGTATTTCGCGCATCTCAATTCACAAGACGCGCCGGACGGTATTCCGTGCGATCATTTTTATTTTCCCGATGGCGGCGGTGAAACGACCTGTGTCAAACCGGGCGACCCTTTCCTTTGTAATTATAACGATGCCACGGACAGCGCGGCTGCGACTTTTTTCTCGGTTCTCTGGGCGGCGTATGAGGCGGGAACGCCGCTGGCCGAATTGAATACTCCGGAACGGCGACTGGAAATCAAAAAATTGGCGGATGTGCTCATGAAGTTGCAGCAGCCGGACGGTCTGTTTTGGGCGAAGGCCGATTATCGGGTAAAATATCTCGAAGATAATTGTGAGGTTTTCGCGGGTTTGGGCGCACTGGCGGATTTGGAATCAAATGTTTCCGATGATTCCAAAGCGTCAGCCCGTTACCGCACGGCAGCCGATCGTGTTCAGCGGGCGATTTTCAGGGAGCTTTACGATTCGCGCGCGCAATTGTTCCGCATCGCCAAATTTGAAAATGGATCGTGTCCTCCGGCGAATCTCAACACGTGGTATCCGGATACCCAGGCACAACTTTGGCCGGTGATTTTTGGAGTGATGGCTCCGACCGACTCGCGTGCTCGAGCGCTTTCCGGTGCGATTAACAATTATTGGAACGGTCGCATGCATCCGGGCTGGGCTGATGATCCCGAACGAGTGAATCAGGGATGGATTGAAGCGGGCCATGCTTACGGCGCGTTGCTTTTGGGAGATTCCAACCAGGTGCGAACCTGGGTCGGGGCGGTCAAACATTACAAATTTCAAGCGGCGCATGAGAAATTATCTTTCGCATGGCCCTTTAGCGTGGATGATGCGGGCTGGCTGGTGCGACTGATGGCATCGGAACCGTAACGATGCATCAAAAATCAATCTTGAACGTCAAGTTATAATCTTCCGATTCGTTATTGGGTTCCTTGCCGCCTAAATCTTTCAGGCACGGGCCAACCGAATAAATGATCTTTTTCTCCGGCAAATAGCGGAACGGTTTGCCGTCAAAATCATCGGTGGGAACCCTGGGAAAAAATTCCGGCACGAGTTCAGAAAGAGATTGCGGAATTTTGCCATGCCGCATTTTGTAGATTTTAAGCGCCAGCAGGAGTTGCGTTGCGGTGACATTGACGTTTTCCCGGCATTTTGCTCTGCCTAAGGTTGTCCAGATGGGCTCCAGCATTTGCACAAACATGTCTCCCATGATATTGCCGCTGAATAACGACTCCAACACCGGGGCATTACTTCCGGCGTCCGGTAAATTGGACCAGTCCATGTCAGCAAATGGTTTCGAGATGTTCTTCAATATCGAGCGGTCTGTCTGGGCAAACCTCATTTTTGTTCTTCTCGGGCTAAAAAACGGTTTCATGCCGAGAGAAATCCAAAATCGTTGGGTGGATGAATTAGTCGTGCCGGGAAAATTTCCTTTGGCGGAATCATCAACATACTTGCATTGGGTTGTATATTCGACCTTCAGGGAATTTATCAGCCCTTCTTCGTTGGGCCGGAATTGGTCCAATTTGGCAATGAGTCCGGCCAGGTCATCTTCAGTTAGAGTTGTATTGGCAGCCATTTGCCGTATGCGGATTAAGCCCAAACTTTTTATGGCAGAACCAATCAGGTAGTGGATAATGGGGCCGCCGCAATTTTCGATCCGCTGGCCAAACTGAATGAGTTCAAACGCCCGGTCAAAGGCTTCGGCGTCTTTTTTCTCGCGATGCAAAGAATTGATCCGGATTGAATCAACGTTAGCGATTTTTCGCCAGCCGCCGGCGTAGGAAATATTATCTTCAAATGTTTTCGGTTGCGGAACCAGCAGGCCGGGCTGCTGCATGGCTTTATCGAACAAATTGAGGCAGGCGCTATTTTTCGCCAGCACTTCAGCGGCCAAGGCATCGCTCCAATTTGTATTGGCAATCAAATCCCCCAATTGCCGCTCCTGCTTGTCCGGCCAGTAAAGGGCGTTGGTTGCCTTTAACAGGGTCCAATAAGCGTTGCTTGCCACGGGAATATCGGGGCGGACATAAATTAAATCGGAATCATTGAATGATGATTTTTGGGAGTTCATCAAACTGAGAAAGCTCGCGATGAAGAGAAGGCACGTCACCAGCACCAACAGGATTATTGCCGAGACTCTCAGGATTTTGCGTCCGGTCATTGGTCAATTAACGGCAATGCGGAGGGATTTCACAATCTAAATATGGCGCGCGAGGAAATGGGATTGCGGTAACGCTGGCCTGCCTGTAATAACCGGGCATGAGCAATTTAAATGATGACCTGATTCGAGCAGTGGAATTGGCCCTGGCCGGCGATTGGGAGGGCGCGCATGGACTCGTCCAGGGATACGACGATGACGAAACGGCGGCCTGGATTCACGCCGTGCTGCACAAAACGGAAGGTGACGCTTCAAACAGCCGCTATTGGTATCGTCGCGCGGGCCAGATGGAGCATGTCGGCGATGAGGCGCGGACCGAGTTGAACGCGATTTTGGCCGAACTCCGCTCACGCAGGGGTGCGTGAATTAAGTATAATTCTCCATTCCGGCGCAGGAACAGATCGGGTTGCGATCGCCGAAAACGTTGTCCACGCGGCCGACGTGAGGCCAGAATTTGTATTCCAGCAGGCTCTTTGCTGGAAACGCCGCCTGCTGGCGGGAGTAAGGACGGTTCCAGTCGTCACCCGCGATTTGATCGGCCGTATGCGGGGCGTTCTTGAGCACATTGTTCTTTGCATCGGCGGCGCCGTTCTCAACGGCGGTCATTTCCGCATGAATGGAAATCATCGCATCGCAAAAACGGTCCAGCTCATATTTCGATTCGCTTTCAGTTGGCTCAACCATCAGCGTGCCGGCCACCGGCCAGCTCAAGGTCGGGGCATGAAAGCCGTAATCCATGAGCCGTTTCGCCACGTCCTCGGCGGTGACGCTTTTGAACGACCGCAAATCCAGAATACATTCATGGGCCACCAGACCGTCGCGGCGGTAGAGTGTCGGGAAATAGTTTGCGAGGCGTTTGGAAACGTAATTGGCGTTCAAAATGGCAAATTGCGTCGCGCGGGTCAGGCCATCGGCGCCCATCATGGCGATATACATCCAGGAAATTGGCAGAATGCCCGCGCTGCCCCAGGTCGCGCCGGCGACGGGACCAACTTGTGCTTTTTGATCACCGATTGAAGATCCCGGCAGAAACGGAAGCAAATGTTTGGCCACGCCAATTGGTCCGACGCCCGGACCGCCTCCGCCGTGAGGAATACAGAAGGTCTTGTGCAAATTTAAATGGCAAACATCGGCGCCAATGTCCGCGGGGCGGCAAAGGCC
>JASHPN010000046.1 GCA_030038175.1 Verrucomicrobiia bacterium
ATGACCGGCGCTATTCTTCTGACGATGCCTTTCATGGTTCGCAAAAAATAAGACAACTCGGCCTACGACGCGAGTCGCACAATGATTTCTCCGCCGCCCTTTGCGTGTGCCTGAAATTTCACGGGCGGATAATTTCCCACTTTCGCCTCGTAGGTCCCGTAAAAGCCGCGAAATGCGGCGGCGCCATTGGCCAACGAGCCGCTCCAACGAGAAGTCCAATCTTCCATGAGCAGTTTCTTCAAAGCGAAGTAAAGCGGCTTTTCTTCCCCTTTTTTGGTCAGCATCCCGGCATCAACCGCGCGGCCGCCCACGCCGTCTATGACATTCCACGAGACCAGTTCTTCGATATACGGCTTGGAAAACGCCAGCGTATAAAAATTCACCACCCACGCCGCCTCTTCCTCGGGCGTCAGGCCGCCTGGACTGCCGGCCTGGACTCGCGAGGGACCGGTGAATTCCGTAATGTGAATCGGCTTGCCCAAAGTGGCCAGCCAATCCAGCCCATCGCTGACGCCTTTCATCATGTAAGCCTCGGGGCCGGCTTCAGGGGTGCCCTGTTGAAAAGTCCAGCTGTCGGGATGATGAAAATCGTCGGGGTGATGATAATGACCCTGGAATCCGATGACATCCACCGGCGCGCCCAAATCCAATAAAGCTTTTTGGTATTGCACCACTTGTTTGGCATGCAGATTGGTTGGCGCGGTCGTGATGATGCGCTCTTCGGTTGAGACCAGGGCGGCATCGGGCAAATATTTGCGCGCCAGGCGAACGATGCGCGCGCCGTTTTCCGGATCAACCAATTGGGGAAACAACGGGCACGCCCGGCGTTTGCCCTCCGGATTATCCACCATTTCGTTGATCACATCATATTCGTGAATGACACGACCGTAGCGCTCGGCGGTCGCGCGGATGCGTCCCTCAATCAACAGCCACCATTCGTCAGTACTTTTGACATCGGCATGCCATGTCGGAAGAGCGTCCGTGACGGTGTAAATGAGGCAGTGAAAACGCATCGGCATGTCGCGGTCCTGCGCCCATTTGACGTCGCGGTCCACGCGTTCCCAATCCAGCGGACCGTCTTTCGTGGGAGCCATGTTGGACCAAAAATTGCCCACGCGGGCGAAGTTGAAAACTTCTTCAATCATGCCGAGCGCCCTGGAGCGAACCGGTGAATCGGGCGCAAGATGGGCCGACACGCCGGTCAGGTTGGCGCCGAAGGCGAATTGATGGCGCTTGAGTTGGATATCCGCCGGGCCGGTTGCGGGCGAACCGTCGGGTTTGAGAAAACGAATAGTCCAATCGGCTTTGCGAATTTGTTCGATGCGCCGGCGGGCGTCAGCCATGACCGGCCGGGCAACTTCGTCCATGCCGTCGAAGAAAGTGGTTGAAGATTCTGCCGCTGCCGCCGACGGCCACAGGCGCGGCACGCCCAAGGCGGCTGCGCCGAGGGCCAGGCGGCTTAAAAAATGTCTGCGTTTCATTTGGTTGTTCGTATTTCTTTGGGCGAGCGATTTTCCCATCCGATGAATCGTCGAGGTTTTTCATGAACCGCAATTGGAGCGCGGTCCCGCGACTGGCGGGGCCGCTTCGGCGTCCCTTTGGCATCGGACGTTGAATCGGCCTGAAGGTCGCGCCCGGGTTCACGGCCTCGATACGCGTCCAATTTTGGAGGTCGAGACTCCCCATGAATTCGCGGTGAGGTTTGCGAAATTCGCCGCATAATAGATTCGCGCTGTCGCGCGGCTTCGCAATTAGCGGCTGAATGCTGGGTGGTCCTACCAGGGGTGGTCGCACTCGCGCTGCTCGTGCTCGACCCCTGGCTAATTTCCAGTGCCCCTTCAGGGCACTCAGTTAGCGGCTGCGCCGGATGTATTTGGATGGTCTTCCCCCCGTGATCTGAAGGGTGCTTTCGGTCGAACGGCTCTCCCTCACCCCGGCCCTCTCCCGCCCGCCTTCGCACTGCTTCGGCGCGGCAGGCTGGGAGAGGGGGAATTGTCGGCCGATGGCTTGAAATGGCGGACAACGGTATTGGTTCATGGTCCCGATACATGCGAGTTTACTCGGAAGGAGGATAGTTGCGCTTCGAATTTATCTTCACTTCACTGGTTAGGTTTAGAACCGAATGACGTTGCCGGTTTTCACAGATTCCTGGGCTTTCAGGCACATGTCCACGGCCCAACGTCCGTCTATTCCGGTGGCGCCGCGCAATGTGGCGCCGCGAACGGCCGATACCATGTCAGCCAATTGGTCCTCCAACTCAAACACTTCGCCCGGTGTCCTGGTGATTTGGAGGTTCTGCACTTGTTTGCCGTCAAAATATTTCAGCGAGAAATCCGGGTGCAGCGTGCGGTCCATCGCGCCGCTCCAGTTGGCCCATAATGCGCCTTTGGCGCCGGCCATTTTTACGGACATATGATGTTCGTAACCGCCCAGCGTTTGTGACACGACGGCGTAGCCGCCATTGGGGAAATGAAGCGTGGCGCTGAAATGGTCCTGTAACTCCGGCCGATCGTCGCGCTGATGGCCGGCGGTGGCAAATACCGAAGTCGGATCGCCGGCTTTTTCAAAGTACCAACGCGCCAGGTCAAAAAAATGGATCGTCTCTTCGAGGATCCAACTGCCTGAGCGGTTGAGGTCATAACGCCAGCCGTCCGTCCCGAGGCGAAATGGATTTCGCCAGAGATCAATCAGGCAGTAACGCGGGTCGCCGATGGCGCCGTCGTTGACCAGTTCCCGGATTTTTCCCCAGAGCGATGACATGCGAAATTGCTGAACGATCGCCAGGAGCAGCCCGTTTTCCTGCGCCTGGGCGATTAATTCATCGCAGTGATCGAGCCGGAGGCACAATGGTTTTTCCATCAGCAAATGGCAGCCCGCGGCCAGGGCCGCTTTGGCCGCTTCATAATGCAGGTGCGACGGCAATACGATAGCGGCCACGTCCAGTTTTTCACCCGTCAACATCTGGCGATAATCGGCATAGATGGCCGCTTTGCCATACGCGGCGCGGGCCGCCTCGAGATTTTGTTCGGACGAATCGGCAATGGCCGCCAGCTCCGCGCCGGGAGTTTTGGCGATGGCCGAGGCGTGCTGGGTTCCCCATGCGCCGCAGCCGATAAGACCAAAACGAACAGCTTTTTTTTCTATGAGTTTCATGCGACTTTTTGGGAACAATTAGAACGCATCAATAAATAATGTGACCATCTTTGTCTATGTTCAATTGTCCGGTGCACCCGCTTGCTCGCCTGCCTTCGCCCGGAAGCTACGGCAAGGCAGGCGGTCGCGGCTCTGTTAGATGGCGCCGTATCCGAACGGTTGAAATTTTTCTTCAAACATTTTAAACTCCAAAAATTCGTTTGATGTAGGCGCGGTCGGGGCCGAGCGCGTCGGCGTCGGGCGGAGCGTTGGGCGGCGATGGAAGGCCGCCTTCCTCGTCAAGGAGCCAGCCGGTCCATCCGGTTGATTGGATGGCCGCGGCCAGATCTTCGAATCCCCAATCGCCCTGTCCCAACGGCACCTGGTGTTGTTGCCCGCCTTTGAACGTCTTGAGATGACAGCCGAAAATCCGCCGAGAGTGTTTGGCCATAAATGCCGCCGGATCGCCGCCGCCCAAATGCGCATGGCCGGCGTCCATGAGGAAAAAAACGAGCGCCGGGTCGGTCAGGTCGGCGAGAGCGTTCTCCTGCGCGTTGTGGTTGGCAAATTCCGGGTTGTGATTATGATAGGCCAGTTTTAAGCCGCCCTTGCGGCAGATTTTGCCAAAGGCGTTCAATATCTCCGCTTTTCTCGGCCAGGTATCGGGGTTCGCGTATTGCATCTCCCCCTTGCCCGCGCTGCTCATGACGACGCAGGAGCCGCCCAGGGCGGCGATGCAATCCACGGTGTGGGTAAAACTCTCCACCGTGGTGGTTTGCATCAACATGTGCGCGCTGATGAACGTGACGCCGGTCTCTTCCAATTGTTTGCGGGCATCGGCGGTTTGATCGAATTGTCGCTCGACAAAACGGATGTTGCATTCGACGCCTTCATATCCCAGCGTCTTCATTTTTTTCATCGCCTCGATCAGCCCGGGAAAATCGTTTTGTTTTAACGGGAACGCATTGGCCTGGCATCCGACGCGAATGGATTTGGGCGCGTCCATGGGAGCCGCGTTCAGCGACACTGGACCGAGAGTCAGCGCCGCAATGCCCGTTGCTCCGGTCCACAGAAACTGTCGGCGTGATAAGTTGTTCATTTTTAGAATAGCTTGATGGGGTTTTTCAAGATGGTAGGGACATCGCGCTGCGAGGTCTCCGCCCGTAACTTGTCGCGCCGTAGCGTTCTCGCGAAGGCGGAAGCTGGCGGAAGAAATTTCCCGTCTTGTGTAAGGGCTTGCGTATCGATTGCGCCGCTGAACGCGGCGCGGACGGCGCAGCGCGCCGTCCCTGCCAAAATGCGTTCATGCATGTTCATTCCTCGGGTTTGCTTTTTCGATGAGCCGGCGTTTCCTGGAAAGTGACGTCGGAAAAAACGGCAGTCTCGACGTCGTTCGAATTGTGGGAGCACACGGCCAGCCCGAGATAAAAAGGTTTCGACAATTTCAACGAATACGAACCAAGTTCCTGGAGCGGCTGGCCTTCGTTGGCGGCATACATCGTGAACCAGTTCGCCTTGCGCTCCAACTCGAATCGCACCGGCCCGGTGATGGGAAAATTAACGGCGTGAGTCATGTCTCCATTGGTATCGCGAAATTGGAGTTCCGTCAGCCCGCTTCCATGGATGACGGCGTCTATATAAGCCGCGTCGTCATCCAGATTCTGCCGCGCCATGAGCGCCGCTTTGCGATGGCTGGGAGGTTCCACTTTTGGAAAGCGCACGGTTGCGGTCAGGGAAAAGTCTCCGGAGACGTGGCGCCACACGTAATGAAACTCGTCCTTCTGCCCCCAAATATTGGCGCCGCCGCCGGACACCGTGTATTGCTTTTGGCCGGGATCGAAGGATGCCGCGCCTGCCAGCGCGGGATTTCCGACATCAGTCTGATCCTCGAAGATCCCGAGGTTGTTGGTCGTTTGTCCCAACAGAGGGAGCGCGAGAGAGGTTAATAAAACAGACAGGGCGGTTTTCATTTGGGAGGAGGATTGTTGTTATGATAATTGGGAGGGGTGATTGCCACAGCCGGAGTAGGATGGGCCGGATCCACAACTTGCATGAATTCCATGCGGGTCCAGTCCGGATCGTATAAATTGAAATTCCAGCGATTGTCCAGGCCGTAGCCTGGATGAACCAGGAACATATCCGGCGCGCGCGCGTGAGCGGTGGCAACCACGGCCTTTTCGTTCGGGACCGTGAAGGCAAAATGAGCGGCGCTGCCCGCGCCCCGTTTGGTCAGCGGGCGGGTCGCGCCGCTGTGGTTCATCAATTCCACGAAATCACCGCTGGGGCCGGGCATTTGGATGTGATCCAGAACCACGGTGCTTTGGTCGGTCGTCACCCGGCGATAGTTTTCGTGAAAGCCAAGGGTCTTGACATAGAAATTATAGGCGTCGTCGAAATTGGTTGTGTAGATCCCCACGTGTTCCATATGCGTGGAGAGGCGGCGGGTGCTTAGAAATTGCCCTTGGGTCCGTTGCGCCAGCGAGTCCGGCCCATACTCCACGAATTCAAGATAACCGACCATCTGCCCGGGCAAATTCGTCAGATCGAAGCCAGTGTCGCCGTCGCTGTCGGTGTGAATTTCGCCCGGATTCAAGCCGCGGCCGGCGAGCATCCGGCGCAGCTTTTCGAGTTGGTCAGTGCGAATGGCCAGCCCCGCCATCGGCGGAAGCACGCCGGGCTGCAATCCGGGAATGATCTCAAAAAATTGTTCGTCATTGATTTTAAAATAAGCGGCGGCCACGGAGCCGTCCGCGTTGGTGACATCGCAGGCAATGTCAAATCCGGCCAGGCTGGAATAAAACGCCTTGGCCCTGTCGAAATCGCTCACCCGAAGGCAGACCTTGGCCAGGCCCAGGAGCGGCAAAGATTCTGACATGGCGTTGACCTGGCAAAGGCAACCGGCGGCGAGGAATAGTGCGATGGTTGTTTTCATGGGTGTGGAATATGGAGGTTTATTTGCCTGCGTCCAGCCTGGCGTATCCGCCCTTGTCGGGAGTGAAGAAATTACCCGCGGCGACGGCGGATTGCGCCGGGCCGGACAGATTTGTGATTTGGCCGGCGCCCTCACCGGCGTTGCCAATTACGCGGACGCCGGAAGGATCGCCGGAGTCAAAGCGCGTAAAATAAGCCTGGTCCGAATCGGCCTTTTGTCTTGGCGGATGCCAGGTGTTGGCTGAAATCTGAATGTCGGCTCCCGACGCGGCCAACAAAATCGTGGGAAACTCGCCGGTGGGTGTCGCTTGAAAATGATTGCCAATCACCTCGAGGCGATGCCCGGCAAGAATCAGGCGGGGACCGTGAGCGGTATCGAAATAATTTCCCGTAGCGGAAACATCATCCGCATCGAGTTCAACGCCTGCTTTGCTGTGGCCATTGGAAGTTCCGTGATTGCCAAGAAAGGTCCAACCGGGACCTCCGGCGATGACTGCCTGGACAAAGCCCAATCTGAGGCGGGCGTCAATCACAGTTCCGTTGGCGGGCGCCGGGCCGTGGGCATTGGGATCATTTATTACGGCCAGACAAACCGGATCGCCGCCGGCGTGGACGAGAATATTTGCCGCCACCATGCCGGAGTACGAACCAGGGGAGGAATCGTTGCCATTGGCCATTTCCAAACCGAATTGAGCGGCGCGTTCCAAAAAACAGTTATCAACGGTCTCGGCGCGGCCCGCCATTTTGACGCAGGCATCCGCGGAACCGCTGCCATCAACGGCCAATTCATCGAGCCGCGAACCGGCTGCGTCAGTCATATCCACGACGGCGGGCATGTTGGAAGAACCGGCTTGCAAGATCGTTCCCATGGCTTCGTAGCCCACGGGCACCCGGCTCATGCCTCCTTCACCCACCAGCACGACGCCTGGTTTGAGGCGGATGGGCGCGGCAACGGAATAGGTGCCGCGCGTTATGAACACAGCCGCGGCCTCGTTTCCAACGGAGGCGACGGCGGCGTTGATTACCGCGCCCGCATCCGATGATGAAGCGATTTGCCGCCCGGCGCATGAACGCGCGATATAGTTTCCTTTGTCATCCGTAGAAACGACAGCTCCGATGGCAGTGCCTTGCCAGGCTTCGACCAAAGGTTGAGGTTTCCAGGGCAGGTTGGCGGTTGTGTTGTCCCGGCAATAAAGGCCGTCCGTGGTCGGGGTAATATTGCAGACGGGGCCGCCTTTTCCTGAATTTTCGAAAATGGCGTCCTGGAAACGGGAGGACGCGGGGTCAAATTCGACAAAAATTCCGCCGGGTTCGGCGTGCCAGTCATTTCGGGCAATCGTTACCGCGGGGATATTGGAAAGTACTTTGATAACGCTGCCTTTGTCCCTGCGGACCAGTTGATTTCCGGTGATGGCGACATTGCCGAGCGCGATCAGCAACGCCGGCCCTTCCGTCGTACGGATATCATTGTCGGTCACGGTGGTTGCCCCGCCGTTGACCACAACGGCGCCTTCCCGGCCTTTGCCATCCACTGTGTTTTCGAAAAATTGCCAGCCGCCGGTGATTTCCGCGCCGATATCGCCCACCTGCACAAAACGGCAGCCGCAGATGACGCCGTCCGTAAAGGCGCCGGTATGAATGCTTCCGCCCGGCGGCGGACGCCGGCCCATGGTCGTATCCACGGATTCCTCAATGCCGATTCCGCGGAATTGCTCATCGAAAAGACAATTCATGAAGGTGGCCTGCACATACATATCATGGCTTTTGGACTCTTCCGCAGTCACCCAAACGCAACGGGCCATGCCTCCGCGAAAGACGCAGTCTCGAACGCGCACGGCATAACTGGCGGTCTTAAGGCCGCAATCCACTTTGCCGGCGCCATCTACGACCAGATGTTCGAGCCTCGCTCCATCGGCTCCGATGAACTCCACCAGCGCCGGGAGGCCGGCGTTGGCAGGCTGAATAACGGTGGGATAATTGTCCGCCGGTTGTTCGTCCGGCACGAGACCGCCGGCGCCAACGAGTCGCACCCCAGTCCGGCCTAAAATGGGTGCGCTCAATTCGTACGTCCCGGCATCCAGAAGAACCGTTCCGCCTCCCATCCCGCTTACGGCGGCGATGGCAGCGTTGATGACGGTGGCCGCGTCACTGCCCTGGGACAGGATGCGGTTATCCGGGGCACCGGCGGAGTAATTGGAACCGTCGCGGCTGACGGTCACGACCTCGCGTTGCGCGGGCTTTTCGGAATCAGTCGGAATCGCGAATACGGAGAATGCGAAAAGAGAAAGCAAAGCGGCGGCAACCGACCGAATAGAGAAATTTAGGGAGCGCGGCGGGGTCATCCTGATCAGGCGTAGCGGATTCGCCAGTGCTGCGGCTGGTGCTGCGCACCCAGCCGCGCTCCGTCGGAGCGCGACTGTGTCCCGTCTGCGGGACCAGTCGCAGCATGTCCGAAATGCATTGAGCCGCGGCTTATGCGCGAAACTTCTGGCTGTTAATGCGCTTCGGCTGGTGCTATCGCACCCAGCCGCGCTCCGAAGCAATTCCTGGCGTTTGCCGTTGGAACCGGGGAAGTGGTTAATGCATATATTCATATAATTCTCTAAAGACCATCGTTCTCGAGCAACGCCAGCGCGGCTGTCGCGAGCGAATAGTTGTTGTCCGGGATGTTAAACCAATAGCCGGAAATATAATTGGTCGGGTTATAGGTATTGGTGACCGCCCATTCGAGATTCGTCGCCGAAGGAATCCCAATGGGGGTCGTGGTAATTCCCGCAAAGACGGTGACGGCAGGGTTTGCATTGGTCGCCTGGACGCAGCAGGCGCTGTTGAACCATCCAAATTGTTCATAGCCGTTCGTGGGCACTTCCAGTTTCTGTCCCTGGATGTTAAAACCGTCCGCCGGCGCGCTCGCCGAAAACGCGGGATACTCATTGGTCAGAAAAATGTCGTATCGGGTCGGAGAAGGAAGGTTCTGAGGATCGCCGGTGAGGTCCGGCGACGGGGATACGAAACAACCATACCCATAGGCATGAGCGAGGTTGGCAAACAACGCTTCATAGGCGGCCCAGGAGCTTTGTTCTTTGGCAGGTGTTTTCGTCCAATCTTCGTTGTCATACATCACCCAATTCCCCTGGTAGGTCGGATTGATGGCATTGGAAAGCAGGTTGGACTGAAACTCTCCGAAACTCGTGTAATACGCAATTGGCGTTGCGCTGCCGAATCCGGCGGGGATCGGATTTGCCGTTGGGCTGCTGAAAATGAGGGTGTTGGGATTATTGAAAAAATGCTGCGCGATCGCCGAATTGCTTTGGCTGATGCCAGACACATTTGCTCCGGAAATAAACCAGCCGACGTGGGTAGAGGCCGGGACCGCAAAATTGCCAAAGGTAAACTGCGTGACGAGGCCCTGCCAGGCGCTGCCATCGGTGCCGCCTGTAGTCGCCGTTGCGGGAGTGCCGTAGAGCCGCGAGGTCAACGGATTGTTGGTCGCCAAGACGGCATCAAAGTTGGGGAACGCGGCATTGGCATTCGTGAGCACGATGTCCATGAGCAGGTTCCCATTCGCCGGATTATAGTAGAAGGGTTCGGTAAGGTAGATTCGGATATCAAAGGCGTTCGGCCCCCCGGGCTGACCCGTATAGGATGTCGAAAGGTTTAGAGGCGCGCCATTCGTGCCGCCATAGACGACCGTTTGGTTCGTGCCCGTAAAATTGTCAACGAAGGTCGTGCTCAGGTCGGCGGGATTTTTGCTCGTGGTTGCGAGGGTTACCTTCACACTGGTCGCCGCTTCGGGGAACCGCGGTGAATCGCCGGCAAAAAATCCGTCGGGCCGGAAGGAAATTTGCGTGATCATGCCCGCGCCGGGAAGTTGCGAGGCGGCGAAGACCTGTTGATAGTGCATTGAACTTTCGCCGAATGGATAAGCGGCGCTGCCTTCTCCTTCGTTGGTGGAATAACTGTTGGGCGCGACGGTTTCCCACGGCGGAATGCCATTGGAATACAAGACCGCCCGATAAAACGCCACCGGAGAGAGACCGGCGGGCATCGTAAAATTCGTCTGGCTGGCGCAACCGGCCGCGGCGATCGTCCATGGATAATTCACCGTGTCACCCAAAACCGGCGTGGTCTGCAGCTCATAAGTGGCGCCGCTCATGCCGTTGGTGATGATGATCGAGAATGGGCCGGCGCCGGCGGGCACCACCTGCAAAACGGGTTGGGGAAATACATCAAACGCGAAAAACCAAATCAATAAGGCGCTCACCTTGACTGCAATGGCGGAGCCGCTCGGCGAATGGGCGCATTTCAATCCTCGTGAGGGACTGCCGGAATATGCCGCCCCTAACGGATTTTTCCTCTCTCTTTCGGCGCTTTCTACAAAGATGTCGCCCCGAGCGGGGCTTTGAAAGACGCCGCATAACGGTCGAATTCCAAATTCGAGCGCCGTAGGCGCGACATCTTTGTAGTTCAACGACCAAAAAATCCGAGCCCCGTAAGGGGCGGCATATTCCGGCGCATAAGAAGGGGGTTTAAATTCCTGGCCGAACAAGCCCGCCTGCTTACCCGCCGTCGCTCCGCAATTCTGCCGTCGCTCAGAAGCTATGGCGTGACACGGGCGCGGCAGGCGCGTTCTCAGCAGAGCCGCGACCGCCTGCCCCGCCGTAGCCAGGCGTAGGCGGGTGAGGGAGCGACCAGTGTCTTGCTTAGGCATATCACTCGCTCGTTTCAACGGCCCATTTCCGACGGCCGGTGATCCCGCTTGCTGACGCGCGCGGCTCTGATGGTTGAAAAATCATGGGTAAACCAGCCGGTAAAACACACAGCCGTTGCTCAGGTTAATGGGAACGATAACGTCGTTGGTATTTTGTGAATTGGCCACGCTGACCCAATTCGTGCCGATTCCGGCGAATAGATTGTTGGTCTCCGCCTGCAGGACCCAGCCGATGTGATCGGCGGGCCAACTGAGATACAATTGATTGTTCGTGACCGAAAGCACGAGGTTTGTCGGGGTCGTGTTCACGGAGGAAAAGACGGCGGTGTTGTAAAGCGATTGAATCTGCGCGGCGGCGAGGGCGTTGGTGAACAATGCCACTTCACAAATTTGCCCGGCGAATTGCTGGCCCAAACCGTTTGGATTGTTGGTATATTGCGGGTCGGCGCCGATCATGACGTCCAGGGACGATCCGGGAGCGAACCCATTGGTGCCAACGCCGGCCACGCTCGTATCGAGCGCTCCATCCACGTAAAGCGAATTGGTTCCGGCGACATTCGGATTGCCCGCCGGCGCATAGACAGCCACGGCCTGATGCCAATTGCCATCGTTGTAAACTCCGGCGGAGGTCACGGCCGGCGCATTGGTTCCCATTAACCACATCAGCCTGCCGGTGGGAGTCAGGGAGAGACTCCATGAATTTCCCGTGTGGCCGACGATGGTGTTGGTCCGGCCATCGCAGGGGTTGCCGCGGAACATGGCCATGACCGTAAAGGGCGCCGGACCAACCGGATTATACGCAGCGGCATAACCGGCGTCGGCAAAGCTGCTGACGCCGCTCAATTGCGCTACCGGAACGCCGAGCAATCCGGCAAACGGCGCGCCGCCGGCGGTTTCCGGTCCGGAAAGGGCGCCCGGGATTGTGCCGGGTGTGTAAACGCCATTGACGCCAACGCTGCCATAGTTGGTCAATATCGGCCAGGTATTCGGCGCGGGCGCGGCATACATCGGAGAATCCATCCGCAAATAGATCGTCGGATTGTCGTTGGTCACCAGAGCAAAATAATCCGGACTGGCGCCCGGATTAATCCCGGCGGCATAGTGATTGGAGATATCCAAAAACGAGAGCGCATTTGTGTAAACCGCGACTTCATCAATGACGCCGTTGATGGGATGCGTGTTTCCGCGGCTGTTGCCTATTTCGAACGGCATCCAGTAATCGGGGGTGTATAGCCCGGCTCCAGCTACCGTGCTGCCGGCCTGAACACCGTTGGTATAGAGAGTGAAGATGGTGTTGGTATCGCAAGTGACGACGATGTGATACCATTGATTCGTGGTGAGGCCATTTGCGGTGCCCAGGGTATTATTGACCGAGCTGTTGGCGTAGCCGAACACGTTAATTTTATTGACGTTCCAATACAACCGGAAGCCGCAAACATTGCCCGCACCATTGCCATTGATTCCGGCATTCAGCCCTTCATAAGCGCTCTCACCCAAAATATCTCCCTGCCCATTGGTTCCCAGGCTGTTGGTGGCTTCAAACCAGCACTCGACGGAAAAGGGCGGGTTCAAGGCGGACAGGGGCGAGACGCGGGGAACGTTCAGCGAATTGGTAGTCGTCGTGACATTTTGCTTCGGCGCGGCGAAATAGACTGCTGTGTCGGCGTCTCCTGCGATGGCGCCGGGAATGCCATGGAGGATTCGTGAATTGGCGCCGCTTTCCCAATCCGAGTAGTAGCCGGCGCCCAAAAGGCCCAGGGAGCCGTAGTTCGTTTCAAGGTCTCCCGGCGCCATCGGTTCCACTTCGTGCATGGGCCAATAACCCACGGGATTCAAATTGGTGATGGTTTGGAAAAAAGCCAGGCTGGACACGTTCGGCACACATTGAAAACTCAGGCTGTCGGTTGCAGAAATGTTTCCACCGGGATCCACGGCATATGCCAGAAGACTATTGAGGCCGGGCAAGAGCGCCACGGTTGCCGTCCAGTTGGTCCAGCCGTTTGTCGTCGCCGCGCTGTTCCACCCCTGGCCGTCCAGTTGGTACCATACATTGCTCACCTGCCAATTATCGGCGGCGACGCCGGCAATGATGAACACGGAGCTATTGACTTGTTGCCCCGGCATCGGTGAAGTAATCGCGAGAGTTGGTTTGATCGTGTCGAGAAAATTTGCCTGCAACGTCAAGCTGGCTTGCATGAGAAACTGCAGCGTGGTTCCGTTGGTCAGCACCGCCAGCGGCGCATTTATTCCGCCGGTCCAATTTGTAAAGATAAAACCACTGGCCGGCGTTGCCGTCATGCTGTAGCTCTGGCCGTTCGTCAACGCCACATCATTGTAATCGGGTGAAATGGTTCCCAATCCACTGGTTTGCGCTTGCAGAACCGACTCATCCGGGCCGAGGGGCGCAATTTTCACGATCGCGGCGGATCCGGCGGCCACCGTCAGCAGGCCTTGGCCATTGGTGAGGGGATTCAATGGCGTCCATTGTCCCGCCCAGATGGCATTGTTGGTAATATAGGCTCCGCCCAGGGTAATCCCGTTGGTGGCTTGAAGATTGCCGTTGGGAGCGAGGAGATACATCGCCGAAACACTGGCCGAGGAAAAGCCATTGACGATGAGGGTCACGCTCGCGTCGCGCGGATTGGTGTCATTTTCTTTATTGACGATGGTGACGAAAAGATTGGTCAGGGTGCCGGTGGCATAAGCGGTCAGGTTCAAGCTATTGGTGTTGACGAGCGTCAGCGATTCCGCGTTGCCCTGGTTGCCAAGGTTGAAGGCTTTGATCGCATAGGCCCAGGGGAACAACTGCCAATTCCCATTGGCATCCTGCCAAACGGCGCCGTTGAGGTTCGACAGCCCGGTGTGAACGCTCAGCCCGGCGCAGCCCTGTTGCGCCCACCAGTGCATCGCGTCCAGCGCAAACAGGGCCGAGGCAAATCCATCACTGCCACCCGAAACGTTGCCACCCGAGAAAGAATCAAATTCAGTGAGTCGAAACGGAAATCCGTCCGAGGCGGCCACCGCTTCATAGTTGTTATAGTGCGAGGGATAGCTGTTGGTATCCATGGATGGTGACAGCATCTGGGAGATCATCGCCGCGGCGGTCATGCCGCTGGAACTGCCGCCGACATACCAATGAGATTGAATTTCCACCACGTTTGGCGACCCCCTTTCCGCGTTGGCAAAATCATTGTCCCAGGTTGAATTGCCCGCATCGTCCGGCCCGCCAAATTTGGCCAGAGGCACGACGCTGGAGATGGCGCCGGCAAAGGACTGCCATTTTGTGAAGTAAGATGAAAAATTGGTTATGGCAGGATCATTATCGCTATTCAGGTTGGGCTCATTGCCGAGGGCAAAGCAGGTCAGGGAGGATTGATAGTTGGTCCAAATGTAGCCGGCCACGGATGCGTCCTGGACGGGATCGCCATTTTCCAATTTTAATGAATAGATGACATCCGTGATTCCCGCGCTTTGGATAAATTGAAAAAATGAGTCGGCGTAAGCGGTATCCTCGGCATCGGTGGTAGTGTCCACTTCGGTGCCGCCCATCCGAAAATATTTGATGCCCAAATTTTGGAAGATGGTCAGCATTTGGGCGTTGGTGGGAGTAAAAACTCCCTGCGCCAGGGCCGATGGTCCAAAGCTTAACCCGACAAAATCAGGGGCAATCGCCGTGCCCGGAGATTTCGTGACGGTAATGGTGACCGGAGATTGGGCCAGGCCGATGCCCGTAAGCCAGCAACCACTGGCGAGCCAGCGCAGCGCAAATTTCATTTCTTTTGAGAACATGGAATACGGAAAACGAGTTTCCATGTTGAATTTGCCCCCTTTAAATTATGGTTGAACCTGGGTAAAATGATTGGCCACCCACCAGACATCAGGATCGTTTGGCGTTTGAGGCGGCAGGGTGGCCGAGGACGAATAGATGGTCGCAGGAATCGCTCCCGGATCCTGCCAGCCGTGCATTTCCGAATGGCCATCGGCGAAGGCGAACGGGCAGGCGTTTCCGTGGTATTTGGAGGGCAGGTCGCTCGTCCAGGTGGCTTCACTCGGCGCTTCGGGCATCTCAAAGGTCCACAACGCGTCGTCCACCTCATCCGGGTCCTCATCTTCCAGCACCACAATATCCGCAGGCCCCAGGCCAACCATTTGTTGCTGGGCCGCATAGACTGTCCAGGTTTTTGACCCGGTTTTCGAGTCCAGATACCTTTCGGGCCGGGGCGTATTGTTAACGATATTTGAAAGCCCGACGGCCGCGCTCATGGCGTAGCTTCGCACGCGCGGCGGGCCGGCCAGGCCGGTTTGGTCGCTCTGGTCCATGGGGCATCGGTAAGCCTTTGAATTTGAAAGGTAAAGAGCCAATTGCGAGTGTTGTGAATCAACCAGAACCATGTAATTGGTGCTGTCACTATTGGCACTGCTGTAACTCATCAGTCCGGATACCCAATTGAGACCGCTGGCCGAGTCTCCGGGACTGCTGTAAAGCGTGTCCTTGGTTCCGCAGTTCAATGGAAAATAGTTTTTATTTTCGTTAACATACATATTCATACCCAACATGATCTGGTGAAGGTTATTCATGCACTCGGTTCCCTGGGCTCTCAGCCTGGCCTGGTTTAAGACCGGCAGGAGAATGGCGGCCAGGATGGCAATGATGGCGATGACCACCAATAACTCAATGAGCGTGAAGGCGCTGCGACGGACGATGGACGATGAACAATGAACGCGCACATTGCCTTCTCTTTTGTCCATGGCATTATCGTTTATTTGTTTCATCTTCGTTTTCGCGAAATACCTTTAATACGTCAGCCGATAGAACACACCGCCATTGGTGAGGTTGATGGGGATAACCATCTGATTGGTTCCCAGGGAACCGGCGACATTGATCCAGTTGGTGCCGATGCCCACGGCGAGGCTGTTGGTCTGCGCCTGCAATTGCCAACCGGTGTGATCGGCGGGCCAGGTCAGGTACAATTGATTGTTGGTAACCGAGAAGACGATATTCGTCGGGTTGGGGTTGACTGGACTGACGATGGAAAGGGTCACGAGCGCGCTGTTGCTGCCGTAGGCATTGCTGACGGTCAATTGCAATTGGCCGCCATTCCATGCCGCCGGAACATTCGGGATGCTCAGGCTGGCATTGAGCGGCAGGCCGTTGGTCAGGCCGGTTGCCAATATATTGGTGCCTCCGTTGGTAATTACCTGCCATTGATAAGAGAGCGGGCTTGAACCGGCGGCGCCCGCGGTCACGGCAAGTGTTCCGCCAGGAGCGGCGGACGCGATGAACGGCGGAGCGGGAGCAAAGAAGGCCGGAACATTATTCGTCTCGATGGCGGTATAGAGCGCGCTGATTTGGCCGGCGGTCAGCGCATTGGTGAAGAGCGCTACTTCGCAGATCTGTCCGGCAAATTGCCGGCCCACGCCGTCCGGGTTATTGGTGAATTGCGGGTCGGTGCCGATCATCACGTCCAGGTTGGTGCCGGGGAAAATGCCGCCGGGAGTCACACCGTTGGTCAGGGAATCGAGCACGCCGTCCACGTAGAGAGCGTTGGTTCCATTCAAGGCGGGATTGGAAGCGGGTGAATAGACATCCACCAATTGGTGCCAGTTGCCGTCATTATATACGCCGGTGGACGTTACCTGGCTGGAGGTACTTACTCCCAATATGCTTACCAACTGGCCGCCGGCGTTCATATAGACGCGCCAGGAACTGGCCGAGTGCGCGACGATGTCCTGCACGCGGCCATCGCACGGATTGCCGCGGAACATGGCGCTGATGCTGAAGGGAACGGCGCCCACAGGATTATAGGCCGCCGCATAGCCCGCATCGGCAAAGCTGCTGACGCCATTCAACTGAGGGACCATGGCGCCTGATAGGGGGCCAAAAGGAACGCCGAGTGAATTGGTCGCGGGGCCGGAGACCAGGCCGGGCACGGTTCCCGGTGTGTAGAGACCATTGGCTCCCGCGCTGCCGTAGTTGAACAATACCGGGCAGTTACTGATCGCCGGCGCGGTGTAAGCCGGCGAATCCATCCAAAAATAAATGAGCGGATTATCGGCGAGGACAGTGGACTTATACAGGCCCGCCTGACCGCTGATGCCGGCGGCATAATGATTGGTGAAATCGGCAAGCACATTGGTATAGACGGCGACCTCATCCACCACGCCGTTGAGTGGATGCGTATCGCCGCGGCTGTTGCCGACTTCGAATGGCATCCACGAATCGGGGATATACAACCCCGCTCCCGCTATCTGGCTGCCCGCCAGAACACCGTTGGTATAAAGATTGAAGTTGGTGTTGGCATCGCAAGTAACGACAATGTAATACCAATTATTGGTGGTCACACCGATCGCGCTGCCCAGAGTGTTATTGACCGAGCTATCGGCGTAACCAAATACATCAATTCTGGTCACATCCCAATACAATCGGAAACCGCAAACATTGCCCGTGCCCGCGCCATTGTCGCCGGCATTCAATCCCTCGTATGCGCTTTGGCCCAAAATGTCTCCCTGCCCATTGGTTCCCAGGTTGTTGGTTGCTTCATACCAGCATTCCACCGTAAAGGGCGGAATCAAAGTCGCCAGCGGGGAAGTATGCGGCACGTAAAGCGCGTTGGTGGTCGCGGCGCCGGATGCGACATTGGGCCTGGCCGCCGCAAAATAGGTTGCCGTGTCGCTGTCTCCTTTAATCGCGCCCGGAAAGTTGCGCAGGATCCGGCTGTTCGTTCCGTCCTCCCAGTCGGAGTAATATCCGGAACCCATTTGTCCCAGGCTGCCGTAATTGACTTCCTCGTCACCGGCGGCCGGCGCTTCAACCTCATGCATCGGCCAGTAACCGACGGGATTGAGCTGGAGCAGGTTCGTGGCAAACGAGTTCATCGGATGTCCCGGACTGGCGATGCTGGTGAAAGTGGAGACGGTGCTGGTGACGGCTCCGTAAATATTGGTAACGACTACGCTGTAAGTCGTGCTGCCGGGGCTTCCCGCCGTCACCGTAAAGGTTGGGCTCGTTTGGCCCGCCACCGGCGCGCCGGCTTGATACCATTGGTAATAGTAAGGCGCGACACCGAAGACGCCAACCGAATAGGTATAGGATTGGCCGGACACGACGATGACGGGAGAAGGCAAATTGGCGGCAATTTGCGGAGGAGTCGGCGTGGTCACCGTGAGCGGAACGAAGACATTGGTTGAACCATAGGCATTGGTCACAATCAGCTCAAGTTGATCGCCATTCCACGCGGCCGGCACATTGCTGACGGTCAGGCTGGTGTTGAGCATATCGCCATTGGTCGAACCGGCGGCGACATTCGTGCCGGCATTGACATCATACCATTGATAGCCCAACGGCGGCGTTCCCACGGCGCCGGAAGGCAGCGTTAAAGTCGCGTGGGTGAAGACGGTTTCCGCGGTGGGCGGCGCTGGTGACAGGGATGGTGAAACATCGGTTGCCACAAATTGCGCAACAATTTGGCCGGCGCTCATGGCATAGCGATAGACGGACACGTCGTTTATATAGCCATAAAACTGATTGGTGTAATTAATTCCGTCCGTGCTGCCTGCGCCGATCTCCATCGGTTCGGGCGCTTCGGACACTCCGGCGTTTGCCGGGATGGCGGCCGTGTTGGCCAGTTTGCCATCAACATAAAGCGACAACAGCCCGTTGGCCTCGTCGCATACGCCTACGACATGATGCCAATTGCTGTCGAAGGCCAATGATGATCCCGACCCGACGACGTGTTGCGTGCCGCCGGCATCGCGCACGTAGAATCGATAATGAACCTTGGTGGAATCAACGCCCAGGTTGAATTCATCGTCAATGCCATACAATCCTTTGGCCGCCAGAGGCGCCCCGAAAACCTGCCCGCCGCTGTAGGCATTGGCCCACGCTTCCACGGTGAACTCGCCATTCCCGCCATTGGTCACGGCGAAGTCCACGCCCTCAATCTGGCCCGCGAGACTGTCATAAAACGAAATATCATTTTCCCCGGGATAGGCCGACGTCTCCGTTGGGTCAGTCGTTGGGCTGTACCCTGGCTGGCCGAGCACCATGTTGGTGTAAAGGCCGTCGTTGCCGCCCACGTAATCGTGGCATACCGCGCCATCATTCCCGTCATTGGCGCCGTTTCCATCATCCGGTTCGTTTAATCGCCAGTAACCAACCGGGTTATTCGTCATCACCGAGGCCGGATAGGGGGCGGTGGGGCCGGCCACCACCGATGCCACCCAGACCATGCTCGTGGCCGAGCCAAGCGAATTGCTCGCGATACAGAAATTCGTGATTGATCCGATCTGCACATTCGACCACGTCAAGCCCGAGGCGGTTGCCGAGGCGTCCAGGATGCCGTTGGTGTACCAGAAATAGGAAATCGGTTGTGCGCCTGAAGCGGCAATTGAGAACGCGGGACTGACTCCCGCAAATAAGGTGAAGCGGTTGGTGTAGGGAACGGGGTATTGGGCGTTAATTGCTGGAGCTGTGTTGACCGTCAGGCTGGCCAACACGCTGGTCACGGATCCATAGCTGTTGGTAATGATGACAAAGTAATAACCGTTGTCGGCCCCGGTCAGATTGGTGATGGTCAATTGGGAAGTCGTGACGTTGGCATAAGTGCCGTTGTTTGCCAGCGGGGTTGCGCCGGCGTAATTTGAACTCGTATCAATATACCACTGATAGGCCGGCGAAGGACCGCCCGCAACCACGTTGAAGTTCACCGAGCTGCCGGTCCCGCCATTGACATTTGCGGAGGCAGGTTGCGTTTTGATGTAAGGCGGCACCTGTTCGCTGACACTATAGAGAGTTCCGATTTGGGCGGTGGTCAACGCGTTGGTGAACAAAGCCACTTCGCATACCTGGCCGGCAAATTGGCGTCCCAGGCCCGGGGCATTGTTCGTGTAATCCGGCGCCGCGCCGATGATGACATCGGAATTTGTGCCGGGAAGGATTCCGCTTGCCGTGACGCCGTTGGTCATGGAATCCAGGACGCCATCCACGTAAAGAGCGTTCGTTCCTGGCAGCGTGGGACTGGAATTTGGCGTATAGACCTCCACGACTTCGTGCCAGTTGCCGTCATTATAGACGCCCGTTGAATTGACCTGGCTGCTGGTATTGGTCCCCAACTGGCATTGCAGCGTGCCATTGGTGCTCATCAGGATGCGCCACGAATTATCCGAATGGCCGACAATGTCTTCCAGCCGTCCGTCGCAGGGATTGCCACGGAACAGGGCGCTGATGCTGAAAGGCGTAGCGCCCACAGGATTAAAGGCCGAAGCATAGCCGGCGTCCGCAAAACTGCTGACGCCGCTCAAGGCAGCGACCGTAGAACCTGATAAGCCGGTGAAGGGAACACCCCCGGGCGTGGCCGGGCCGGGCGCGATGCCCGGAACTGTGCCGGCGGTGTAAATGCCATTGGCCCCGGCGCTTCCGTAGTTGGTCAACACTGGAAATGGGCCGGCTGTAGGCGCATAAGTTGGGCTGTTCATCCGGAGATAGATTAACGGATGATCGTTGGTGACCGCCTGGAAATAGGCATTGGCGCCTCCGCTCGCGGCGTTATAGTGCGTCGTCACGTTGTTGGTCAGGACAAAGTTATAAGCCGCCACCTCGCTGATAAGACCGCCAACCGGATGCGTGTCGCCGCGGCTGTTGCCCACTTCGAATGCTCCCCAATAATCCGGGATAAATTGCCCCACTCCCGCGGCACTGTTGACGTCTTCATCGTCGTTGACCCACAAGCTGAAGTTCGTGTTGGCGTCGCAGGTGACAACGATATAATACCACTGGTTCGTCGTGACTCCGGTGGCAGTTGCCACCGCATTGTTGGCCGAACTGTTGGCGTAAGTCTCGACAATGATTTGTGTCCGGTTCCAATACAACCGGAAGCCGCAAACGTTGCCATCACCATTGCCATTCTTTCCGGCATTCAAGCCTTCAAAAGCGTCTTGTCCCAGAATATCTCCCTGTCCATTGGTTCCCAGGGCACTGTTGGTCGCATAAAACCAGCATTCCACCGAAAAGGGTGGAACCAGGGTTGCCAATGGTGATGTGTGCGGCACATAAAGCCCGTTCGTAGTTGCGGTGCCGGCGGCGACGTTGGCTTTAAGCGGCCCAAAGTACACTGCTGAGTCGCTGGCGATAGCACCGGGAAAACCGTGATGAATTCGGCTGTTGGCCGCTCCCCCCTCCCAGTCCGAGTAATATCCGGTTCCCAGGAGGCCCAAAGTGCCGTAATTGGTTTCGGTGTCACCCGGCGCCGCGGTTTCAATCTCGTGCATCGGCCAATAGCCAACGGGATTGAGATTGGTAATGGCCTGGAAATAAGCGGGTTGTGAGGCCGGTTGCGCATGAATGAGTGTGTTAGTTGCGAGAAACCCTGAAAGAATCAAGGCATGGATAATGCATTTTTTCATAACGAGCAAGTTGGACTTCAGGCTAATTACGAGCACCCTAGCGGGAGTCCAGCACCATGTCAACACTTTTTTTTAAAAATAAAATAATCCGGCATTCCATGATTTTTCATCGAAAATCGCTCGTTTTTTGTTGCATTGAGGCCGCCTTTCGGATATTTATTTTAAAAATGTATTTATTTGCATGAGATTGCGCCTGGAAAAGACCGCTTTCGTTGAATCCGAGATTCTCAAGCAGGTTCGGAGGCATCCCGGCATTTCCCGCATCATCCTTTCCCGCAAACTGCACATCGCGCCGGCGACGGTTGGCAATTATGTCGAACGGCTGACCACGGAAGGTTTTCTGATGGAGTCGGAGGAAAAGGCCGATTGCGAAATGGGCCGGCCGCCTACGGCGCTGCGCCTCAATCCCGAAAGCGGGCAATTTATCGGCGTGGATTTCGAAGCCCGAAATGTCATGGCCATGGCGGTTGATTTTTCGGACCGGCCTTTGCGACAGGCGCGCAAGAGCATCGAGACGTCGGATTCGGTGGCGGGAATCATCAAGAAAATCGAATCGGCCATTCGGGAAGTGCTGGCGGAAAACCAAAGTCGTTTGCTGGCGATTGGAGTGGGCGTGCCCGGGGTCGTGGATCCGGTAAAGGGCGTGGCCGTGCGCTACAAATATATTGAGCGCTGGCAAAATGTTCCGCTGGCGGCGCCGCTGGCCAAGCGGTTTGGCGTGCCGGTTTACCTGGAAAACAACGCGCGTACCATCGCATTGGGAGAAATGTGGTTCGGACAGGGCCGGGGGCTGAAGGACTGGCTTTGCATCGGCATGCGCAGCGGCCTGGGAATTGGCATTGTCGCCGGGGGACATTTACAGCATGGCGCCAACCATCGAGCTGGGGAAATGGGGCGCTGGTTTTGTCCGCCGCCCGAGCAGCCGGCGGCGCGCTTTTTTGCGGATGCCGACCGGCCCCGGAATGACAGTTGGGAACTTCAGGAAGTGGCGTCGGTTCGCGCGATTCTCGCAGCCCTGGAGCGGGCGCGGCAGATGAAGGCAAAGACCATGTTGGCGGAGCAGGACGGCCCGTTGACCTTTGCCGACGTGGTGCGGGCCGCCCGGCAGTGCGACCGGTTGACGGTGGAGGTCATTGAGGTGGCCGCCGGCGTTTTGGGCTGGGCGGTTGGGCAACTCACGCTGGTCCTGAATCCGGCGCGAGTCATCCTGGCCGGTCCGCTGACCCAGATGGGTGAAATCCTGCTGCATCCGGTCCGGAAGCGGGCGGAAGAGATTCTGCGGGATTCCGGCGCGGAACCGCCGGAGATTGTGAATTCCACGATGGGCGAGTACAGCGGCGCGCTCGGAGCAGCCGCCCTGGCCGTGCATGAATGGAAACCGGCGAGGTGAAAACAGAGCCGCGCGCGTCAGCAAGCGGGATCGCCGGGCGACGGGAATCAGCCGGTTAAACCTGTGGGTGATATGCACAGGCGAGACGCTGGTCGCTCCCTCACCCGCCTTCGCCTGGCTGCGGCGGGGCAAGCGGTCGCGGCTCGGTTGAGAACGCGCTTGCCGCGCCCGTGTCACGCCATCGCTTCTGAGCGACGGCGGAATAGCGGAGCATCGGCGGGTAAGCAAGCGGCCAACGACTGGCGCCATTATTGAGGCGGCGCCACCAGCCCGGAAAACTGCGCCATCTTCAATGCCCGGACGATTTCCGGCGCGCTCATGAAATTTTTCCAGATAAGGCCCGTTGTATAATTTTCGGCCATGAGCAAGGTTTGGCCGGTGTGATTGGTCGAAAGTTGTCTGGCCACCCAGCCGGTTTCAGGATTGAAGGCTTCAACAAATCCATACTTCGTCCAGGTCTGGGGATAATGCGCTTTAATGTATTCCATAGTCCATAGACTCTGAGCCGGCGTGAAGGGAATTGAACCGCCGGCCGCCGCGGGCGTGAGCGTTCCGTCCGGCGGCGGGTGGCTGGGGATCGGGCCGCCCCAGGTATTAAAAGCCCCTGCCGGAGAAACGGTCGCGGTCAGTCCCCAAAGATTCGTGCCCCAATGGGGAAATGGACCAACGCCATTGACGGCGTGCCGGCCGAGGTCCTGGCTCCATTGCCATTGGGCAAGGGTGGCCTGAATTGAATTGTCCCAATAGTTGATGCCCTGGCCTGTGGACGAGTCATCCTTCAGGCCGCGCAGGCAGAAAAAGGCCTGTGGATATTGGTGCGTGAAAAGAGCGGGCGACGCGCCGATCCATGTGTAGGCGGGGTTTTTTCCGTAGGTATTGACCGGGCCGCGTTTCCATGAATTCCAGTTCTCCAGCGTGAAGGCGTATCCCGGCCTGGGCGAACCCATGCCGAGAAGATAAATCTGCAAGGGACCTTCGGAATATC
>JASHPN010000421.1 GCA_030038175.1 Verrucomicrobiia bacterium
GATGCCGTAGATCACTCCGTCGTCTTCATCATCCCGTCCCCGGCGCAACACCGACCAACTGCCGCGCCCCAAACTGACATCGCGAAAATGCTGCGGGTCGTTGTAAAGGTCGCCGGTGTGGTTCTTCCCGCTATGACTGCGGCTGAGTGCGTTTTGGTAAAGGAGCGCCTCCGCGCGTTCAATTCCCGCGAGCGCCAGATACCGCGCCTGGATTTTATCCCCGAAATTTTTGCCCCCGGCCAAATCCATGGTCGCCGTATGCAGCACACCCGTCACCACCACCGCCAATATGGCGACGCACCAAAGCAACCCGATCAGAATGGAAGCGCGATTCTTCATTGTGTCGAACTTCCTCCGTTTCCGGACTGGTCGCCGGTGTCTTGCGAGGAAGTGGCGGTGGAACCGCCATTGGCTGCGTCGGCCAGATTCAGATAGGCCACCGTTTGAAACACCAGCGGCGGACCAGGGACCCGTTCACCCGTGTTTTCACTCCGCCTTGCCTCCGGATGGGAATCGAGCATCAGAGTAATGCGAACCGCTTCCGGAAGTCCCCACGAAATATTTTGGTCCGCCGCCGCTGATTTCGTTCCTCCGTTTTCCGTGCTGTTGATGTCGCCCCAATCGTCGTACCAATCCAATCCATCGAAATACTCAAACCGAACACCCAGAAGATTGTCGGCGATTTCTTCCTTGCTCCCGCCGGACAAGGGATCGGGCGCCAGCGTGGGATTGCGCCGCCGCCACAGGCTAAAGCTCCCGTCCGGGTCCTGCTCGACGTAATAGCTGACTTCGCAAAAATCGCCCTCGTTCGGCCGGCGCGGCGTGTAATTGTGCGTTGCAAAATCAAGATTGTCGGCTTCCACCTCGCCGACCGTTCGCTGCATGCCCAGGAACGGCGCGTCGGGAGACAGGCTGCAGGCATCGCGCAAGTCGGCCGTCAGCAAGGCCATGGCCACCCGCGCGGTTTGAATCGTATCCGCCCGCGGTTCCACCATATTCCTGCCCTGGATGCAGGCGCTCAAACACAAATACGCCGCCGTCAATATGACGGCCATCAGCGCCGCGCTGATGACGACTTCGATTAGCGTGAAGGCCAGCGAAGAGCGGCATTCATGCCGCTTCGGCGTCTCTTTGGCATCGGACGTTGAAGCGGCCTGAAGGCCGCGCTCCGGTTCATGGCTTAGATGCGCGTCCAATTTTGGACGGCGCATTGCGCCGTCCCTGCCAGGAACAAGGCAGAGACGCGCTGTGCGGTCATATTCGCAATAAATCTTCATCTCTCGCGGTGCCGTCTCTTTTGATTGTTATTTTGGTTTTGATTTTGGTTCTCAACGGTGCTATCCGACGCTTTGAATAACATCGTTTTCAATTCATAAATTTGGCCGCCGTCGTGCGTGTCTTCGATCACGACGTCCACGTCGTACAAACCTTCAGTGTCCGCGGCGCTGATCGTTTCTTTCCAGCGATACAATTCCAGGCCCGGACCGCAATCGCCGTCGCTTTCGCCTTCTTTCAATTCATCCAGGGCGCGCAGCTCTTCGATCTTGCCGGCCGCAAACAGCGCCGCCGTTGTTTGCATTTCCGAATCTTTGCTGGACGCCAGCGCCGTGGTAATTCCGCGCGCCAAAGCCGCCAGCGCAATACCCAGAATCAAAATCGCCACCATCACTTCAATCAGCGAAAATCCCGCATTGAAATGCAGCGCCTTCATTCGTGCTGCGGAGCCGAAATCCGCACGCGCGCCGTGATTGGATTCAATTGCATCAACAGTTGAAATCCGTCACGGTCGGCCAGGCGAATTTGCGCCGCGTCGGCGGTTCCATCGGGATAAAACGAAATCGCGTCCGGCGAAGTTTGGGATGATTCGCCCGGATTCGCGTTGTTGTCTTGCGAATCGTCATCCGGAAAAGTGATCCGGACGGAGATGCGCTGATCCACTTTCCCTTCCGCGCCCGGCACGTCTTTCGCGGGAACAAAATCCACGCTTGCGCCGTCGTGCACCCGCCGTTCCAGCTCGTAATCGCCATTGTCCAGGTCGAATTTTACCCGATAACATTGATTCAGGCTGACCGCCCGGCTGGACGCCAGCCCAAATACATTCACCAGATCACGGCTCGCCGAACGCAGCAATGCGTCATTGAACGAACCCTTCATCTCCGGTATGACCAGCGCCGCCATGATGCCAATGAGCACCACGACTACCATCATCTCAATGAGCGTGAACGCCCTGGCAGGGACGGCGCGCTGCGCCGTCACCGCCCACGTGGAACGGGCGGAATCCCGCAAGGCGGGACGGTATAACCTCCAATCACACAGATTGCGCCGCTGAACGCGGCGCGGACGGCGCAGCGCGCCGTCCCTGCCATTAAAGTAAAACCTGGAATTTTTCCGCCGCATGATTATCAATCACTCATCACTCAAAACTCATCACTAATGAGCCTCACCAATTCCCAATATTATTCGCGTCGTCCGTGTTTTCCTTGCCGCGAGACCAAATGTCGTAGCCGTTCTGATTATGCGTCCCCGGGCAGGCATATTGATAGGGATGGCCCCACGGATCATCGTTGAGCTTTTTGATGTAAGGCCCGCGCCAGCTTTTAGCATCGTCGCCCGACGGCGGAGTGAGAAGAACACTGAACCCCTCCTCGGTAGTCGGATAGCGGTCCATTTGGACGTAGAATCGTTCGACGGCCGAATCCAATTCGGAGACGGTTGCCTTGGCAGCGGCAATTCTCGCGTCATCGGACGTGTTCATAAATTGAGGGATAATGATCGCGGCCAGGATGCCGATGACCACCACCACGACCATGATTTCAATGAGCGTGAAGGCAGATGATTTTTTTGAGAACTGAGTTTTCATGTTTTTATAAATTGGATGTTTAGTGCAGAGCGCTGCTCATTTTGAAAATCGGCAGCAAAATGGAAATGACCATGAATCCGACCATGATTCCCACCGCCAGGATCAAAAGCGGCGCGAGCAATGAAATCAACGTCTTCGTCCGCCTCCGCAGCAGGCGCTCCTCGATGGCCGCCACCTTGAGCAGCATCTCGTCCAGACGCCCGCTTTCCTCGCCTACGTCAATCATATGCACGATCGAACGCGGAAATATTCCCAGCTTGCGCAAAGGCGCGGCCAGCGAATCGCCGCCGCGGGTTTCTTCCGCCACGCGCGCGATCTGGGCGGCCAGGATCCGGTTGCCGATCGTGTTTTCGACAATCTTCAGCGCCGGCAGAAGCGAAACTCCGCTTTTGACAAGTGTGCCAAGCGTCCGCGCAAAGCGCGCCATGGCCGAAGATTGAAAGACCGGGCCGACGAACGGAATTTTTAATTTGAACTTGTCCCACAGTTCCGCGCCCGCCGGCGATTTGAAAAACCAATTCGCGAAACCAATCGCGCCCGCCGCGCCGGCCAAAATCCAAAACCAATCGCGGTGCAACGCATGACTGATGGCCAGCAAAATCCGTGTCGGCAAAGGCAAGACCGGAAGCATATCTTCCAACATCGAAAATAAACGCGGCAAAACCACCGTCAGCAGGACCGTCACCGTCACGAGTCCAAAACACAAAACAAAAACCGGATACGCCACCGCCGCCACGACTTCGCCGCGCACTTCGTCCTCATGCTCAAGCAAATCGGCCAAATCGTTCATCACTTTCGGCAGGACGCCCGCCTCTTCCCCCACCCGAATCATGCTCGTGTAAAGGTTCCCAAACAGCTTCGGATGATGCGCCAGCGCCGCGGAAAACGCCTCGCCTTTGCAGACGGCTTCGCCAACCTTTTGCAGCACGTCCCGAAACGCCGGGTTGTCTTCTTCATCGCCCAGGCTTTCAATCGCCTGGGGAATCGGAATGGCCGCCGCCAGCAGCGCGCTGATTTCCCGCGTAAACGCGGTAATATCCTTGCGCCGAATGGCGTGCCCAAAATGAATCTCCGCTTTCGGCACGGCCGCCTCGGTTTCCGCCTTTTGCCCGGCCGCCAATACCTGT
>JASHPN010000422.1 GCA_030038175.1 Verrucomicrobiia bacterium
TTAATTCATGGGATATTCACCGTTTATTCACTAAACAGTCCGCACGCCCCGAAGCATAGAAATGTTGGTTTTTTCAGCAAAACAAAGAGATTGGCTGAGAAAGGGCGTCGCAAATTGTCCCAAAACAAGCCACTCATGTCCCGAAATGCGCATTGACTATTCAATGTTTTTCAGGGAAAATGGCTTGACTTAATCAACGGTAAGGCGAGCTCTCGTTACTGCGGAATTGACTGTAGTAAAAATATGAAACAAAGGCACTCATTCGGGATTGGGGAATGGAAACGCTTGGTGATTTCGCGTTGGGTCAGTCCGTCCCTCGCTGGCGGGCTGGGACTGGCGATGGGCTTATCGCAATGTCAAGGGCAGCAGACTCTCCTGGAAACGACGACTCCCATTTTTGTTCAGGCGTCCAAGCAAGTGAATTGGTTTACGGGCCCGCAGAAAATCAGCCTCGGTGACGTGGCGATCATTGATCTTCCGGCGGGTTATCGTTTAACGGGAAAAGAGGGGGCCCAGCGAATTCTGGAAGACGCCAATACAGCCGTTCCGGATGATTTGATCGGGGCGGTCATAGCCAATAGCGGCAATTGGATGGCGGTCCTGGAATACAATGCCAAAGGTTACGTGAAGGATGCCCAGGCGGCGCAAATTAACACGGAGAAAGTATTGCAGGAGGCGCAAACTCAAGCCCGGTCCTCCGCGCAAGCAGGAACGGCCTCGTCCATTTCATTGATTTGGCAGTCGCTTCCGGCGTTCGACGATAACGCGCACTCCTTGTCCTGGTCACTGCAGGTCCATGACGGCCCAACGACAGTCTTGAATGAGGCTGTGGCAATCCTGGGGCGGCGAGGAGTGTTGCAGATGACCGCAGTGCAGCCGTTTCCGGCCACGGACACCACGTCTTTGAAGCAAATGGCCGGCAGCATTTCTTTCAAGCAGGGAGAGCAGTTTGCCGATTACCGGGACGGCGATCCAGTGGCAACGGCGGGGCTGGCGGAATTAATTGTCGGAGCCAGGGAACCGCAAGCGGCTGGGTTTACCGGCACTGCGGCAATCGGCCTGGTCTATGGTTCGTTGATTCTATTGGTTGGTCTGCCGGTTGGGTTTCTGGTATGGCGCAGAGTAAATCGGCGGTCAACGGCGCAAGCGCCGGCCACTGCCATGGCGCAAAAAGCCGTTACAAATGGATCAGCCGCCGCTCCTGCGCTGGCGATGCAAGGGGCTGAGGCGAGCGCTCCTCAAGCCGCCGCCGCATCAATTAATAACGGGAATTCAGGGTCGCGGAATCGCCGCAAAAAAATGTTTGATTATCCTAAATTTTATACCGATGTCATTCAGCAACTGTCCCTTCATGCTTATGGGACTGGTTTCACGCCAATCAATGGCAAGACGAACGGAAACGGTTATGTCAACGGAAACGGAAATGGCAACGGCAAGCTGAACGGCTACGCCAATGGCCATGCCAACGGACATTCAAATTCGAATGGCCACCAAAACGGCCACTCCGATGCTGACGTTAATGGCAATGGGTTGATGGGTGAAATGATCAAAGCACAAATCGTGGAACTCATCGCCACGCAGAAAAATCTGATCGAAGAACAGAAGTTACTGTTGGAGCAGCAAACCAGGCTCATCGAAGAAAAGCGATGGCTCATTGAGGAACAGACCGCTTTTCTGAGGGGGCAGGCGGAATTGATAGACACTCAGCAATATCCTCTAAAATTAGAATAGCATGAAAACCCCTAAAACCATTACTGTCGCGGCCGCCGCCCTATTGGCGGTTTCCGCGTTTTCAACCCAGGCGCTCGTTTTGGACTTTGCGAGCGTGCCCGGCGGCTTGATTGACTTCAACGGAAACAGCACATTTGATATCGCGACCACCAACTCAAATCCTTCGAGTTTTGATATTACCAGCACCGGCCCATCCGAGGGGCTCGATGGTTATTTCCAGGGAGGTGTATTTACCATCGGGACCATCAGCAATCCATTTTCGGGATTGTACACGGCGAATGTGACTGGCTCCTCAACGATGTACATCTCGGATGGCGATGGGCATAACCTGACCGGCACAATTCAGTGGCAGACGGCGTCAACCTTTGAAACCTCAGGTACCCTGAATTTCGATGGCTCTGCCAACTTGACTTCGCTCGCGTACTCTGGCGCCAATAGTGATTTGCTTGCGCTGGCTTCGGCGGGAAACGCGACCGTAGTGGTTTCGTTCGATTTCACGAGTCCCATGTCGCTTACCCAACTCGCCACCACGGTGACCAGCACATCCTTTTCCGGTTCCATTTCGGCCAGTCCCGTTCCGGAACCGGGCGCCTGGACACTGGTGGGAACGGGGTTGACGAGCTTGTTCTGCCTGAACCTGCTCCGCCGGCGCAAATAGAATATCTGCCTGCCCATTAAAAAGCTGTGGACAATGTTCACAGCTTTTTTTGTTTAGAGCGCATCAACAAAACCCATACCCAAATGCGAACGGTTGACTCGCCCGCTCCCTCACCTGCCTTCGCTCGGAAGCTACGGCAAGGCAGGCGGTCGCGGCTCTGTCGGTTGGCCGGTTTCCGAACGGCTTGCAGTTTTTTCTTCGAACGTCCGCCCTAGCTGGCGATAACGCTGATTTCCACGGGTTCAACGTTGACGCCGTTTTTCTGGAGCCATTTGATGGCCGCCTTGACTTCTTCCCGCGGGCCGTCCAATTCCAGGCAAACAATTCCAATTTCGTCCGTCACGCTGGCCTGGCGAATGTTGGTCACGACTTTGAACTTATGGCCCACCTCCCAAATGAACGGCTTTTTAATGAGCCGGGGAGGATACATCAGCCATAACCGCTGTTGAGTGGGAGTCGTCCGGCCGGTGGGCCGGATATTTTTCTTTGGCGCGCTCATAGTTTTCGATTCAAGAATTAAAGACGCAAATTACGGACTTGATGGCATCCGGTTCTTAGTTTCGCATTTTTGTGCAGATGTTAACCTCCGGCGATGGCCGGAATGATACTGATTTCGTCGCCATCCTTTAGCGCCGTCTGCTGATTTTGCAGGAATCGGATGTCTTCCTCATTGACATAGACGTTCACGAAACGGCGCACTTCGCCCTTTTCATCCACAAGCCGTTCCTGGATGCCGGGGAAACGCGACTGCAATTCGGCAATCGCTTCGCTGATGGTGGGCGCGTTGACCACAACAATTTCCTCGTTGTTGGTCAATTTGCGCAACGGTGTTGGGATTCTTACTTTTTGTGACATAAATTTGTTCTACGCATTCGCTCTTTCTTCCTGTCCCAGCAGGGCTTCAAATTCCCGCAGGCTCGGTTTGATTTCGCGCGGCTTGCCAACGCTCTTTTCCACCGCGTCGAGCGTTTTTAGCCCGTTGCCGGTGATGCAGACGACCACGGAATCCTCGCGCGGAATTTTGCCGGAAGCAATCAGTTTTTTTGCCGCCCCCAGGGTGACGCCGCCCGCGGTTTCGGCAAAGATCCCTTCGGTTTCCGCGAGGAGCCTGATGGCGTCACGAATCTCGTCATCCGTCACGTCTTCGGCCGCGCCGCCGGTGTCGCGCATGACACGGAGGGCGTAGAAGCCGTCCGCGGGCGTGCCAATGGCCAGCGACTTGGCAATGGTGGCCGGTTTGACCGGCTTGAAGAAATCCAGGCCGGCTTTTTGCGCGGTGGAAATGGGCGAGCAGCCGGTGGCCTGCGCCCCGTAAATTTTAGGGCGGGTATCGGCGACCAACCCGGCTTTGACGAGTTCTTCGTAGCCTTTGTGAATTTTCGTCAAAAGCGAGCCGGAAGCCATGGGGATGACCGTGTGCTGCGGCGTGTGCCAGCCGAGTTGCTCAGCGATTTCATATGCCATGCTTTTGGAGCCTTCGGCATAGTAAGGCCTCATATTGACATTTACGAAAGCCCAGCCAAATTTGCCGGCAATTTCGGCGCACAAACGGTTCACCTCATCGTAATGGCCCTTGATGGCGATCACATTGGCGCCGTAAATGAGCGAGTTCAGAATCTTGCTCTGTTCCAAATCCGAGGGGATAAAGACATACGCTTTCAAGCCGGCGCTGGCGGCCTGGGCGGACACGGCATTGGCGAGGTTTCCAGTGGACGCGCAGGCCACGGTCTGAAAGCCCAGCTCCTTTGAACGGCTCAACGCGACGCTGACCACGCGGTCTTTGAATGACAGCGTGGGGAAATTGACGGCGTCGTTCTTGATCCAAAGCTCGCGAACGCCGAGCTTGCGCGCCAGGCGGTCGGCCTTGACG
>JASHPN010000423.1 GCA_030038175.1 Verrucomicrobiia bacterium
ACACCGCCAAAGGTATGGACCCCGGAAGGCAGCGCGGCCAAATTGTCATTCGTGAAAGATCCCGCGGGGTCTATTGAATCCGCCAGGGTCCCGTTGAGATACGGCTTGAGGCTGATCGTTTGCTCGCGCGGCGACGGCTTCACGGCCTGCCATTTTTTTAGCCATGCCATGGTTGCAGCGCGTTCAACCGGCCACGCCCGGCACCGCTCCTGGTATTTGCGGTCCATTTGGGCGAAGATATACACCGAAAATTTCGCCGCCAACGCGGCGAGGGCAAGTCCCAAAACAGTGGCAATCCAGAACGTCGGCGTCTTATGAAATGGGATTTTTTTACCCACGACGCGCAAAGTCCCTCGGCGGCGTTTGATGGCAACTCCGGCATAGTGGCGTTGTCGGATCCATTGTTCGACGACGAGAACGCCGGCCACCAGCAATGGCAGGGAAGCAAAAAACCAGTGCCGGCCCGGCCAGTTCAGGCCTGCGGTAATATTGCAAGGCGTCAAGTCGTAGCTGCTGAAAAGATTTAGTGTGGCGCAGGAAAGGCAAACTGCCAGAATCCACTTTAAGCCCGCCGCGGTCCGGCGCGCGAATCGGCAAAAAACAACAGTGACCAGGAGAATTGCCGAAATTCGCAGGGCGGAATTAAGGGACTCGGTGAAACTGCTGAAGGCCTCCGGATGATTGGACCAGGTATTTAAATTATCGCCGCTTAGAGCGTAGGCCGGGCCAAATAGCTTGCCCAAAATCCAGCCCATCCCAAAAACAAATACGACGCTGAAGGCCCAGGCAAATTGGAGCGCCAGGATGGGCAGAACGCAAAAGCCCACAACCGGATGCCGTCCCCACCACGACGATTGCCGCAAAATGACCACGGCATTTTCGGCCAGAACTACCGGGTCGCCCAGTTGGGCCGCGGCGCGGGTTTCCGCTTCCTTGTCCGTCAGTCCTTCCTCCAGGGCGGCTTGCTTAAGATCATCGAAATGTTCCGCGAGTTCGCGGACATATTCCTTCAAGCGGCGCGCGGGACAGCCCATCTCCACGAGGCGCCGTTCGAATTGGGTTATGACAATGCTCTCAGGCATGTTGGGCCTGCATCACGAGTGAAATCCCGCCCGTCACGCGGTCCCAGTCGGCCATCAATGTTTCCAGCCGCTTTGCGCCCTGGCGGGTCAATTCATAATAGGTGCGGCTTCGGCCGCTCACTTCCTTGCGCCGGCTGTTCACCAGCTTTTCGCGTTTCAAATAGTGCAGGCAGGGATAGATGCAGCCTTCGCCAAAAGCGAGCGTCCGGCTGGTTTGCGCCTCGATCGCTTTGACGATTTCGTATCCATACATTTCCCGTCGCGAGAGCAGTTTTAGCACGAGCATCTCCGGCACACCGTTCAAAAAATTCGGATTCGTAACTTTCACGCCGCCACAATACCTCAAACTGTAAGGCAATGTCAACAGTAAAATTTTCCGTCACGCGCCGGAGGGCGCGTCTCAAAAAAATGAGAGCGCATGCGTCATGGCATAAATGCGGATTCGCGTAGATTTCATTAACACCCTGCTTTAGCTGGGTGATCACGAATACTTCAAAAGGTTTTCAACCGCTTCAGCGGTTTACCGGCCACCTAAACCGCTAAAGCGGTTGAGAACATAGACGATTGGCTAAACACCCGGCTGAAGCAGGGTGTTAATGAAACTGGCAGCCAGGCTGCCAAGTTTTGGGATGCGTCCCGTGGCGGACTACCGGCTGCTGACCTTTTTAATTTTTCCTTTTTCCTTTTTAATTCCGATCTACAATACGCCCCGAATGCCGCAAGCGGCGCCACCGATATGTCCTTCAAACTATTGCCGCATCAACAGGGCGTCCAGCTCTTACAGCGCTCGCTCGCGCGCGGACGCCTGGGGCATGCCTATCTGTTTTCCGGCGACCGGATCGAAGAACTGGAGTCCATCGCGCGGACCCTGGCCAAAACCTTGAATTGCCAAAACCCCGTTCTCCAAAACGGCGTCGCGGTGGATTGTTGCGATCAATGTCCCAGTTGCCGGCAAATTGAAAATGACATTCACGCGGATATTCACTGGGCGCGGCCCGAGGCAAAGTCCCGCGTGGTCACGGTGGACCAGATGCGCGAGTTGACGCGGGAAATCCAGCTCAAGCCCACGCAGGCCCAATTTAAAGCGGGAATCATTGCCGGCGCGGACCGGCTGCATGTTTCCGCCGCGAACGCCTTCCTCAAAACGCTTGAGGAGCCGCCCGCGAAATCCATTTTGATTCTGCTCTCGACCGAACCGTCGCGAATATTGGAAACCATTCTGTCACGGTGCCTGCGGGTCAATTTTTCAAGCGGCGCCCGGCGCGAACTGGCCGCGAGCGAGGCCGCGTGGCTGGAAAAATTCAGCGCCCTGGCCCAGGAACAAAAAACCTTGCTGGGCCGTTATATTTTGGCGGACGTACTGGTGCAAAAATTGGCAGAAATCCGTGCGGAGGCTGAGAAAACGTTGTCGGCGCGCTCGCCGCTGCAAAAATACGACGAGATAGACAAGGAACTGCGCGACAAATGGGAAGAAGAACTGGCCGCCGCCGTGGAGGCGGAATACCGCCGGTTGCGCGCGGATTTGCTGTTGCTCGTGCAGTGCTGGCTGCGGGATGTCTGGCTGCACACGCTGGCGGCCGGAAAAGATCTGCTGAATTTCCCCCAAATTCCAGGCGCCGAAGCCATCGCCCGCCGGATTTCGCCGCGGCAGGCGCTCGAAAATCTGCAAGCCATGAATGAAACCCAGAGGATTCTGCATACCAATGTCCAGGAAGCCCTGGCGCTCGAAGTCGGTTTGCTGAAATTGCATTTTTGACCGCGTGCAGACACACTGAGGCGAAGCAGCTAATGACGTCTGGAAACAAACTCGCCCCGAAAGAGCTATATGCGATGGCCTTCGGTCTTTTTCTGGGCCTGTGCATCCTCAAATTCGGCAATCCGGTTATCCTGGACCAAAAAATTTCCACGCCCGCCTCCCCCGCCGAATATTGGAGCGATTTCTGGCCAATCCATTGGGCTAACTGGATTTTTTTGCCGCTGGCGGCCGTCGGCCTGCTTTTGTTTTTTAATGCGCCGAAGGAATCTTCGCCCCGTCGCTGTCCGCGCCGGCTGCTGATTCTTCCTCTCCTTTGGCTGGGCTGGCAATGGATTTCGGCAGTGCGGACGGTGGATGCCGAGTTGACGGCGACGACCCTCTGGCAATTTTTTGGATGCGTGGCGTGTTATTTTATCGGGGCATTTTTGTTCCGAAATCCGCGCGCGCTCAACCTTCTATTGGCCGGCATTTTGGCGGGATTCACGATTTGCCTCATCCGCAGCATTCACCAGCGGTTTGAATTTCCCCAGGACAAAAAGTTTTTGATGGAAGGCCAGAGCATGGGTTGGACGAACCTGCCGCCCCAGACGCTCCTGGAATTGAAACGGGACCAAACGATTATCACGACCAATGGCGTGGACGTGGCAAATCCGGCCATTGTAGCGAAATTTGCCAAAGGGCGGGTGATGGGCACGCTGGTTTATCCGAATGCGCTGGCGGGTCTCATTCTGCTTCTATTTCCGGTTGGTCTCGTTCTGGCATTTCACGCCAAAAGACAGTTGCGGCCCGCAGTGGGAGGGGCGTTGCTCGCAATCACCGTGGGCCTGTCTGCTGCCTCCTTCTTTTGGTCCGGTTCAAAGTTTGGCTGGCTCATTGCACTGGCGCTGGCCGGTCTTTGCCTGTTTCGCCTGCGCTGGCCGGTGAAACTGAAGATTCTGCTGCTGGCAAGCGTCGCCGTTCTGGGGCTGGGACTCTTTTTTATCCGTTTTCATACTTATTTTGCACACGGGGCCGCCAGCGCGGTCGCCCGGCTGGATTATTGGCGCGCAGCCGTGCAAACGACGCGGGCACATCCCATGATGGGAACCGGCCCGGGCACTTTTCAGCGGCCCTACGCTCAATTGAAATCTCCGGATGCCGAAATGGCCCGCCTGGCGCATAACGATTATCTCGAACAATTTTCGGATTCCGGAATCATCGGAGGCGTGCTTTATTGCGCCTGGATCATTGCCGGGATCATATATGTTGGGAAAAATGTTTGGCATACGCCTAATCTGGAGGCGTTTGCCATTTTTCTGGGATTGCTGGCGTGGTTTGTTCAAGGATTGGGCGAATTTGGGCTTTATATTCCCGCCCTGGCCTGGACTGCCTTCGTACTGTTGGGCTGCGCGTTGCGGTTCGAAAAAGGCGCGGACGGTCGTGATAAAGGTTCTCCCCCACCATGAACCGGCAGAGGATTCCTGATCGAATGATTCTCCCTCACCCCTGCCCTCTCCCGCCGGGAGAGGGGGAATCGTCCTCAGGCCGCTTGATACGTCGGACCGCTGCAGGTGTTTGGGGAACGGCTCGAAACCATTCGACAAACGGGCGGCACCCGTTAAAATCCCGGCTGAGTGGTCTGAGGCACAAATGAAAATTCTCTTCCTGAATGGTCCGAACCTGAACCTGCTCGGGCAGCGCGAACCGGGGGTTTACGGCACGGCCACGCTGGCGGACATTGAGAAGAACGTCCGGGAGCGGGCGCGGGAATTGAAGGCCGAGGTTGCCTTCCGCCAGTCGAATCTTGAAGGCGAACTGGTGGGTTGGATACAGGAAGCGAAAGGCAAGTTTGATGTAATCGTCCTGAATGCGGCCGCATACACCCATACGAGCATTGCTTTGCGGGACGCTATTGCGGCGGTGGGTGTCCCGACGATCGAGATTCATCTGTCGAACGTACATGCGCGGGAAGAGTTTCGGCATAAATCCCTAATTGCGCCGGTTTGTTGTGGACAAATTGCCGGTTTCGGTCCTAAATCTTACGTTTTGGCTGTCGAAGCGTCCGTTTACGTTAACGGACGCAAAAAACAGGGCTAAAATGTTCAATTTAGCCTCAGATTTTGGCGTCTAATATTTTGGGGATTGGTTCTTGACGTTCTGAATGCTTTACGGTTAAGCTTATTGAAATGAGACAAGAGATAAACAGAGTTGTCAAAAAGCCTGTTTTTCAAGCCTAAAAATTCTAAATTGGAATTACTTTAACGAAAACGAACCGTGGATTTAAAAGATATCAAGGCCATCATTGATTTGATGAAGAAGAACTCCATTACGGAGTTTGAATTGGAACGGCAGGATTCCAAGATCAGGCTGAAACGCGGCCTGAATGGCGGAACTGCCGGAGGGTCGGCCGATGAACCCATTCCGGCAGTCGCTCTCCCCATGACCATTCCCCAGTTTACGCCGGCACAGATGTCGGTGGCGGCGCCTCCGGCGGCGGCGACCGGGGAAATCGAAATTAAATCGCCTATGATCGGCACTTTTTATCGGGCACCTTCTCCCGAAGCCGGTTCTTATGCTGAGGTCGGCTCGGAAGTCAATCCGGAGACGGTCGTTTGCATTATCGAAGCGATGAAGGTGATGAACGAAATCAAGGCCGAAGTTAAAGGCGTCATTACCCAGATTCTCGTCGAAAACGCCAAGCCGGTTGAGTTCGGGCAACCCCTTTTCAAAGTGAGACCGAATTAAGTTCGCCAAACGGGCCAATGCGGTGAGCCGACGTCCTTTGGATTGCACCGTCTTACCGTTCGCAGTGGCTGTTTTTACTGATAAACCGATAAATCATGTTCGAAAAAGTTCTGGTCGCCAATCGTGGTGAAATCGCCGTGCGTATCATTCGCGCCTGCAAGGAATTGAATATCCGCACCGTGGCGGTCTATTCCGAGGCTGACGCCAATTCAATGCACGTGCAATTGGCCGACGAAGCCATCTGCATCGGCAAGGCGCCCGCTTCGGAGAGTTATTTGCGGATTGACCGCATTATCAGCGCGGCGGAGGTGACGGACGTGGACGCCATTCATCCCGGCTACGGGTTTCTCTCCGAGAACGCGCATTTTGCCGAGGTCTGCGAGAGCTGCAACATCCGATTTATTGGCCCGAGCCCGCGCGCGATGCAGGCGCTGGCGGACAAGGCCGTTAGCCGTGCCCTGGCCAAAAAAGCGGGGGTAGCCACTCCTCCCGGCTCGGAAGGCGTCGTCGAAAAGGAGCAGGACGCGCTGCAGATCGCCAAACGCATTGGGTACCCGGTAATTATCAAAGCCATTGCCGGCGGCGGCGGGCGCGGGATGCGGGTGGCCCATAACGATATTTCGATGATGAAGGGTTATCATACCGCGCGCACGGAAGCGGAGAAGGCCTTCGGCAATTCCAACGTCTATATCGAAAAATTCATCGAAAACCCGCATCATATCGAAATTCAGATTCTCGGCGATCAAAAGGGGCGCATCATCCATTTAGGCGAACGTGATTGCTCGATCCAGCGCCGCAACCAAAAAGTAATTGAAGAAGCGCCGTCACCCTTGTTGGAAAACAAGTTCCGCAAATTGCGCGACAAAATCGGCAAGGCCGCCGTCAAAATCGCGGAGGCGGCGCATTATACCAACGCCGGCACGGTCGAGTTCATCGTGGACAACCAGGGCAACTTCTATTTTCTCGAGGTCAACAAGCGCATCCAGGTCGAGCATCCGGTCACCGAGGAAGTCACCGGCATTGATTTGGTCCGCTACCAGATTTTGCTGGCGTCAGGCGAGGGCTTGCAGCATTCGCAGGGGGACATCGAGATCAAGGGGCACGCGATTGAATGCCGCATCAACGCGGAAGACCCGTTTGATGATTTTCGCCCCAGCCCCGGACGCGTCGAAATGTATTATCAACCCGGCGGGCGCGGCGTGCGCATGGATACCCATGCCTACGCCGGCTACACGATTCCCTCTCATTATGATTCGATGATCGGCAAGCTCATTGCCACCGGCCGAGACCGGCGCGAAGCGCTCGATCGCATGAATCGCGCGCTGGCCGAATGCATGATTACCGGCATCAAAACCACCGTTTCCTTCCAGCAGGCCATCATGCAGGACCCCAATTTCCGGCGGGGCGTTTATTCCACCGCCTTTATTGACCAATTGCTTGGCGGCGCACGGCGGGAATTGATCGAGGAAAAAACCTGATTGGCAGGGACGGCGCGCTGCGCCGTCAGCGCCGCGTCCAGCGGCGCAAAGTTCCGCAAGCGTTTTTCCAAGGAATTATTCCTGCCGCCCGCTTCCGCCTTCGCGAGATCGCTACGGCGCGACAAGTTACGGGCGGGGATCCCACAATGCGGGACAGCGCGATGTCCCCGCCAAGGATCCCAATTGCCATTGAAAACCTTCCGGTGTTTCGGCAAATTGTCTTCGTGAAATTCGCGAAATTCCTGATTCCCGCCATGCTTGCGGCCTTTTGCGCGGGCTGCCACAAAGCCAAAACGGCGGAAACGCCGCCGGCGTCGGGCGGCTATCTTGTGCCCACGCACGCCCAGGCAAAACTGCCGACGATCAAAATCTATCTCGGCCCGCAAACTCTTGATGCCGAGATGGCGGTCACTTCCTCGGAGGAAGCCACGGGCCTCATGTACCGGACAAATATAACGGATGACACCGCCATGATTTTTGTTCTTTCGGAGCCCATCCTGCCGCCGGACGGCTTTTGGATGACCAATTGTCCGATCTCCCTTTCGGCTGCTTATATCGGTCCGGATGGCGTCATCGAGGAAATTCATCATCTGGAAAAGAATGACCCGGTTCCCGTGGTGGCCAGTAATAACAACATCATTTACGTGTTGGAAGTGAACGACGGCTGGTTTGCCCGCCACAATATCAACGTGGGCACACTCATCACGACGGAACGTGGGTCCCTGGCCGGAACATTTAGACGATAGAGGTGAATCTCCCGGCCCGGCTTATTCGGCAGGTCGCACGGCACGCTGAGTGGACTCATCGTCCCACGTACAAAAAGTGGCAATCTTGTATTTCCTGTTCAGCGATGTCACCGGCAATCAATTCCGGCTAACTGTGGGCTGCAAAAAAGCCCATGTTGACGTTAAGCCGCACATAGAGTTCCTGGGATGGACCAGGGTAAAGCTGAGAGTTCGGGTCACCTCCGTGGTTGTTTAGGCGAGGCTGACTGTTTTCCCCGTTCGCGCGGACTCATAAATCGCCATCATGGCTTTGACGTCGCGCAACCCTTCTTCGCCAGGCACCCGCGTGGGGCGGTTTTCCAAAATGCACTGGGCAAAATCATCCATTTCCGCGGCGAACTGGTCAATCTGCGGAAACTCGATCGGCTGGCCATCCGAACGCACCCCATGGATACCGCCATAACCGTAGGCCGGGTTGAGCTCAAACCAGCCGTTCTCCGCGAACGCGGTGAAACGCTGCATGCCCGAAAAACTGTAAGTGGAAGCGCAACGGGCCAGCACGCCGCTGGGAAATTTTATTTCCCACACGATGGATTCTTCGATTTCTTTGAACCACGCGTGATTCATCACCGAAGTGATGGCGGAAACCTCAGCCGGCTCTTCGCCGGTTATATATCGGGTGGCCTGCAACGCATAGATGCCCATGTCCATCAAACAACCGCCGCCGGACAGCGCCGGGTTGAACCGCCAAACGTTGGGGTCGCCAAACCGGCCGCCAAACCCGGCTTCAATCATCTTCAATTGTCCGAAAACCTGTTCATGCGCCAGCCGGATGCATTCCAGGTTGTTTGGCTCAAAATGAAGGCGATAACCGATGGCCAGTTGCTTTCCGGCCTTTTTGCATTCATCAATCATTTGCTGGCATTTCTCGGTGGAAATCTCCATCGGCTTTTCGCAGAGCACATGCTTGCCGGCGCGGGCGGCTTTGATGGTGTGTTCGGCGTGAAGTCCGTTGGGCGTCACCACATACACGACGTCAATGTCCGGGTTGTTCGCCATGTCCTCCATGTTGTCGTAGTTGTAGATGTTTTTGTCGGGGATATTGTATTGCGCTTTCCACGCCGACGCCTTGGCCGGATGGCCCGTGACAATACCGGTCAGCCGGCAATACTTTGTTTTCTGCAACGCCGGCGCAAGCTGGTGCGTGCTCAAATTGCCCAGGCCGGCCAGCGCAAAACCGATGGTTTTGGAGGAGCCGGTCTGCGCCTGGAGCACAGATGTGCCCAGCAACGGCAAAGCCGCCGCGGAGATGGAAGTGGTTTTGATAAATTGACGGCGAGTTTGAGAAGGCATGTTCATCCCCAAATTTTTCGCAACGGCTCCCAAAAGGCAATTCTGAATTTAAATTGAGACGAACAACTTCATCGGGCCGGAAGAATCATCGCAAGGTGCTGTGAGTAAACTCATCCCGGCAAAAGAGCTTCCATTCACCCTGCTCCGTCTGCCGGATTGTAGAAGTCCACGCCTCGGATTGCGGATCGAAGGCAAACCGATTCTCGATCTGGCCATGGTGAGAATCGAACTTGAAGTCCAGGGCATTCGACCCCTTGTCGCGTGGCGCAAAGCCATCACCCGAGTAAGCGCCGCCGAAATTGTCCGCCCAATGGCCAAGATAGCGCCTTCCGATGTTATCATATCCAATCAGAACGATCGCTTCGTAAGCGGGCGGCGTGGCGGTGTCGCGGTAATGCAATTCCACAAATTGATGTTGGAGCACCCATTCGCCGTGCACGGCGTTTGTTGCTGTTTGGCCGTTGCCAAACGTTCGCGTCACGTTCCAATCGCCGACAAGTTTGTCCAGCAGCGGGTCATTCAGACCCTTGCCACGCGGCGAATCCTGGGCAAACAGTGACGCTGACGCAAATAAAAGTAACCAGATGGATGGGGTTGGCTTCATGGCTTCGACTTTGCATTCGGCCCATTGGTTTGTCCAGAGGTTTCGAGCAAGAACCATCTTCCTTACCGTAGCCATGTCGTTGCCGTTGAGTGTCTTACGCAAAGGACGCAATGGACGCAACGTATTTCTCACCAGGAAACTTCTGAAAACACGTCGCCAAATGTTTGGGGAAATCTGCAGCAAAAATAGCGATTTTGCTTCTGCTCTTTGCGGCCTTGGCGGCCTTGGCGTGATAAAGTCAACTGCGTGGTTAACCCGCCCCGGAATCTGTCGGTCGGCATTGGACGCGCGGCAGCGCGTCCCTACCGGGACGCAACGCGAATCAGGCCGAAGAAGGTGTACGGATCTACGATCTCAACCGGCGCACCGGGATGCTGTTCGCGCAGCAGACGCGAAACGTCCGCGTACCAGCGAGGCGATTGCAATGTGGCTCGCGCCCAGAGAAAGGCGGTTCTACCCCCATGACGCCCGGCGTATTCGGCGATGAACCGCGCCGCTGCTTGCGCCTCGGTCGGCAAATCGGTTTCCGGACAGGTCGGAACGCCGGCGCGCATCGCCGCGGCGCGTTGAAAATGAGTCCCAATTCCGTCCGGGCTAAAGGTCTTGTACGCGGCAATTTCAGAATCATCAGATGCACCGCTGGCGCCTTCAAGCATAAACCCTGAGATCGTCATGCCCCAGAATTCGTAATAACGCCGGCAATATTCCTGCCACGCCACCATGCCGCTGGGCAATTTTGAATCCGGCCGCACGATCAGGCCGCGCGGGTTCAAATAGCCCGCGCCCGAATCGCCGCCGATAAAAAAATCGTTGTTCGTCGCGTGGCGCCAGGCATAAGCGAGCGCCTGTGGCGCCCGGGCGGCCAGGTTCGGATCGAAGGCCCATCCCAACGGCGTCTTACCACGCGCCGGATCGCAAAAAAACGCCGGCACCGCTTTGTAGAGCCAGGAGGGGGAGTCATAGTCGCCGACGTAGTGCGCGACAAATAATTTTTTTGCAACCCGCCCATCGGCGGCGACAAAGCTTCGCGCCTGCCACTGTTCCAAAGTGGGTTTGGGATTAGGCTGAGGATAACGCGCCTGAAGCGGATAATGTTGAAAGAAGGAGGCGTTGGCGATGGCGCCAAGGCCGGCGGCGTCAGCTTCCGCATAGGCGTTAAATTGCGAAATTAAACGGATAAACTCCCATTCCGTCTCGACGCCTCCGTGTTTGCCCGCCCCGCCGTACGACGTGTATTTGTACGGCCAGGGAGGGAATCCTCCAATCCGGGTCATTCCGCCGCCGGCGCGATCATAAAGTGCGCGCAGGATTTCCAGCAGGCAATCCTTGTCCGTACCCTGGGGCTGTCGCGGGTCGTCCACGGGCCGTTCGTCTGCCCAGGGCGAGAGATCAAAAAAGAACCCGCCGTGGGCGATAAACCAATCATGGTTTGAAAGCGTGTGCATGTCCGGCCCGGCGCCCAGCGGACGCTGCAGCCAGTAAGCGTCGAGATAATATCCGGCAACGCCAGGCGAACAACGATTGGATTTCAACCAGCGTTGCAAGGCCCAACGATAGGCATCGGCCTTGGCGCTGCCGCAGGAGGGCAGCCCGCAATCCGGCAGTTTGCCGGTGCCGGTGAACCTGGAAGTGCCGTCCGGATTGACCAGCCACAGTTTCACGGGCAATTGAAGCCCCGCCGTCAGGAGCGTAAACAGGGAACCGGGCGAGCGATCAAATCGCACGGGCAATAATCGCTCCACGCCCGCGGCCGTGGACGCCAGATTTGACGTGGCCGGCACGTTCGGGTCATAAACAACGAGCCCGTCAAAGGCATCGCGAAATGTCATGATCGCGTCAGCCAGGCCCGTGAGCCGCTGGATTTTTGTCGCCTTAAGCCAGCCGTCTTCATGTCGAAACCAGTCGAGCCAAAACTGGTCTGTTTCCACGCCCAAAGCCGCGCAGTAGAACAAATAGAATCGAGGCGCGGCGCGGTTGGCCAATCCCTGGAGCGCGGCCAGAACATGAAGCGTATCCCACACGCGACGGGCATTGGCCGGATCGGCCAGATCCAACTGGCGCAATGGGGGCGCGTCATAGACGTAAACCACTTCGGGAACCGCCGCGGAAGGTGCGGGTGAGTCCGCTCCAGCCGCAAAAACAGTTTGAAAATTCGCGGTGAGGGGAAGTCCCGCGCTCAAAACCAATCCGGTTTTGATGAAGTTGCGGCGGTTTTTCACGGCGAATCAGGCAGCGTGAATTTTTAAGCCTGATGCGCGCAATCGTTTGGCGTCGGGCGGTATTTTGTCAGTCACCCAATCGTCAAAATCCTTCCAGGCCGCGAAGCGGACCGTGCTGGGGTTTTGCCATTTGTCCGAGTCCGCCAGGAGAATGTTGCGTGTGGCATGTGAAATCAGGCTTTTTTTCATTTGCGCCTCGGTCAGTTCGGTTGTGGAACAACCGTGTTTCAAATCGAGGCCCGAAGCCCCGATAAATGCGATATCCGCGTGGATGCGGTTCAACGCGCCCAGGGCCGCGCTTCCCGTCAGCGCGCCGCTCACCTTTCGAAGTTCGCCGCCCAGGCAAACCACCGGCGCCTCTCCTCGGAGGGCAAGTTGCACCAGGGCGACTGAATGCGTAACCAATCGAACGTCCTTTCTGGCCAGGAGAATCTTGCCCACTTCCAGGCACGTCGTCCCGGCATCCACCAATACAGTGGTTCCTCCGGGCACCAGGTTTGCCGCAAAGAGAGCTACGGCGCGTTTGGCCGGACCGCTTCGCACAATGCGTTCATCGAACGGAACTTCGGTGCGGACATACACTGGATCCAGCACTCCGCCGTGAACGCGGATGATGTCCCCGCCGCGTTCCAGTTCTACCAGGTCCCGCCGTAGCGTCGCGGGAGAAACATCCACCAGCCGCTGAAGCTCGGCAAAGTGGATACGGCGATGTTTGCGAACAATTCGTTTGATGGCGTTGTGCCGTTCAGGAGTGAACATAGTATGATATTGCCTGCGCCCAGATTAAATCATCCGACGGGGGAAAGGCGAATTCAATTCTCCTGGCAAAGACCATCGCGCCGCGGAATTCGTGTAGCAGCCCCGAAGGCTTTCGGGGCTCTGACTTGCGGACACACGATTAGCATAGCAAGGCCGTCCCTTCGCAAAGCGTTCAGTTAGAGCCTCCTCACGTCGGCTCCTACGCAATTAAGAACGCAAGCGCAGTGGCGAAGGTTCAAGTTTTCCGGACACCAAACGTCTTCTCCAGTTCAAGGCACTCGGCCAGCGAACAAACGCCGTCCGAAGCGCCGGCGCCGGCCAGGCACGCCGCGGCGACGCAAACCCCATATCGCAAAGCCGTTTCGATCGGCTCGTCCTGATGCAGCCCATACAGAACACCCGCGGCAAAGGCGTCGCCGGCCCCAACCGTTCCGACAATTTTTGAAGGCGGAAGGTCAAGGCTGCCCTGGATGTGCAGTTTCCCGTCCCGGCCCGCGGCGCAGGCTCCTTCCGGAAAATGCACGATGACCCATTTTCGAACGCCGCTTTCCATCAGGCATTGGGCCGCGGTTTGAAGCGCCGAAAGATTGACGCCCGGTTTCTGCTGAATCTCGACGCCGGTGGTGCGTTCCAGTTCAAACTCGTTCAAAAAACAATAATCCACGTAAGGCAACGCCGGCAGGACCAGTTCCTTAAAGCGAAAACTGTCCTCGCTCACCACATCAATGCTCGTCAGCAGACCCGCCCGCTGCGCCCGTTCCAGCGTTCGGGCGGCCACCGTGCCAAAGTTCGCATCCGGCTGGTCCAGCCGATCGAGCAAAAGGAGATAGGCCAGATGAAAGATTTTTGCATTTGTCCTCTCAAAATCAAAGTGTTCATCCCCCAGGAACGCGTTGGCTCCGCGTTGATGGAAAAAAGTCCGCCGCCCCGTGGATTTTACCATCATCACGTCCGTGTAGGATGTGTGCGCTGTGGGGTAGGTCTGCAACTGGGATGCATTGATGTGATGGCGGGCGCATTCTGTCGAAATCCATTGCCCCTCCGGGTCCGCGCCAATCAATCCCACGCCCTCCAGCGCGAAAGGCGCTTTCATTCGGGCCAGGTCCACAAGCACGTTAAAAGGGCCGCCGCCATTGCCGGCGGATTCGGAAAGAATATTCGCCAGCGCATCCTGTTGAGGCCAGGTGTCAACGAACTTGAGTTTATCTACAATCCAATTACCGCCCGCCAGGATTCCTGATCGGACATTCATATCATTTGTCACTTAGCAGCGGGACAACGGCGGGTTCATCCTCTTCAATGCCGGGATAACGTCCGATGTCCGGGTTGACGAAAAAATTGTCATGCACATCATCGTTCGCGGTCGAAACTTCGCCGATGATGCACTCGCGGGATAGCGGGTAAAATTCGTGGTAGATGCCGGGGACCAGCGTGACGCGCGACCCGGCGGCCAGTTCCACAATCTCACCGGATTTCACGCGCACGGCTTCGTGATTGACCGGAAGATCGAAACTTCGGCCTTTGCTGCCGCCCGGGCGCCCGGCCCAGACCTGCACCGCCAGCTTTCCCCAACGGCAGATGATGTCTTCCTTCTTCCGTTTGTGGCAATGGGCGGGGGTCGTCATTCCTTTTTTGGCGTACATCAGTTTTTCGCAGTATTCCTTTTCCTCCGCGAGGTTAACCAGCACCAGGGCGAATGCGTGCCATTGGCCCAGCCCGAAATCCGTGACGTCCCAGCGCGGCTTTGGCGGCAAGGCCCATCCGTGGCTTTTAAAACAGCTCTGCGCTGATCGAATCAATTGATTGATGGTGCTGCGTTTCAAGAGCTTGCCTTGGCGGCATTCGCGGACAGGAAATCGTCCAGTGAAATGGCGCGCTTTTCGTTTTGCGACTGCAATGCGGCCGCGAAAAGACAATGGCTCTGCACGGCTTCTTCCGGCGTAACGCAGCCAAACCGGCCCTCCAGCTTTCCGGCGCGCTCGGCCAAAAACGCGGCCCACATCTGAAGAAAATAATCAGGAAAGCCCGGCTCAAATATGCCCCCGGTAATCGTCGGGAACGGCCCCTGAAAACCAAGGTCCGTGCGTTGCCAGAGTTGCTCCTTGCCGCGCTGAAATGTCCAAAGTGTTTTTGGTTCCTTCGTGCTGTACCGGATTCCGCCGTCCGTGCCCAGGATTTCCAGGAACCAGGTATTGGTTTCACCGGGGGCAAGCCGTTTCATTTCGATGGAGATAGGCGCCTCCGCGCCATTCACGACCACCTCGCCGTGCAGGGTGGCATTGTCCCAGGTATCGCAAACCGCCTTGCCGCCTTTCCCATCAGGCCGCTCCGGATAAACTTTTTGCAATTGCGCATACACTCGCCGCGGCATCCAGCCAAAGCGCAACGGAATATGCACGGCATGCATCCCCAGGTCGCCCATCACGCCGATCTCGCCGCACGTCGCCACCTGGCGCTTCCAATTGGCGGGTTTGGAGGGGTCCAGATCGCTGCTGTGACGGAATCCGGAGTGAATCTCCAGAAACTTGCCCAATTTATTTTCCCGAACAAACTGGCAAATGCGCTGTGCCCCGGGCAGAAACGGAAATTCCGAACTGCACCGGACAAAACGGCCGGAAGCTTTGGCGGCGTCCGCAATCACGCGCGCGGCCCTCAGGTCAATGCCAAACGGCTTTTCCGCAAACAGGTCCTTTCCGGCTTTCAGGACTTCCAAATAAATTTGTTCATGCAGATGATGCGGCACAGCCACATAAACGACGTCCACCTCCGGCGAAGCCAGCAACTCGCGATAATCCGCCGTCAGCAGCTTCACCGTGGGCACCTGCCGGAACCATTCGCGCTGTTTCTCCGCAATATCGCAAACGGCCGTCAGTTCCGCGCAAACCGGAAAATCGTTGAGCACAAACCAGCGGCCCAGCGCGCTCGCCACCTCGCGGCCCATCAATCCGCCGCCGATAATTCCAATGCGTGCCCGGGTGCTCATGGTTTATGCCGTAAGAAATTTTGCCGCCGAAACCGCCGTCGCCCCATCGTGGACGATCGCCATGAGCGCTTTGGTCATGCCGGCGGGATTTTCGTGCTGGATGACGTTCCGGCCATAAACGATGCCCGCCGCGCCCTGTTGAATCAGCGCTTCGGTGCGTTTTAAAATTTCCGCATCCGGGGCCCGGCCGCCTCCGCGCACGAGCACCGGGATGCTCCCGGAAATTTCGATGACTTTGTGATAAACGCTCACGTCATCGGTGGGATCGGCCTTGATAATGTCCGCGCCCAGTTCGACGGCCTGGCGGACCAGCGGAATAATTTTCCCGGGATCACCATCCACCATGTAACCGCCGGCTTTCGCGTTGGGCTGGAAGACCAGCGGCTCAATCATGAGCGGCATGCCGTACCGGTCGCAATCGGGTTTTATTTTGAGAATGTTTTGGATGCATTGATCGGACACTTCCGGCTGGTTGGGAATGCGGAAGAGGTTGACGACGACGCACGTGGCATCCAGGCGCAAAGCCTGCTCCACCGGATTTTCAATCATCCGGCTGAAGAGCGCGCGGGGCAGGTCTTTGCCATAGACATTGGCGACGTCCGTGCGCAGGACCAGCGAAGGTTT
>JASHPN010000424.1 GCA_030038175.1 Verrucomicrobiia bacterium
GTGGAAATTGCAAACACGAATGGCACGCTCCAATTGCACAACACGATCATTGCCTACGGCGGCAGCAATGGAAACGCTTACGGGGTTATTACCGACAACGGATACAACATCAGCTCGGACGGCTCGGCGAATTTCGAAAGTGGTTCCAGCTACAATTTTACCGATCCTCAGCTCGGCCCTCTGGGAAACTACGGCGGCCCAACGCTCTGCATGGCCTTGTTGCCCGACAGTCCGGCGATCGGTTTCGGGGGCAGTTCCGGCGCGCCTCCGGTTGATCAGCGGGGATATCCGCGTCCCGGTAATGATATTGATATCGGCGCCTATCAGTATTATGCCACCAGCCAAAACGTCGGCCCGCAACTCAACGCAGGCGGGAGTCCAAACGGAGTTCTCATCAGTTATACGGCGCCTGCCTTTGTTTCCTATTGTCTCGAGGTCTCAACCAACTTGACGACCTGGGCGCCGTACGCAACCAACGGGCCGTCTCTGACGACCACGAATGTCACGCAGTTCGTCGGCGGCCAGGGCCGGGTTCCTTATTTCTTCCGCCTCGTCCAACAATAGCTCGGCTTCTTTCTTTCCTGGACAATTTATCTCTTGCCGCCGCCCGCGCTGTCATTAGCTTGGTACCGGCGGAACCGATTATGAATCTTAATGCATGTGCTTTTTTAGTCCTGATCCCTCCTTTTTTTCTATGCGCCGTGGCTGCGCGTGGCGACGATGCCCAACTTTGGATGGACCCCTCGCAGCCGGCGGAGGCGCGGGCGGCCGATCTGTGCCGCCGGATGACCCTGGAAGAGAAAGCATCGCAATTGATGGCCAACGCCCCGGCAATCCCTCGATTGGGCATTCCCGCTTACAGTCATCGTAATGAATGTTTGCATGGCGTCGCCGATGCCGGCGTCGCCACCGTTTTTCCGGAATCTATCGGCATGGCCGCCACCTGGGATCCGCCGCTGATTCACGAGGAAGCCGGCGTCATTGCCACCGAGGCGCGGGCAAAGCACAACGATTACGTGGTCAGCCATGATGGGAACAGCGGCGAACATTTTGGCCTTAATTTCTATTCCCCGAACCTCAATATATTTCGTGATCCGCGTTGGGGCCGTGGCCAGGAAACCTATGGTGAAGACCCCTTTTTGGTGTCTGAATTTGGCGTTGCCTTTATCCGCGGCCTGCAGGGCGACGATCCCCATTACATCAAGGCCATCGCCTGCGCCAAACATTATGCGGTCCACAGCGGCCCGGAGTCCGAGCGCCATCGCTTTGACGCTCGGCCGCCCGAGCGCGACCTTTACGAAACCTACCTGCCCGCGTTCGAAGCCGCGGTCCGCTACGGTCACGTCGGTTCGGCCATGGGCGCCTATAGTTCCCTGAATGGCGTCCCGTGTTGCGCCGACCCGTTTTTATTAAACGATCTGCTCCGGAAAGAATGGGGTTTTGATGGAGTCGTATTTTCCGATGGCGGCGCCATTGGCGATATCTGGGCGACGCATCACTATGTGGAGACGCCTGAGGAAGCCGCCGCGGCTGCCGTCAACGCCGGCTGCGATGTTTCGTCCGGCGGCATGGGGCCAACGCCCAGGAGGGGCGGCCACGCGAATGCGGGAATCAAAGGCGGGAAAGCTTTCTCCGCTCTGCCGGAGGCGGTTGCACACGGATTGACTTCCGAACAAGTCGTGGATACCGCGGTGCGGCGTGAACTCACGATGCGTTTTCGGCTGGGATTGTTCGATCCGCCGCAGCTCGTGCCGTGGTCCAATCTGACGCTCGTGGATAATGACACGCCCGCCAACCAGGCGCTGGCCTTGAAGGTCGCCGAAGAATCCATTGTCTTGCTGAAAAATGACGGAGTGCTGCCGCTCAATCGCGCCAAATTGAAACGGATTGCGGTGATCGGGCCCAACGCCGATGCCACGAATATTTTATTGGGCAATTATCACGGCCAGGCATCCCATCCGGTAACCATTCTGGATGGGATCAAACAGATTGCCGGGCCGAAGATTGATGTGACGTTCGCCGCCGGCTGTCCGTTGGCGCTGGGGAACGACGGTTCGAATCGTTCCACGCCTGAAATGGCCGCGCAGGCCCTCACGCTGGCGAGGGCGGCGGACGTCGTCGTTTATGTCGGCGGCATCAGTCCGTTGTTGGAGAATGAAGAAAGAAAAGTCAACTTCCAGGGATTTTTCGGCGGTGATCGAACTCGGATTGAACTGCCCTCGCCGCAGGAGGACCTGCTGAAGGCGCTGGACGCGACCGGCAAGCCCGTGATTCTGGTGAACTGCAGCGGCAGCGCGATGGCCATGCCCTGGGAAGCGAAAGAAATTCCCGCGATGGTCCAGGCATGGTATCCGGGTGAAGAAGGCGGGACCGCCGTGGCCGAAGCCCTGTTTGGCGATGTGAATCCTGCCGGGCGTTTGCCCATCACATTTTATCGTTCCACGGCGGATTTGCCGTCTTTTGAAGATTATTCCATGAGCAATCGGACCTACCGTTATTTCAAGGGCAGGCCATTGTTTGCGTTTGGTCACGGGTTGAGTTACACGCGATTTCATTATTCCGCCGGGAAACTCGCCGCCAAACGGCTGGCCAACCCGCAAACCATTCAGCTTTCATTTCGGGTGAAAAATACCGGCAAACGCGACGGCGACGAAGTGGCGCAGGTCTATTTTCGGCATGTCCATTCGGCGGCGCCGCAACCGAAGGAATCGTTATGCGCCTTTGCGCGGGTCCATTTGGCTAAAGGCGAACGCAAAACCGTCACCGTGGAAATTCCGGTCGGACGATTCCGTTATTGGGACACGACGCAAAAGAAATACGTTGTCGAGCCGGGGAAATACCAGCTTTTAGTCGGCGCCGCTTCCGACGATATCCGGCTGCGCCTGCCGGTAAG
>JASHPN010000425.1 GCA_030038175.1 Verrucomicrobiia bacterium
TCCACGCTGTCATCCATCACGATGATCGCGCTGGAGCCGCTCATGGAACCGGCCGCGATCAGTGAATCGAAATCGTAGGGCAAATCGAGCATGTCCACTTCGTGCTCCGTCATCTGGCCGTCCGGCCCTTTTTTCTTGAGCTTGAATTTTTCCCCGGCCTTGAAAACTTTTGCCGAGGAGCCGCCGGGAATGACGGCTTTCAATTTTCGGCCGTCCCGGAGGCCGCCGCCAAATTTGGGGTCATTAATCAATTCGCCAATCGTGGCTTTGCCGACTTCGATTTCATAATAGCCGGGCTTTTTGACGTGGCCGCTGAGGCTGACGATGCGCGTGCCGGTATTGTTGGGAGTGCCGAGCCTGGCAAATTCCGCGCCGCCCATTGCGACGATATGTTTGACGTTACACAGGGTCTCGACGTTGTTGACAATGGTCGGGCACATCCACAATCCCAGAATGGCCGGGAAATACGGCGGTTTGATGCGCGGATACGGCCGTTTGCCTTCCAGCGATTCGATGAGGCCGGTTTCTTCGCCGCAAATATACGCGCCCGCGCCGCGATGCACATGAATTTCGAGGTCGTAACCGCTGCCCAAAATGTTTTTGCCCAGGAAATTTTTGGCGCGCGCTTCGGCCAACGCCCGGTTCAATATTTGTGCGCCGTCCACCATTTCGCCGCGGATATAGATGTAGGCCAGATGCACATCATTGGCAAAACAGGCGATCGCCATGCCTTCGACCAACTGATGCGGGTCCTTATACATGATTTGCCGGTCCTTGAAGGTGCCCGGCTCGGATTCATCCGCGTTGCAGATCAAATAAATGGGCTTTCCGCTTTTGCGATCCACAAAACTCCATTTGAGGCCGCAGGAAAATCCGGCGCCGCCGCGGCCGCGCAAGCCGGAAATTTTCACGTCCTCGCGGATTTGTTCCTGGGGAGAAACCTTTTTGCCGTCGGGCAAATCCTTTGGCTTCATGGCCAGGGCTTTTTTCAGCGCCTCATAGCCGCCGTGGCGCAAATAGCATCCGAGATCGGGCGTGTAGCCCGGTTCATCGGCGTATTTCAAAATCAATTTATATTCCTGCGCCATAGCTTGACTCTTATTTAAAAATCTCTAGTTTTATGCTGCTCCGGCTTGCCCGATGGTGTAACGGTAGCACAGCAGACTCTGGATCTGTTTGTCATGGTTCAAATCCATGTCGGGCAGCCATTTCTATTTGCAACCGCCCATGATTTCATCCGCTTTTTTGTGGCTCACCCCTTCATAAAAGGCGTCGTTGCACATCATGACCGGCGCGGTGCCGCAACTGGCGAGACATTCGACGAACTCGACCGTGAACTTTCCGTCCTTCGTCGTCTGCGGCCCGTGCGCGTGCGCATCCAGGCCCAGTTTCGCGCAAAAATGCTGGTGCAATTCATACGCGCCCCCCAGCGCGCAACTCAACGTCCGGCAAACCTTGATTTGGTATTTGCCCATCGGCTGCTGCCGCAGCATGGGATAGAACGTCACCAGTTCATAGACGTTGATGGGCTGCAAACCCAGCTTCTTCGCGGTCCATTCCACCGCTTCCTGTGAAATCCAGCCGAACTTGTCCTGAATTGCATGCAGAACCATCAGAGAAGCGGCGCGCTTTTCCGGATAGTGCGTCACCAATTCATTGACCTCCGCCTCAAGCTCCGGCGCAACGAAGAAATTCGCCGCGCGCTGGAGCGGGTTTGGAATTGGTTCGGTGTGCATCGCGTTCATCGGTCGCATTCTCCCATCACAAAATCGAGCGAGCCTAAAACCGCCACGGTATCGCTGATCAGGCAGCCCGGAAACAGCTTCGGAATGATGCTCAGGTTCACAAAACTCGGAGATCGGATTTTCAACCGGTACGGCACGCCGCCGCCCTTGCTGTTGAGGTAAAAGCCCAGCTCGCCCTTGGGGTTTTCATGTCCGAAATAAACCTCGCCCGGCGGACAATTCGTTCCTTCGGTGACCAGCATGAATTGATGGATCAGTTCTTCCATCTTCGTCATGACCTTTTCCTTGGGCGGCAGGACAATTTTTCCGCTGCCGTAATTGACCGGCTCGTTTGATTTATTGTCCGCTCCGCCCGGAATTTTGCGGATGCATTGCTCCAGGATTCGGACGCTTTGGCGCATTTCCTCCATGCGCACCAGATAACGGTCGTAACAGTCGCCCGCCGAGCCAACAGGAATATCAAACTCCAAATCCTTATAACAGAGGTAAGGCTGATTCTTGCGCAAATCCCATTCGACGCCGCTGCCGCGCAAATTCGGGCCGCTCAAACCGTAATCAATCGCGTCCTGCTTCGAAATCACGGCCAGATTACGGACGCGATCCACCCAAATGCGGTTGCGCGTCAGCAGGGTTTCGATTTCGTTTAGCGCGGGAATGAATTCATCGCAGAACTTCCGGCATTGGGCGAGCCAGCCCGGAGGAAGGTCGCGCAGCAGGCCGCCGACACGCGTGTAACTGGTGGTCAGGCGCGCGCCGGAGGCGGCCTCGGCCAGGTTGTAGATCTTTTCGCGCTCGGTGAAAATCAACAGAAAGACCGTCACCGCGCCCATGTCCATCGCAAAGGCGCCCAGGCCCAGCAAATGGGCGGAAATCCTGGCCAATTCGGCGCACATTACGCGGATGTACTGGCAGCGCGGCGGCAGTTTGTCGTGGATACCCAGCAATTTTTCGACGGCCAGCGCATAAGCGACATTGTTGGCCAGCGGCGCCAGGTAATCCAGCCGGTCGGTATAGGGGATAAACTGGGTGTAGGTCATGTTCTCGGCGATTTTTTCATCGCCGCGATGCAGGTAACCTATGTCCGGATCGGCTTTCGTAATGATTTCGCCGTCCAGTTCCAGAACGATTCGAAGAACTCCGTGCGTGGCCGGATGCGACGGACCCATGTTCAGGACCATCCGCTCATCCTGCAATTCGGGAAGATTTTCCGCCGCCTGCGCCGTGCGCGCCGCGGAATCCTTAAATTCGAGGTCTTGAACGGCAGGCATTATGATTTTCTTTCAATTGGCCCCGGCCCTTTGGGATGGCCGTGGGCTTCCTGGATTTCTTTACGCCGTTCCAGCCGGCCCATGGTTTCCAGCGCGTCGGTTTCGGGAATCCGGATACGCGGCTCGCGCGCCATGGCGGAGTTGCCGCCAGCCACCGTCACAAACGGACCGCCCATCATGGGCGTTACCTCGGTAAAAGCGACTCCCGGCAGTTCGCTTTCCTTGCCAGCCAGCGGAAAATCCTTGCGCAAGGGAAAATAAGGATAGCCGTCCCACATCAAAATACGCCGCGGATCCGGGTGGCCTTGGAAATGGATACCCATCATGTCGTAAATTTCACGCTCATGCCAATTGGCTGTTGGCCAAACACTTACGACGCTAGGCAGCTTGGATTTTTCTTCGCTGACGCCGGTTTTAATGCGCAATTCGCAGCCGTGGCGCAGTCCCCGCAGGTGATAAACGATGGTCCAGCGGGGATCATCCCCATAGTTATCAATGCTGGTGATATCCACCAGATAGTTGAAATCCAAATCACTTTTGGCGTAAAGGCAGACATCGGCGATTTTGTCCGCATCGCTCAGAGTCACGGAAAATTCTCCGCGAAATTCCGGCAATTCAGAGATGAGGTCGCCGAACTTCGCTTGTAATTTTTTGGCGGCTTCGGGAGACGTCATCAGGCGGCTTCCTTTTTCAGGTGCGAAATGGTGAGATTTTCAATGACTGGCTGTTTGCTGATCTTATTTTGCAATTTCATCAGCGCATCCAATACGGACTCCGGGCGCGGCGGGCAGCCGCTCACATAAATGTCCACCGGAATAATTTTATCCACCCCTTGCAGGACGGCATAACTGCGATACATGCCGCCGGTGGAAGCGCAGGCGCCCATGGCAATGCACCATTTAGGCTCGGGCATTTGGTCCCAGATACGCCTGACCGACAGGGCCATTTTATAGGTGACGGTGCCGGCCACAATCATGCAGTCCGCCTGGCGGGGCGAAAAGCGCATCACCTCGGACCCAAAGCGCGAGATATCAAACCGGCTGGCTCCGACGGCCATCAATTCAATGGCACAGCAGGCCAGGCCCATGGGCATGGGCCAAACGGAGTTCTTGCGAAACCAATTCAGAGCCGCGTCCACCGTGGTCACGACGACATCTCCTTCAATTTTTGAATTGTAACCGATCTCGCTTTGCGTTTGCATAAAATCACTCACACCTCATCACCAAAATTGGCACACAAAAAACAAATTAGACGCCGCATCCGGCAGGGGCAAGTTAATTTGTGATTTTTTTCACAAGCGGCAGGCAAACGATTGCTTTTTTCGGCTCAAAATCGCGCCCGAAATTGCATTTCGCAAAAGGTTTCGGGTTAAAAACCCCATTTTTACGGGCACAGGTGATGCTAAAACAACAAAACATGACCACTGAAATTCCGCAAAAATTATGGGAATCCTTCTGCCGCCTCCTCCAGGAATGGTATCGCGGCGCGGTTAGTATTCGCTGGACGCAGCCCGGCGGCGATATTTGCGTAGTGGCTGAAAACATCCCTTTGCAAACGTTGCAATTTCAAAAACAGGCCAATGCCTGCAGCGACACCCTGTTGGTGGAAGCGAGGGAAGGCAACGGCCGGCCGCGGCAACATCAAATTGTGGAACCATTCCGCATTGTCCTGAGAAAGAACGACGAGAGCGGGCGTTACAATAACCTGGAAATCCTGGCCGAGACCGGCAAAACGGAAATCACTTTTACACCTGGAATTGATTCGATGTTGGTGGAAAAACTCGCGGCGTAACAGCGCGCTCGATCACGCTTGCCCGTTTTTGTCTTCGCGGTATAGTCATAAGGTCGGTCGAAGACCAAGCAAAGAGTGGAGCATCCCAACAGCAAGCCGCCGGAAGTGTCGCAAGCGATCGAGCATCTTTTTCGGCATGAAGCCGGAAAGATGGTGGCGATCCTGACCGGTATTTTTGGCTTGGATCACCTCACGTTGGCGGAAGACGTCGTGCAGGAGGCACTCGCCCGGGCGCTGCAAACCTGGCCGTTTTATGGCCTGCCGGACAATCCCTCGGCCTGGATCATGCGCACGGCGCGAAACCTGGCCCTGGACGTCGTCCGCCGGGAAAAGGTGTTCCGTGACAAGGAGCCGGAAATTACCCGGTTCATGGACCGGGACGGTTCCGGGCCGGACACGGTCATTTTTCCGGAACAGGAAATTGCCGACGATCGGCTGCGCCTGTTGTTTGTCTGCTGTCATCCGGCCATTCCGGCGGAAGCCCAGGTTGCGCTGGCGCTGAAGACCCTCGGCGGATTCAGCGTCACCGAAATCAGCCACGCCTTTCTTACGACGGAAGCGGCGATCGCCAAACGCCTGACGCGCGCGAAACAGAAAATTCGCGAGGCGCGGATTCCCTTTGAAATTCCCGCCGGCGAAGAATTGGCACGGCGGCTGGAGGGCGTCTGGCAATCGCTCTATTTGATTTTTAACGAAGGTTACAAGGCGTCGGTGGGCGATAAATTGGTGCGGGAAGACGTTTGCGCGGAGGCAATCCGCCTGACCGCATTGCTGGCCGAACACCCGGCCGGCAACCAGCCGCGGACGCATGCGTTGTTGGCGTTAATGTTGTTCAGCGCGGCCCGCAACGCGGCGCGCGTGGATGACAGCGGCAATTTGCTCCGGCTGAAAGACCAAAATCGAAAGCAATGGAACAGCCCGATGATTGCACGCGGCCTGTTTCATCTTGCCAGATCCGGCGCCGGCAAGCAGATCAGCGAATTTCACCTTCAAGCGGCGATTGCCGCGTGTCATTGCACGGCAAAAAGCTATAACGACACCGATTGGCGGAAAATTCTATCTCTCTATGACCGTCTGATGAAGTTTGACAGTTCTCCGGTTGTCGCCCTGAACCGGACGGTGGCCATCGCGGAAGTGGAAGGGCCGCAGGCGGGAATTGAAGCCGTCCAGGCGATCCCCAATCTCCGGGAGCTTGAATCGTATTACCTCCTGCACGCGCTCCTGGGCGAATTTGAGTCGCGGCTGGGAAACTCGCGACCCGCCGCCGTGCATTTCCGGAGATCTTTACAATTGGCGCAAACCCGATCGGAACAGGAGTTTCTCGCCAAACGGCTCCAGGCCTGCGAACCGGCAACCCAAAAACTTTGAAATCATTGTCCTGAACGCTCTCCTTCATCCGTCATACTATTGAATGCGCAAAGGCAACAACCAATATTAAATTATGAGCAAAACAAAGAAAGCCGCAGCCAGCATTGTTTGGTTTGAAATTCCGGCGGACGATATCGGCCGCGCCAAATCATTTTACGGCAAATTGTTCGGCTGGAAGATCAATCCCTTTCCGGGAATGACCGGCCCCGAAGCGCAAAATTACCTGCATATTGATACGGAAGGTCCCGGGGCGTCGCCTGACGGCGGAATTATGAAGCGTATGCATCCGGAACACACCATCACCAGTTATGTGAGTGTGCCGTCGGTCATCGCCTACTCGGCAAAGGTCGAAAAACTGGGCGGGAGGATTTGCAAACCCAAAACGGCGGTGCCCGGCATGGGCTATTTCGCCATTTGCCAGGATACCGAAAACAATACCTTCGCGATCTGGGAAATGAATTCCAAAGCTAAATAGTTGTCCTGAAGGCTCCTGGTGATTCGTCTTACCCGTGAACAAATGAAACCGACCAACAAACAACTAGAGAATATGAGCAAAGAAAATCATGGATATATGCTGCTTTTTCGCGGCAATGAATGGACCAAAGGCCTTTCGCCCGAGGAAATGCAACAAGTGGTAAACCAATGGATGGCCTGGTTTCAGGGCCTGATGGAAAGAGGGACGGCGATCGCCGGCAGCCCGCTGGAAAATACCGGGAAAGTGGTCTCCGGAAAGAATGGACGCGTCGTGGCGGATGGTCCCTTTGCCGAATCCAAGGAAGCCATTGGCGGCTATTTCCTGCTGCAGGTGAACACGATGGAAGAGGCGATCGCCATCGCCCAACAATGCCCCGGCCTGCCCTATGGCGCCAAGGTTGAGGTCCGGCCGGTCATGGACCGCTGTTCCCTCATCAGAGAGGTGGAACACAGGGCGGAGCTTTCCGCAGCCAACGCATAAGCGGCGATTTATTAACCAATAACGACCAAACAATCACTGACCGAATATGAATACAACTAAGAATCCCATGGTGCAGCCTTATCTCTTTTTTGAAGGCCGCTGTGAAGAAGCTATCGAATTTTACAAGAAAACGCTCGGCGCGCAGGTGAACATGTTGATGCGTTTCAAAGACAGCCCGGAACCGCCGCCGCCCGGTTGCGTGCCGGCGGGTTCGGAAAACAAAATCATGCACGCTCAACTGCAAATCGGCGACAACGTGGTTTTGATGGCCGATGGCCGGTGCAGCGGAAAGACCAATTTCGACGGCTTTTCCCTGTCCCTTATCGTTCCCACCGAAACCGAGGCGGAAAAGCGGTTCGGCGCTCTCGCCGAGGGCGGGAAAGTCGAAATGCCGCTGGCCAAAACGTTCTTCGCGGCGCGCTTCGGCATGCTCGAAGATAAATTCGGCGTCGGCTGGATGGTCCTGGTTCGGCCCGCGGACGCGCCGATGAAATAGATCCCCGAACCGCATGAGTGGTTTGCGTTTTCAATTCGTCGGCGCGCAATTCTCCCTCTCCCAGCGGGAGAGAGCAGGGGTGAGGGAGAGTCGTTCAAATAAAAACGCCGCTCAGTTCACGAAGATAGCAAACTAAATCGAATGGAGGTCTCTATGGATACATTTTTAGCGCCCATTGAAAAGCCGCCAGGGATCACGAAGAAATTGGCGTACTACTTTACCCGGCGGCAGTTCGGCAAGGTGCCCACACCCATCAAGGTGGCGCTGGCGCGGTTGCCGGCGGCGTTTGGCATGTTTTACGGCAAAATTGGCAAGCTGGACAAAAAGCTGACGCTGCCGCCGGAGCTGGTTTTGTTAGTCCGGCATCAAGTCGCGCGGCTCAATATCTGTCTTTTCTGCATGGACATTGGGCGGTGGTTTGCGATCAAGGCCGCCATGAGCGAGGCAAAATTGGACACGTTGGATGAATACCGCACCAGCGGGCTCTTTAGCGAAGCCGAACGCGCCGCGCTGGATTATGCGACGGAATTAACCAAAGATAAAAAGGTGAATCCCGACACGTTTGCCCGCATGGCCCGCCATTATTCGGAACGCCAGGTCTGCGAGATTGTCTGGCTGGTCGCCAGCGAACATGTGTATAATATGACCAACATCGGTCTGAACATCCATTCCGACATGCTCTGCGACATCAGCCGGAAGGCGGCCTAAAGAAACCATTTAACTCATTGCATTGGCCGCGTTTTTAGCCCGTTGACACTATATGTCGGAAAGCATGCCCAAAGTTCCATTTACGGGCGGCTGTTTTTGTGGCGCCATTCGCTACGAATGCCATGCCGAACCGGTCATGACCTTCCGGTGCCATTGCCGCGACTGCCAGCAATTGACCGGGGGTGGATTTCTTGCGGGCATCCTGATTCCAATCCCGGCATTTCGCCTGACGAAGGGACAGTTGCGCTATCATTTCACACCCAGTCTTCGCGGCGGCAGGCACAAACGCGGCTTTTGCCCCGATTGCGGCTCGCGAATCACGGGAGGTGAATTTGAAGAGCATCCATCCGGTTTAATTGGAGTTACGGTCGGGTCCCTCGATGATCCGAGCTGGTTTCGGGCACGCGTTGACGTCTTTGTCTCGGATGCCCAGCCGTGGGATGAAATGGATGCGGCCACGGCCAAATTTGACTATTATCCGACAAAGACTTGAGGCTTTGGAAAGGTTCCTGGAAAGCCTCCTTTCGATTTTTCGCAATGCATTGGGACCATGAACTGGAGCGCCCGGAGCGCGGCTGTG
>JASHPN010000426.1 GCA_030038175.1 Verrucomicrobiia bacterium
AGGGAACGAAAAAAAGGAATTTTCCAAATGAAGCGACCGAACGGGACGCGTATTGCGTGTTCCGTCTTGCGTCAAGTAACCGTGAACGTCTTTCCGCGATGCCATAGCTCATTGCGCCGCATCAAGCGTGAGCTCGATCCAATCAATTTTGCGGGATGCCCGTTGGAGGATCGGATTGATTGCGCGCTCACGCACGCTGCTACAAGAATCAGGTTAAAACGATTTTGTCGCCTTCCTTGAGGGTGACAATGGCTTTTTTCCAGTCGGGGGTCTCGCCGGCCTGGGTCGTACGCCTGCGGCGCGCTTTGCCGTGCACATTCAACGTGTTGACCCGGGTGACCTTGACCTTGAAAAGTTCCTGCACTGCCTGGCGAATTTGCATTTTATTCGCGCGCCGATCGGCCACCACGGTATATTGGTTGTACTTTTCACCCTGCCGCGTGCCCTTCTCGGTGAGGCGGACGGTTTTGATAACTTCGAAAGTATTCATATTTTTATTCGTTAAACTGTTAAATTGTTAAATGGCTGAAAGGTCAAAATCATTGAAGTCGTGCGATGGCCGATTTAACTATTTAACCTTTTCAACGATTTAGCTTCTTTAACTGTCTTTCGCCAATCGCGATTCGATTTTTTCAAAGGCGGTCCGGGTGAAAAGCAGTTTAGCCGGACGCAAAATATCGTAGGTGTTCAATGAATCGCTGGTGGCCAGGGCCACGTTTGGAACATTGCGCGAAGCCAGCGACAGGTTCCGGTCCGCGCCCGCGGAAACGACCAGGGTCGAGCCTTTCAAATCAAGCTTGGAAATGACGCCCACGAAATCCTTTGTTTTGGCGGTTTCCAACTTGAAATCATCCACCAGCACAACGTCGCCGGCCTTGAGCCGTTCGCTCAATGCTTTGCGCAAGGCGAGTTGTTTGGTCTTTTTGGACACTTTTTTGCCGAAATCACGCGGCTTGGGACCGAAGACCACACCGCCGCCGACCCACAGGGGGGATTGAAACGAGCCCGCGCGAGCGCGGCCGGTGCCCTTTTGGCGCCAGGGTTTTTTATTGGTGCCGGCCACTTCACCGACGTTCTTCGTGCTGGCTGTGCCGCTGCGCCGGGCAGCCCGATGGGCCACCACCACGTCATGCACCGCCTGTGTGCCGCGGCCGTCTTCGATCACGGGGAATTTTACTTCGTATTCGCCCTGATCCTGTCCTTCCAAATTCTTAATCGCAATTTTCATTTTGACGCGTTATTTCTTTGCTTCAGCTTTGGCTTCCGGTTTCTTTTCCGCCGCCGCCTTCTTCTTCATGGGAGCCAGACTCACCGGCGGCTTCCAGCCCTTGGGACGTTTCTTCGATTCGCGAATGACCACGTAGTCCCCTTCCGGACCGGGGATGGAGCCTTTAATCAGCAAAAGATTCTCGGCCTCGCGCACCTGGATGACTTCGAGGTTTTGGGTGGTGCGCTGGACCTGCCCCATATGGCCGGGCATCCGCAATCCGCGCTGAACAGTGCCCGGAAACAGGCGCTGGCCGATGGCGCCGCTGCGGCGATGCCAGCCTTTCGCGCCGTGGGTGGAGTCACCGCCCGCAAAGCGGTGGCGCTTGACGACGCCCTCAAAGCCGCGGCCCTTGGTGACACCAATTGCGTCTATGAAATCGCCGGGCGCGAATAGATTCACACCCACGACATCGCCGGCTTTGACTTCTTTGGAGAAATTTCGAAATTCCTTGATGCGTTTGACCGAGGCGCCGTTGTGTTTCTTAATATGGCCAATCAACGGTTTTGACACACGGTGGTCCTTTTGATCGTCGAAGCCAAGTTGAACCGCGTTGTAACCGTCCTTGCCGGCCTGGGTTTTGACCTGCAACACGCGGTTGGGGCCGGCGAGCACGACGGTCACGGGCGTGATGACACCCTGTGAGTTGTACACCCGCGTGTGACCGAGTTTTTTTCCTAAAAGTCCGAGTGGCATGTTCGTTGGAAAGTTAAATTGTTAAAGCGGTGAAGGGTTAAATCGTTAGATCTTGATGGTGATATCAACGCCAGCGGGCAGGTTGAGTTTCTTGAGTTCATCCACGGTTTTGGCCGTGGGATCGAGAATATCAATGAGGCGCTTGTGCGTGCGCTGCTCGAATGTTTCCTGGGATTTTTTGTCCGCGTGCGGTGAACGCTGGACGGTGAATCGCTCAATGCGAGTGGGCAGCGGAATCGGCCCGGCCACGCGAGCGCCGGTGCGTTTCACGGTGTCCGCGATCTCGCGCGCGGACTGATCTATAACACGATGGTCAAAGGCTTTAAGCCTGATTCGAATACGTTGTGCGGCCATACAAAGAACAATTGTCTATTAATGGTTTTACTGTATTGCCGTTCGCCTCTCGAACAGCAAGAGCTTATGAATTTAGCAATTTGACGCCGATGCGCAACAAATTTTTTAAGAATTTTTGACGCTGAAATGAAACATCTTTTTCATTTCGCCCCAACCGTGAACCGCGACCGAGTATCCCGAATGACCGCAAAAGAAACGCGCGCTTCGCGCGACTTCGTAAACGGCGGCAGAGTTTTAGAAACCATTTACCCAGGGCGGCGCTCGCAGACTCGCCTTGCCAGGGGCTGTTATTGACCGCCCTTATAGGGCTTTCAATCAGCCGAAGCCCGGACTCAAGCCTTCGCCGCCTCGGTCTTGACCTCTTCGGCCTTCACGTCAACCGTTTTGGACTCGGCGGCGGGCTTTTCGGGCGCAGCCGGAGTTTGAGAAGCGATTTCGTCCACCCATTCCAAAATGGCGCGCTGGGCGGAATCGCCGATGCGCTGGTTCATTTTGACGATGCGGGTGTATCCGCCATTGCGGTCTTTGAAGGCCGGGGCGATTTCCTTGAACAGGATCTTCGCGGCATCCTCCTGGTGCAACCGTGCCACGGCGAGGCGGCGGTGATGGATCGTCCCCTTTTTTCCGAGGGTGACCATCTTTTCGGCGACCGAGCGGGCGGCTTTGGCCCGGGCCAGGGTCGTCGTCACGCGCCGGTGCGTGATGAGGCTGCAAACAAGATTGGCGAGCATCGCATTGCGATGTTCGGAGGTGCGGCCCAGCTTGGCCGTGCGTTTCAGGTGTCGCATAATCTATTCGGTTTTTGGTTCTTCCTTCGGCGGCTCGATCAAACCAGGCTCGAAATTCATTCCCAGCGACAGGCCGAGCGACGAAAGCTTTTCCTTGATTTCGTTGAGCGATTTTTTGCCAAAGTTGCGATACTTCAGCATTTCCTGCTCGGTCTTCATGGCCAATTGGCCCACGGTGGTGATGTTGGCGTTGTTCAGGCAATTGGCCGCGCGAACGCTCAATTCGATTTCGTTGACGCTCATGTTGAGCTGTTTCTTCAGCTTGACCTTTTCCTCGTCCTGCTTGTCCGCCGCTTCCTCAAACTCAATGGCGTTCTTGTCGTAGCCGACAAAGACGTCCAGGTGATGCGCCAAAATGGCGGACGATTGAATCAGGGCGTCGTCCGGGGTCAGGCGGCCGTCGGTCCAAATTTCCAGGATGAGCTTGTCGTAATCGGTGCGGTTGCCAACGCGGGCGGCCTCGACGTTGTAACGGACGCGCGTCACGGGCGAAAAAATCGAATCAATGGCGATGACGCCAATGGCCTGCCCGGGCTTTTTATTTTCGTCGCTCGGACAAAAACCGCGGCCGGTTTTGATGGTCAATTCCATCTCGAATTTTTTCTTTTTATCGAGCGTGCAGATGTGCTGGTCGGGGTTGACCAATTCCACGTTTTGATTGAGCTGGATGTCCGCCGCGGTCACCGCGCCCTCCTTATTGACGGACAGCATCAGGACCTGCTCATCGCGGGTGTGCGCCTTGAACTTGATCTTTTTCAAATTCAGGACGACATCGGTGACGTCCTCGACCACGCCTTCAATGGTCGTAAATTCGTGCATGGCGCCGTCCACCTTGATGGAGGTGATCGCCGCGCCTTCGAGAGACGACAGCAGCACGCGGCGCAATGAATTTCCAATGGTATGGCCGTATCCGGTTTCAAAGGGATCGGCGACAAATTTTGCGTATGTTTCCGTGGCGGTGGCGTCTTCTTTTTGCAACCGCTTGGGCATCTCGAAACGTCCTAATCGAACTGGCATGTTTTCCTTTCAACAATTTTAATCTGACGCCTTCGATTCAATTTATTCCCGCAATCAAAGGCGACCGTATAATTGTTTGTTTTAGTATTGGTTTATCGGGAATAAAATTCAACGACGGCCTGCTCGTTGGCAATCGGCTGGATTTCGTCACGGGTGGGAATCCGCATCACGGTGCCTTTAAATTCGTCCTTGCTCAAGATCAGCCAATCGGGGACCGAGCGGCTGGCGGCGATTTCCAAATTCTTGGTGGCAAGCTGCCGGGACACGTTGTTGTTTTTGACTTCGACAACGTTATTTACCTTCAGGCTGTAGGACGGCACGTTGACCTTGCGGCCATTCACCAGGACATGGCCGTGCGATACCATCTGCCGCGCGGCGGCGCGGGTGTTGGCAAAACCGAGGTGATAGACCACATTGTCCAGGCGCGTCTCCAAAATCTGCAGCATTTGCTCGCCGGTGACGCCGCGGCGGCGAAGCGCCTTTTCATACACACCGCGGAACTGCCGTTCCAGCAAACCATAATAGTATTTGAGCTTTTGTTTTTCAATCAGGCCCAGGCCGTAATCGGTGGATTTGCGGCGGGACTTGGGACCGTGAACACCGGGGCCGTAGCTGCGGCGTTCCAGGTATTTAGTGGGGCCAAATATGGGGAGGCCGAAACGGCGGCTGATGCGAACGCGAGGACCAGTATAACGAGCCATAAAATCAGTGATGAATGATGAGTGAAAAGTTTAGACCCGGCGTTTTTTTCGCGGGCGGCAGCCGTTGTGCGGCACCGGGGTCACGTCTTTGATCGCCGAAATCTCCAGGCCAATCGCCTGGATCGCGCGGATGGCGGATTCACGGCCGGAGCCGGGGCCTTTGACCCGGATTTCAACCTCTTTCATTCCATGGGCCATGGCCTGCCGGGCCGCGTCCTGGGCGACCTGCTGCGCGGCGTAGGCGGTGCTTTTGCGCGAGCCTTTGAAGCCAACCCGCCCGGCGCTCGACCACCCAATGATATTGCCGTGCATGTCCGTAATGCTTACCAACGTGTTATTGAAAGTCGCCAGGATATTGGCAATGCCGACCGTAATGTTTTTCGCGTGCTTGGCCTTGATGATTTTCTTGGCGGCGGCGTCCTCGCCCAAAAGTTCGGCGGCGGTGGGGGCAGCGACCGCAGCGACGGCAGCGCCCGGAGCGGCGGTTTCGGCCGGTTTAGCGGCTCCAGTTTCGGCGCCTTTTTCCGCAGCGTCCTTCGGCGCGGTTTTTTCCGCGGCGGCGGGCTTTGCCTCTTTCTTTGCGGGCGCTTTCTTTTTTGGTTCTTCGGCCATGGGGACTGTTGGGTGGTTAAAAGGTTAAAAAGGTTAAATTGTCAAATTGGCAATGGCTTAATGGATGCCGGTCTTGGCATTGGGATTGCGCTGCACGCCGACCGTCTTGCGCGGCCCTTTGCGGGTGCGGGCGTTGGTCTGAGTGCGCTGTCCCCGCACGGGCAACCCGCGCATATGACGGATGCCGCGGTAGCATTTAATACCCTGGAGACGCTTGAGGTTCATGCCGATTTCGCGGCGCAAATCGCCTTCAATGATATACTTGCCCTCCTGGATGGCGTGCACGATTTGGGAAAGCTGTTGCTCGGACAAATCCTTGGCGCGAATGGCCGGATCAATGTTTGCCCGCTCGAGGATTTCCTTCGAATTGACGGGGCCAATGCCGTAAATGTAACGCAAGGCGATGTCAATGCGCTTGTTGGGCGGAACTTCTACTCCGATAATGCGTGCCATAGTTTGTTAAAATTTAAATCTACCCTTGCCGTTGTTTGTGGCGTTTATTTGTGCAAATGACGCGGATCACGCCGCGACGGCGCACAATTTTGCAGTGCTCGCACATTTTCTTAACTGATGCTCGTACTTTCATGTTCGTTAAATCGTTAAATCGTCAAATCGTCAAATGGGTTTAACTGGATTTAACCAATTAACCTTTTAACCATTCAACTCGGGTCCCCGATGACCCGCCCCACGCTCAAATCGTAAGGCGTCAATTGCAGCATGACGCTGCGGCCGGCTTTTATCCCGGCCAAATTCTTTTTCGCTTTTCCGGCCACAAAGGCCGTCAGGCGATGTCCGTTCTTCAATTCGGCGCGAAACGTTCCGTTTGCGCAAACTTCGATCACGCGACCTTCAACTTTGAAAGCGTCGTTGACGGACATGTCAAAATTTCCGGTTCACCGTCCGTAATCAGGACGGTATGCTCAAAATGAGCGGATAGTGAACCATCTTGCGTGACCACTGTCCAGCCATCTTTTAATATTTTTACGGCGGGCCCGCCGGCGTTGACCATCGGTTCGATGGCGATAGTCATGCCCGGACGCAACTTGTCGTTCATCTTACGATCCACAAAATTAGGCACTTGCGGGTCCTCATGCATGGCCCGACCCACTCCATGGCCGACAAATTCCCGCACGACGCTATAGCCGTTGCCCTCGACAAAATCCTGAATCGCCCGCGAAATATCGGTCACCCGATTCTCCGCTTTCGCGGCGGCGATTCCCAATTGCAGCGCCTGTTCCGTGACATCCAGGAGCCGTTGTGCTGCCACACTGCACCCCCCCACCGCAAACGTGCGCGCGTTGTCGCCGATAAATCCTTTATAGAGGACACCCACATCCACGCTGATAATATCACCAAAATGCAATTCGCGCTCGCCGCCCAGGCCGTGGACGACCTCGTCATTGACCGACAGGCAAACATTGCGCGGGTATTTGCGATACCCTAAAAAAGCGCTTTTGGCTCCGTGCGCCTTGATTTGTTCGGCCGCAAAATCGTCCACCTGGCGCGTCGTTATGCCGGGCTTGATAAACGTCCCGATTTCTTCGAGCACATCCGCAGCCACGGCGCAAGCCATCCGCATCAGCTTCAATTCGTCCGGGCTTTTAGTTTTAATGGCCACGATTTCAACCGTCTATCCGCTCCCTCTCCCGACGTCGCTTCGCTATGGCGCCGGCAGGCGGTGGCGGCTCTGTTTAGAAGCGGCCGCGAACCCTTCCTTTTTTGAGGAAGCCGTCGTAATGGCGCATCATCAAATGCGATTCAACCTGCCGCATCGTATTGAGCAAAACCCCGACCGCAATCAGGATGCTCGTGCCGCCGAAAAACTGCGCGATGTTCTGCGAGACGCCCAATTGTTTATACAACATGATCGGGATGACGGCGATAATGGTCAAAAAAACGGCGCCGGCCAGCGTGAGGCGGCTCATGGCCTTGTGCAGATATTCGCTGGTGCTTTGGCCCGGCCGCACTCCCGGAATGTAACCGCCGTTCTTCTTCAAATCGTCGGCAATTTGGATTTCATTGAAGGTGGTGGCCACCCAGAAATAAGAAAAGAACAGGATCAAAAGGCCATAAATTCCCAGGTAAGCGGGAGAACCGTAGTTAAAGGCCGTGGCCAATTGCTGGGCGTAGGGTTTAAAGAACAGCGGTCCGCTCGTGAACAGCCAATTGAAGATCTGGGAGGGAAACATCAGGATTGCGGAAGCGAAAATGATGGGCATGACGTTGGATTGATTCACCTGCAATGGCAGGTAATTGGTCCCGCCCTGATACATCTTGCGGCCCACCATGCGGCTGGCGTATTGGACGGGAACTTTGCGCTGCGCTTGCGTAATGGCGATAATGCCCGCAATAACCCCGATCAACAAAAACAACAGCACCAGGCCCGTTCCCAAAATGTGATACTGGCTCTCCGTGCCCGTGAACATCGTGACCAAATCTGAGCCGGCATAAGGCAATCCCGCAACGATGCCGACGGTGATGATAAGCGACACGCCATTGCCAATCCCGCGTTCAGTGATTTGTTCGCCCAGCCACATCATGAGGAGCGTGGACGTGGTCATGAGCACCACCGCCAGGAAATAATAAAGGTAATGATTTTCCATCACAACGAGCTGGCCTGGAAATCCTGCGAACAATTTGTTCGGATGCAAATAGCTGTTCGCAAAATACAATCCCTGGCCGAGGCACAACGGAACGGTGAGATAACGCCCATACTGGACGATCTTGGCGCGCCCGCCTTCTTCACGGGCGAGTTTGCTCAGTTTGGGAAATACTGCCTGTACCAGCGTCAGGATGATGGAGGCGCTGACGTAAGGCATGATGCCCAGCGCGCCAATGGCGCAATTGCCGTAGGCGCCGCCGGCAAACCGGTTATACATACCCAGAATGCTCGCCATGCCGTGGGAATTCTTCGCCATCCAGACCGCCAGAGCGTGGCCATCCACGCCGGGAATGGGCACGTAAGCCAGCACCCGCACGACCGCGAGCAAGGCCAGCGTGAACAATATGCGCGATTTCAGCTCCGGAATTTTGAAGCAGTTGGCGAACGTTGTGAAAATGTTACGGAACATGGCAAAAACTGGATGGTTGGATGGTTGGATTATTGGATAAATGGGAAAGCCGGCGAAACGCGGTGCGTTCCATCAATCCATAAATCCATTGATCCATTAATCCATCCATAGTTGCGTCGCTTAGGCTTTGGCAGGTTCAGTCGCCGGTTTGGCGTTTTCCGCCTTGCGGCTGATGACTTCGCATGCGCCGCCTTTGGCTTCGATCTTCGATTTCGCTGAGGCGCTGAACGCGCTCGCGCTGACGGTCAATTTTTTGGAAAGCTCGCCGTTTCCCAGGATCTTGACTCCCGCGGCGCGCCCATTCGCCAGGCCGATCGTCCGCAACGCGGTTTCATCCACGCGCGCGCCGTCGTCAAATTTGTTCAAATCGCCAACGTTAACGGCGATGTAATGGGTGGTGAAGCGGGCGTTGTTGAATCCCCGCTTGGGAATGCGGCGGATCAGGGGCATCTGGCCGCCTTCGAAGCCGATACGGATGCTGCTGCCGGAGCGCGCGGTCTGGCCCTTGCCGCCGCGGCCCGAAGTTTTGCCGTGGCCGCTGGATTCACCCTGGCCAAGGCGTTTGCGCCGGTGCTTGGCGCCGGGACGGGGTCTTAAATCATGTAATCGCATAAAAATTGTTTGGTTAAATGGTTGAAAAGTTAATTGGCTAAATTGGATTTAATTCGCCTGACACTTTTTTAACTATTCAACTTTTTTAACATATTTAACAAATTAAGAAATTGAAGCAACCGCTTCCGGCGCTTTGGGCGCCTCAACTTTTTTAATTTCGAGGCCGCGGCTCTTGTAAATTTGTTCCCGGGTACGCAGGCTCAACAGGGCGGCCAGAGTGGCCTTGACAACGTTGGCGGCGTTCTTGGAACCGAGGGATTTGGTCAGAATATCTTTGACGCCGGCCGACTCCAAAACCGCGCGAACGGTTTTGCCCGCGATGATGCCGGTTCCCGGCGAGGCCGGCCGGAGCAGGACCTTGGCGCCGCCGAACTCGGAAAAAACTTCATGGGGAATGGTGGCGTCCTTGAGGGCGACGGGCTGCATTTGATGTCGCGCCAGTTCACCGCCGCGCTTGATGGCGTCTGCCACTTCACCGGCTTTGCCCAGGGCATAACCCACCCGCCCTTTTTTATCGCCCACCACCACGAGGGCGGAAAAATTGAATCGGCGCCCGCCTTTGACCACCTTGGCGGAGCGATTGATATAAACGACCTTCTCGGCAATTTCCTCGCCGGCGCCTTCAAAAGCGTTTTCCGGCACTTCGTTCATCGGCTTGCGGCGGCGGCGCGGGCCGCGCTGCTCTTCGCCTTCTGTTTGTTCGATTTCTGGCATAAGTTAAATGTTAAAATTGGAGTCCCGCTTCGCGGGCGGCATCGGCGAGCGCCTTGACTTTGCCATGATACAGTTTGCCGCCACGGTCAAACACCACGTGTTTGATGCCTTTATCGAGGGCATTTTTCGCGGCCAGCGCGCCCACGGCTTTGGCGCCGTTCACGTTTGCCGAAAGATCCTTCACGGGAGATTTGCTGCCCACGGTCGAAACCGCGGCCAGCGTCCGGCCGGCCTCGTCGTCAATGAACTGGACGTGAATGTTTTCGCTGGTAAAACAGACGCTCATGCGGGGGCGCTCCTTGCTGCCGGTGATCTTCTTACGGATCCGCCAGCGGCGCAGTTGCTGCAATTGATGTTTTTTTTCAGTTCTCATCTCAAAGGTTATTGGACAGTTTTGCCTTCCTTGCGCTGGACGTGTTCGCCCACATAGCGGACGCCTTTGCCTTTGTAAGGTTCGGGCGGATAGAAGCTGCGAATTTCCGCGGCGACCTGGCCAACGACTTTTTTGTCCGGCCCTTCAATGGTCAGTTTCGTGTTCTCCTCCACGGTCACTTTGATCTGGTCGGGAATGTCATAGTTGATCGGATGAGAAAAGCCCAGGGCCAGATTGACCACTTTGCCCTGAACGGCCGCCTTGAATCCGACGCCCTGAATTTCGAGTTTTTTGACAAAACCCTCGGTAACGCCTTTGACCATATTGTTGACCAGGGCGCGGCTCAGCCCGTGCAGCGCCTTGGCCTCGGAATCGTCGCCCTGGCGGCTGACCACAATTTTGCCATCGGCGACTTTGAGGCTGGTGCGATGGGGCAATTCCCAATCGAGCTTTCCTTTGGGGCCTTCCACCAAAACTTTCTGCCCTTTGACCTCCACCTTGACCTTGGGAGGAATGGCAATCGGCTGTTTTCCAATTCGTGACATAGTATCGTTACCAGATGTAGCAGAGGATCTCTCCGCCGAGGTTTTTCCTGCGGGCCTGCGTGTCGGTCATCAGGCCTTCGGGGGTGGAAATCACCGCCACGCCCAACCCTCCGCGCACACGGGGAATTTCAGTCGCGCCGGCGTATTTGCGCAAGCCCGGCTTGCTGACGCGTTTCAACCCCTCGATGACATTTTTCTTGCCGTCGTATTTGAGCTGGATCTTGAGTTTCTTGACGTTCTTGCCGTCCACCGCCACGTCGCGAACGTAACCTTCGCGCTTGAGGATTTGCGCAATGCTTTCCTTCAGGCGCGAGTGGGGCAGTTCGATCATCGCCTGCAAAGCGCGTCCGCCGTTGCGGAGCCGCGTCAACATATCTGAAATCGGGTCAGTCATAAAAAATGGATTACCAGCTTGCCTTGACTACGCCCGGAATCAGGCCGTTTAACGCGGCTTCACGGAAGGTAAGGCGCGACACCCCGAACTTGCGGAGGTAGGCGTGGCGGCGTCCGCTCATGGCGCAACGGTTGACCAGGCGCGTTGGGCTGGCGTCGCGGGGCAGCTTTGCCAGGCCGGCGTAGTCGCGTTTGGCCTTTAATTGAGCGCGGAGCGCGGCGTACTTCTTCACCGTCCCCGCTTTGCGCTTATTGCGCTCCTTCCATGCTTTCTTTGCCATAAATTTCTAATTGTTCTCCGATTCTAAAATCACTTGTCCGCAAACGGAAATCCCATCATCTTCAACAAGTCCATCGCCTCTTCATTGGTCGTGGCGCTGGTGACGATCGTGACGTCCATGCCCTGGTTCCGTTTAATCTTGTCCAGTTCGATTTCCGGAAAAATCGTCTGGTCGGCGATGCCGAAGGTGTAATTGCCGCGCCCGTCGAATTTGCGGGGCGACAATCCGCGAAAGTCGCGGATACGCGGCAGCGCCGTGGCAACCAGCCGGTCAAAAAATTCGTACATCGCGTCTTTGCGCAGGGTGACGCGGCACCCGATGGGCACGTTTTCGCGCAATTTAAAATTGGCGATGCTGTGGCGTGACTTGCTGATGGCCGGTTTGCGTCCGGTGATCAGGGACAAATCTTTTGAGGCATCGTCAATGGCGCCCTTCTCCAGCGAAGCGCTCACGCCCATGTTCACGACAATTTTCTCGATGCGCGGGATTTGATGGACGTTTTGGTAACTGCGTTTTTGGCGAAGTGCCGGCGCAACGTCATTCCTGTATTTCTCGTAAAGTCTTGCTTTCATATTTTTTGCGTCACGGATTTTGCCGTGAACTGTCCATTGCCCTCAATAGACGGAAAGCGAAATCTATCAGAGCAGGTTTGGATTGCAAGCGCTTTTTTGGGATTTTTTGGAGGTCAAAAGGCCACAGCTATTTCCAGATGTTCCTGCCGGGACAAATCGCGATCATCGCCCTGCCACGGTTTTCGGGGGCAGACTTTGACTTTTTCATTTAATTTTAAATGTTTGACAAAGAAAAATGCTGACGTAGAGTGCGATTATTGGGGAGGTGATGTGCCATTTTTTGGCTTTAATGATCTTAACTAATGAAAGACGATTTCGAGCAAATACGCGAACAAATCCATGATATTCGCAATTTCATTGGGCCATTGGACATCAAACTCACCACGTTGGAAAACCACATTACCGCAACCCGCGTTTCCTTCGAGTCAAAGGCCCTCCAATTTGAGTCAAGGATCAGCGAATGCGCGCAGAAAATCGGCTGGCATTCGAATGAACTTGCCGATCATTCCGAGAGGATTAAACGAATCGAAGCGATTCTCAAGGCAAAGGGATTTGCCGAATGATGCTACGGTTAATTTGTAATCCCCGACACTTTTGAAAAATCGAAGCCAATGACGGCTTCCGCCGCGAGGGTTCCGAGTTGGCGCCGCAGGCCAATGACATTGCCGGCTTCGGTGGGATGGTTGCGGTTCGACAGAAAGATCACAAACGTCTTTGAATAAGGATCGATCCAGATGGACGTGCCCGTCCAGCCGGTGTGGCCATAGGAACCAATCGGGAACAAATGGCCGCGCGGCCCGGCATACGGCGAATCAATGTCCCAGCCCAAACCGTGCAGCACGTTCACTCCCGGCGAGCATTGCGGGCTGGTCATGAGCTTGACGGTTTCCGGCGTGAAAATGCGAACGCCGTCCAGTTCGCCCATGTTCAACATCATCCGGGCATAGCGCGCCAGATCGGACGCCGTGGAAAACAGCCCGGCATGGCCGGCCACCCCGCCCATGTGCCGCGACGTGGGATCATGCACTGTTCCGCGCCACGGCTTGCCATTTACCACTTCCGTAGGAGCGATGCGGTAACGTTTGGATCGGGGCGGCAAGAAACCCGTGTCCGTCATTTTCAACGGCCCGTAAATTTCCTTTTGCACAAAATCCTCAAGCGGCATTTTGCCAACGCGCCGCACAATTTCGCCCAGGAGAATGAAATTGATGTCGCTATATTTGTAGAGCGTGCCGGGAGCAGCGTCCAATTGAACCGCACAGGCCATTTTTATGCCCGTCTTCCAGCCGTGCCAATGAGTGGACGTTTCAATGTCAGGCGGCAATCCGGAGGTGTGGGTGAGCAACTCGCGCACCGTCACCGACTCTTTGCCGCCGCCGGTAAATTCGGGGATATACCTGCACACCGGCGCGTCCAATTGCACCTGGCCGCGTTGAATGAGCAGCATGATGGACGGCGTGGTGGCCATAACCTTGGTCAGCGACGCCATGTCAAAGATGGTGTCCTCGGTCATGGGTTCGCGATCGGGCACAAGGGAACGTTCGCCATAGGCCTTTTCATAGACTGTGCCGTTGCGCTCAAGCCAGAGCACGCCGCCGGGACATTTATGATGGGCAATCGCGGTTTCAATGGCGTCGTCCATCGCCGCAAGTTTATCGGCGCGAAAAACATTCGTAACGCCAGACATCTCCGTCCGTCCTGAAACGGGCGCCTCCGGCGCGGCTTCTACGACACGCGGCACGCTCGCCGCTACAAGGACCAGGGCAAGGATGGGTATATCAGCAAAGGCAAATCGCATAATGAACGTTAAGAAAGAAATCGGAATGGAAAAAGGAAAATTCGTGAATCAGTTTCCTTGGTTTCTTTTCGTTTCCATTTTTGTTTCCTCTGAATTTTTAATATTTGCCGAAAAATGCGTGTTTTTTTGGCGCTGGTTTCCTTGTTTCCTTAGACACGGAGTTTGAGGCGCGGGAGGTGATCGCTGTGCATTTTACACATATTTTTTGAAAAAGTGCTGTGACAGATGTGACAGATGTGACACTTCTGCTATGTTCCAGCGAGAAAGAACGGGTGCGGGCATTGGCATGAACGATTTTACTCTCAGCCGCCGGCGATTTTTAAAGACCTCCATGGGTGTGGCCGCGCTTGCGGCAGTCAATAGACCCTGGCGTGTTTTTGCCGCCAATGACTCCGATGACGGCCCACAGGAAGGCACGGCCACATCGTCGCTTCGCGTCCAGATCCCGGCAAAGCCGCGGCCGTTTCCCGAACCGTTGGCTCCCGGCCGAGCGGGTTTCAAGTTCCGCGGCGCCAAAGGATGGGCCTGGACGCCAGACCAATACCTGGAGGAAATCCCATGGCTCGCGAAATTCAGAATGAATTTCCTGATGAATTGTTACGTTTCTCTCTTTACGTCCACTCACCCGTGGACAAACGAATGGTGGAAACCGCTGCCGGATGTCAAAAAGGCGGCTTTCGCGCGGGTCATCCGCGCCTGCCAAAGCAACGGCATCACGTTTTGCTTTTGCATGAACCCGCAATTGGCCTCCAAACAGCCGCTCAATCCGGCGGACCCGCGAGATCTTGGCCGGTTGTCCCGGCATTATGCCTGGGCGCAGAGCCGGGGCGTTAAATGGTTCAGCATTTGCGTGGATGACGTTGCGTGGACGGAATCGCCAACAGTCGTAGCGGGACAGGACGCTTACATGGTAAATACCGTGCTGGCGCAACTCCGACACAGGGACCCGGACGCTCAGATGATTTTTTGTCCTGGTCCATATCATGGTGACGGCACCGGGACCGGCGATCATGCGTATCTTCAGACCCTTGGCCGGGACCTGGATGCCGACGCCTATGTGTTTTGGACAGGCGACGCCATCGCGGGACCACGCATTACGATGGCGGCAGCCGAGAGCTATAAGAAGACCGTCAAACACCGGCTCTTTTTGTGGGACAACTATCCGGTCAACGACGGGCAGCCGACATTGAACCTCGGACCGGTCAGCGGGCGCGCTCCCGGCTTGTGCGAGATCATTGACGGCTACATGGCCAACCCCATGGGAACCCAAAATCAAATCAACCGCCTTCCCCTGGCCACCTGCGCCGATTATGCATTCAATCCTGCCGCCTACGATCCGGCCCGTTCCATCGGACAAGCCATTCTTCTGTTGGCAAACACGCCGGCACAAAAGGAAGCGCTCAAGGATTTGATCGAAGCCTATCCAGGATTCATTGCCGCCGGCGGCGGCACCGGAACAAACCCCGTTCGGGATAAATTCAAAAAATTGGCCGCCCAATCCGGTCCGCGCGCCGCCAGTTTTTGCCGCGGAATGGAAGATCTCTCCCTCAGGCTCAACAACAATTTTCCCGATCAGTTCGACAACGCCAAAACCACCCTCGCAACCGATGTAGCATGGATGAAGCAAGAGAAAGTGTGAACGAGCTAAACGAAGCTTAAAAACCCGAGCTTTTATTAGAGAATAACGTTAAAAACCAGGTAAACGAAATGAGTAAACGAACATGATACTCCAGGAAACGACCGGGTCCGACGGTTCGTCCGCCAATCCCCGCACCAGGGCAGACGCATCTAAATTGGCGAAATTTCCGATTAACACCGTGGCTTTAGCCCGGTGTCAGGCCAGAGTCGAGTGGTAGAAGCCGTTTTAACGGCTTATTGGCATCCCAAAAGCCGTTAAAACGGCTGCGGACTTTTTGACATGGCTGGTCCACCGGGCTAAAGCCACAGTGTTAATGAAAGCAGGGCGGAAAACATTGAAATTTAGATGCGTCTGCCCTGATCCCCGCACTTGCGACATTGGATTTCACCCGGTAGCATTGTTACATGGGCGCCGTGACCGATATCCCGCAAGATCTGCTGGCCGAGTTCGAGGCGGCGGCGCGGCGGCCTTTGGCCCAGCGTTTCCGCTACTCCTTTGTGCGCACCTACAAGCCAGTCCTGGATGATGCCCGCTACCGCTCGTTTGAGAGCATGGAAGAATACCGCCGGTGGTGTGAGGAAAACCTTCCCGATTGGCTTGGCTATGGGCGCGTTTGAATACCGTCAGGCGCAGGAAATCCGCGACACGTTTGCCCGCCACGGAGTCCGCTATCTTTTCATCGGCAAATCGGGAGCCATCATCCTGGGTTTCCCCGACACCACCCAGGACGCCGACATCTTTCCCGATCGCACGCCGGAAAACGGACGCGCTCTGGTGACTGCGCTGCGAGAACTGGGCTTTGAACTTGCGGCAGCCGAGGCGGCGGAAATCGAACGCGGCAAGGATTTCGTCCAATTGAAAAACGGCCCCTTCGACCTGGACCTGGTTTTCGCCCCCGACGGCATCGAGAAGTTCGCCGATGCATGGCGCCGGCATATTGTTGTGGACGGATTTCCCGTTTGCCATCTCGACGACATCATCGCCAGCAAGGCTGCCGCCAACCGCGCCAAAGATCGGGAATCGCTCGGACGGTTGCGCAGCTTTCGAGATTATTGGCTGAAGCAACCCAGGCATTGACTCCTATTCTCCATCCGCACGGATCCATCCTTTGCCTCCATCCGGTAAAGGGCGGGACTGAGCGAGCCTTTCCCGGCCATCAGCACTTCCTCGCCGGATCGTTGATTGGAGCGCAGCCATGAATGGCGCGATTTCGAATGGCTCAACTATCGCCGAGGCGCCCATTGCCCGCAGTCGGTCCGTTCGCGAGCCGGTGCCGATGAATGGCAGGTTAAGATCGCGACAAGTTCTCAAGTCCCAGGTGCCGTCCCCTACATAGACGGCTTCTTCCAAAGATCGTCCGGCTCGTTGGGCCACGCGTCGGATAATGTCCGCCCGTCCGGCTGCGTCGGATGACGTAGCCAGCGGATATCCAGAAATATCAATTCCTGCGGCTGACAGCTTAAATGAGATCGTTGATAACCAATCCCCAGTCGCAATCGCGACACATGTGCCCGGTATCGCAGCCAGATGCTCGAGCAGCGCGAGCGCGCCGGGCCGGGCAGGAAATGCCTCGGGATTCTCTGTGTGCGCTGCACGGAGACGGCGCAGATATTCATCCTCAATACACTCCTCCAATCCAATTCCATTCCGCCGGCCAGCCGTTCGCACGGCAGCTTCGGCAATTCGCTGCGCCGTGATATCAGGCAACGCCGAATAAAATTCCTCCGTCGGGCCAAAGCCGAGCACCGCTGCAATCGCGCCATCAAATGATTTCCAGTCGGAAGACTCTCCGCCAATGAGCGTGCCATCTATGTCGAAGATTATTAACATAGCCTCCGTGTCCTCACGGAGGCGGCGGGAACGTTTGGTGGTAATCGGGATAGACTGGGCGCGGATAGGCCGGCGTTGGGTGTTCTTTCAAAAGCTGAAGCACCACCTTGACGGCTTCCTCGAGTTGCGGATCGTGTCCCTCGCGCACCAGTTTGGGGTCCATCTCCACTTCGTCGTCGGGCGGGATGCCGTGGTTTTCCACTTCCCAATGTCCATTAAGCCCATAAATCGCCCAGCGCGGCGCCATGACCGTGCCGCCGTCAATTAACTGAGGATAACCTCCGATACCGACCAACCCGCCCCACGTCTTCATCCCGACCAGCGGCCCGATTTGCAGTTTGCGAAAATACCACGGCAACGCGTCCCCGCCGGAACCGGCAAATTGATTGATGATCATCACCTTGGGGCCGAAAATCCCCAGCGGCTCGGAAATGTCGTGGCCTTCCCGGGTCATCACGCGGTTCAGGATCGGCCGCCGCAAATAGTCCACAATATAATCGGCCAGATAGCCGCCGTGGTTAAAGCGCTCGTCAATAATCGCAGCCTGTTTATCGGTTTGGGAAAAGAAATAGCGGTTGAAGTTCTTATAGCCGCCGAACATCGTGTCGGGCAGATAGACATACGCCACGCGGCCGCCGGTCATTTCGTCCACTTTGCGGCGATTCCCTTCAATCCAGGCATAATTCCGCAGCGCAAACTCACTGTCCACCGGAACCACGGTCACGTCGCGCGAGCCTTTGTAGTTCGGATGCGGACCGACTTTGATGACGATTTGCTTGCCGGCGGTTTCCTGGAAGAAACTGTAGAGATGGTCGGCGGCGGTCAGTTCCCGTCCATTTACGGCCAGAAGATAGTCGCCCGCCTGGACATTGACGCCGGGTTGCGTGAGCGGGGCCTGGAGGTCCGGGTTCCAGTTTTGACCGCTGTAAATGTGTTTAAAGCGATAGCGGTCATGGGCGACTTCGTAATCCGCGCCGAGCAACCCGACATTCACTTCCTCCATTTTCGGTTCCGTGCCGCCTTTAACCCAGAGATGGCCAATGGCCAGGTTTCCAATCATTTGGCGGAACAAATCATTCAAATCGTCCCGGCTGGCCACCCGGTCTAAAAACGGCGCATAAACGCGCTCGGCTTCTTTAATATCCAGCCCATTGAAGTGCGGGTTGTAAAAGAAATCCCGTTCGATGCGCCAGACCTCATGATACATCTGCCGCCATTCCGCCCGCGGGTCCACATACACTTCCACGCCTTCCGTCTTGAGCGCCTTGGCGTCCGCCGGTGCTTTCGCGGAATCGGCGATGTAAAAAGTGTCACCCTTGCGGTAGAGCATTCTCTTTCCGTTGGCGGAGAGCGCGAATGACTTGATGCCATCCAAAATCTGTTCGGTTTTCCGCTTTTCGAGGTCGAAGCGTTGGACGCTCAACGATTCTTCGGCAGGCGTGTTTATGACGGCCGGACCTTCCACCAAAAACAGGATGCCATTATCGCCCGCCTCCAATTTTTCATAATTTTTGGCGGGAATTGGCAGTGAGACAATCCTCTGCAAAACGTTGGTAAAATCAATTGTGACCGTTACGGGCGTTTCGTTTGTCTTGTTCTCCTTTTCGCCCTTTTTCGTCGAACTCGCGGCGTTATTAGTCGATTGTTTGCTGGTGCGCGGTGTCGCTTCATCGTCGTTTACGGCCATGGTGGATTCGTCATCGGATTCATTCGCATTTTCGTCCGAGTTTTCATCGTCGCTTTGCGGGGCGACCGGCGACGGCACATTCGTTTGCAACACGACGGCATAAACGCTGAAGGTCACCGGGCGCGAAAGGCCGGACATATCACTGTCACCGGCGGTCAGGCCGTAATCCGTGCTGGCCGCAAAGTAGATATATTTGCCGCTTTTATCGAACACTGGATATTGCGCGTCGCTCATGCCGTCAGTGATTTGCACAGGCTTCCTGGTTGCCGTCGAATAGACGAAGATTGCGTGGAGCATGTTCGGCAGGATGCGGTCGTAAGTCAGCCACCGGCTATCGGGCGACCAGTGGGCTTTGAGCGGGTCATCCTCGTAATAATCTGTATCTACTTTCACCGGTGCGCCGTTGGTCAGATCCAGATACCAAAGGTTCAGGCGCTTGTCGGAGTAGGCGATCTTTTTGCTGTCAGGCGACCAGGCCAGGTTGTAGTAGTAGGACGGCGGATGGTCGAGCGTGATTTTGCGGACCTTGCCCAGGCCGAGTTGGCCCCCTATGTGAAGCTCATATTCGCCCGATTCATCGGAGAACCAGGCGATGGATTTGCCATCGGGCGACCACGCCGGCTCGCGGTTGGCGACACCGGAAACCGGCGTCAAATCGCGGACGTCGCCCTTCTCGGCAGGAACCGTCACGATTTGGCCGTGCGCTTGAAAAACCGCTCGCTTGCCGGTGGGCGAAATGGCGGGATATTGGAGATCGTCGGCCGTCATTTTTTCAAAGCGCGGCTGCAATTGCGGCATGTCGGCGGCGATTCGCACGTGAACTTCGTGTGCCGTGTGCGTGGCGAAGTCATAAATGTGAAGCGAGCCAAATTGATCATACACAATACCTCCAGGGCCGGCGCCGGCGGAGATGATGTCGAAGCCCGTGTTGTGAATCACTTCAGTGACTTTCCCCGAGACAATGTCGTACGCAAACAGTGTGAACGGTCCGTTGCGGTCGGACAGGAAATAAATCGTCTTGCCGACCCACATCGGATTCCGGTCGTTTGAGTTATCGCGCGGGATTTTCGTGATGCTCGAATCGGACAGGTTGGCGATCCAAATCGGCGTGGTCTGGCCGCCGCGGTAATCCTTCCAGTAAGGTTCCCACTGAAAAATCGGCACATAGGCAAGCTCTTTGCCGTCGGGCGAATAACTGCCGTCCGCGCCCATGGGAAGCGGGAGTTCCGTGGGAAACCCGCGGCCGCGCAACGGCATGGTGAAAAACTGCGCCGGATCAGAATAACGGGCCCGCTGAGAAGTAAAGAGGACGTTCTTGCCGTCGGGGGTCCAACCGATGGCGACGTCGGCGCCGGGATGATAAGTGAGCCGCTCCGGTTCACCGCCCGCGGCAGGCACCACATAAACGTCTTCGTTGCCATGGTAATCACCGGAGTAGGCGACCGATTCCCCATCCGGCGAGAAAATGGGTCCGCTCAACCGGTCACTACCGGTGACGAGCCGGGTGGCATCCCCTCCGTCGCGGCTGACAATCCAAATCTCGCCGCCGTAATCGAAAGCGATTTGGTCGGCGCTCAGGGACGGATGTTGCAGGAGCAGCGGCTCAAACGATTCGGCGAATGCGACATTCGCGCATACCGCCAACAGCAAAAGGACGATCCTGTTTTTTAACATGGCAGCCTCGGGTTTAAAGAAATCCAGTTTATTGATGGAATCCGCTTGATGTCAACTGCGTCACCTGGACCGATTCGTCTAAATTTCAGGGGCCCTTTTGAAGATTCTGCTTGCTACTGGTTAGCATGTAATTTATGCCATAAAACTATGATTCAGGATGAACAATTGGCCGTCCGCAGCAAATTGATGCAAAAGAAAACGGCAAATAAGCAATTCGCCGCAAAGCTGCTGTTACTTGCCCTCCTGACGACCAGGGCCTGCGTAGCTTCCGTTCATGCTGATCCAGATCATTTAGGGCAGCTGTACGACGCGATCACCTACGAAAATGTTTCGGAAGCCAAAAATGCTCTCGCGGCAGGTA
>JASHPN010000427.1 GCA_030038175.1 Verrucomicrobiia bacterium
CTCCTCAGTCGCTGGCTTTATAACCATACGGTTTTCGAACTCCAACGCCGCCTCTACCAGGACGACCGCACCATGCTGGTTTTGCCGATAAAAGTGTAGCTGGCAAAAACGAGGATGGAGGATGGGAAAGGGAAAACCTGCCGGCTTCAAGAATGAGGAGCGCGGACAGTCTTGTCCGTGTGTTCCTCGTTTGTGCCATGTTCGCGCGGACAAAGCTGTCCGCGCTCCTCGGTTGCGGCGCCAGCCGTGCTGTGGTCATCTGTAAATTGCTGAGGTGGGCCTTCAGCCCTTTCGGGATTTTGGGTTTTGAGATTCCTGGGCGTTGCCCTCGGCTACTATGGCCTTGCGCTTTCAGCGCGTTTTCAATTTTCAGTTTGCCTTGAGCCGATAGAAGTGCGGGACGCCATTGGTCATCGGCAGGAAGATGCCGAGGTTTGTGCTGGACGATTGCGGCTGGTTGGTGAGCGGGAACCAGATGATCGGCGGATTGAGATTGGTGGCGTAATAGATGGAATAATTGGTCGCCCATCCGGGCCACGAAAGCGAGAACTGGCTTCCCGAAAACGTCGGAGTGATCGCGGGCGGAGCATAGGGAGTGGCACTGGCCTGCGCGGATACGGGGCCAGGGCCGGCGCCATTGACGGGCGTGACGGTGTAGTAATAGGTCACGCCGTTGGTGACCTGGGTGTCGCTGTAATTTGTCGCGGCGAGGCTGGAAAGGAGTGAATAAGGCCCGGCGGAATTGGCGGCGCGGTCGAGCAGGTAGTTGGTCGCGCCGACCGATGACGTCCAGTTCAGATTGGCGACGCCCACGTCAGCGGATGCGGTTACAGACACAGGCGCAGCGGGAGGAGCCATATCCACATTGGCGATCTCGAAAGTTTGGACCGAGTTCGCGGGAAAGGCCACCTGGAAAACGCCGTTGGTGAGGGAGACATCATTGAACTGCATGTAATTGGTGGTCGTATTGGGCACGGTAATCCAGCGCGTGATCGGACCGGCCACGGCAGGGAAATTGGTAAGGGAGAAACCGATGTTCTGCGCCGCGCCCAGATTACAGGTGACAAGGACAAGGGTGCGGTTGGTAACGCTGTAGGCGGCGACGGTGTTGGCTGCGAGGCTGTCGAGGATGGTCATGCCGGGCCGGATATGGCGCGTGTATTGGGCGAGAACGTAGTATTTCGGGTTTGGGGTGGTGATGTTGGAACTGCCGACGTCGGAATTAATGAGGCCCCAGTCGCTACTATCGAACGGTTGCCAATAACACCACGCGGTTGGATGCAGGCTGGCGAAATCCAGGTCCACATTGGTGGCCAGAGAAATGCCGGTGGCGTCGGGCTCTCCATACTCGGTGTTCCAGAGCGTTTTGCCGGCCGCGGCCGCGTAAAGTCCCGCGCGATTGCCGCTGCCGTACTCGTAACCGTGCGTGGTGACTGTGCCGACGTCACCCTGCACGGTGGAGTTAAAGCCCTGCCAGGTGGAAAGCGCGACGTCGTAGCTGTTTTCGTCCGATGCCGCGATGGGCATATTGGCCAGGCCGCGATTGTTCATCTCGGTTCGCAGATATTGAATGACCGTCGCCTGCGTGGGCGTGTCAAAGTAGCACCCTTCCTGCGTGCCGGTGGATACCCACCAACTGCCATGCGGCTCGTTGAAGGCCTCGATGGAATTGAAGGTGACACCCCAGTTGGTTTGGGCGTAGGCGGCAATCGTGGCGAGATAGATGGCGGCGTCATCGTCGTACGAGGAGTTGAGATTATCCGTGGACGCGGTGTTGGGGCCGGAGGGATTGAAATTGTCGAGCATCCACCACATGGGCGAATTGGAAAAGAGCTGGATGCTGGCGCCGCGCGCCTGGGCCATCAACATCATGGAGCGTTGGTTAGCATCGAGATTCCAATTCCAATTGGTGGTTCCGGGATCGGAACTGGATGGGTTAAGCCAGAAACCCTGCATTTGTTTCCAGGACGGGATGTTGGGCGAGGCGACCATGGACTGGCCGTTGACGGAATTGGCGCTGCACGCGCCGGCGTTGTAGCGGGCGATGTTCAGGCCCAGGCCGGGAAGATTCACGCCGTTGAGCGTCGTGTAGTTGGTGGTGAAGACAATGTCCGCCAGGTCGGAGCGGGTGCCGAAGACGTTGGCCCACCAGCAGAGCGAGCAGCCCCATCCCTGCCAAACGCCCCAATTGACGGCCAGATTAACGACGGGAGTTGGCGCCGGGGTCTGAAAACTCAACGACGGCTGGGCCCAGGCCCCGCCCGCCTGGTTTGAAGCGCAGGCGGTGAAATAATAAGTGGTGCTCGGATTGAGATTGAAGACCGGGGCGGAAAAAGTGGAATTCTGCAGACCCAAAGTTGTGCTATCGGCCCAGGCTGAAGGATTGGTCCCGCCGTTTGCTGGACCGTAGTAAATCGTGACGGTCGGCACCTGGTTGCCCGAGGAGGACACCTGGCCGTTGAGCGTGGCGCCGTTGGGCTGCAGGCCAGTAGCGGCGCTGTTGGCGACCACCGGCAGGGCGACTGATCCGGCGGGATTGGTCAGCGTCAGGCCGAGGTCAAAGACGCCGTCGAATTGCCCGCTCGGGCCATAGGTGATGGCGCCGCCGCCGACAGGGAACAGGCCGATTTGGCCGCCGGCGTAGGGATTATTGCTCGCATTGGCAAGCTGCTCCCAACCAGTGCCGCTGGCAGTGCGGCTGAAGGCATAAGCATAAACCGTGTTCGGCGAAAGCAGCAGATTGAGATTGGTCCATTGCAGCCAGTCGCCGTTGTTGAACGCGAAGCCGGTAGCGGTCGTGCTGAACCAGGCGGTCGCCGTGGAACCGGACACGGTGAAAAGATAGAGGACGTAGGTTTGCGGCGTCGTCGTGGATTCTGTGCCCCCGCCGCCGGTCTTGAAGGCCAGGGTATTGAGCCAGTATCCGCCGGCATTGGAACCGGTCGTGAACGTCTGGCCCGGCGCGCCGCCGCTGTGCGATGGATAATTGTCGGTGTAATAATTCAGTCCGTCGGGCGAGCTGGCTTCGCCGCTCGTGCTGAATTGGGAAATATCGTAGGCGCCGGGAGTCGGGGCCGTGGCGCCGAGGTCGGTGAGCGTGCCGGCGGCCCGGGCTGAAAGAGTTGCCATGGCGACGACAATAACGCCGCAGAAGCGGCAAACGACGGAGACGGTTTCAGTGACAGGCACTTAAACAGTATATCATGGAAAAATTTTTTGAACAGAAGGGTGGTGTTATAATTTGAATTAAAGTTTAAGGCATCCATCCGAAGGGCTTTGCTGATTTGCCTGTTTGCGCTTCTAATTTTTTCACAAACCGACGCAGTTTCAACCCGGCCACTATGGAGCATGCGGCGGCGGCTAACGATTTCTTCAATACGAATAGAACAGGCGAAAAAACTGGCACGAATTGGTGATCGCGTTGGTCACGTAAAATTGGTTGCCGACCAGGAACGGTGTGCCGGAAAAGGCGGTCCACGGACCGGTGAGAAGGTTTGTGCAGGTCTGCAAACCGTAGTTGCTGTAGTTGCTGTTCCATGAAACGACCGCGCCTCCCGGCGCCTGCGAAACATTCAGGAACACCGGCGTTGTGGCCACGGTGACGCCATACACAAAAGCGCGCTGAGCGCCGATGGATGAACTGTAACTTTCGTCATTGTTGCCGGTGGGTCCATAGTCGGTGACATTGATGTTGGTCAGGACTTTGGTGGCAAAAGACGCCGGCAGCGGGATGGTCTGCATGTCTATGCGGGCGGCCTGGCCGGGATTGGCGACCGACGTGCCATTAAAGACGTCCGAGGCGACGGCGTAATCACTGATATCGTTGACATAAACGTTGGCCAGCCAGTCGCGCAACTCCGCCCCGGCGGCCAGGTTGAAAGTGTAGGTGCTGCCGTCCGAGCACGTAAACGTGGCCGGCACCACCTTTCCCTCGTCGCCCCAGGAAAGGTTGATCAGCATGTTGCCCGCCGTCGCGCCGTAAATTTGAACTGGCAGATTCATCGTTTGCACGCTGCTGTCGCCGGCGGCGGTGCTGCCGATCGCGTCCCAGGAATTGTTCGCCGTGGCCGGAAGAAGGTTGAAAGGCACTCCAGCGAAATTTTGCATGCCGGTGGGGCAATTGATGATGCGCGCATTGACCGCATTGGCCACGGGCGCCAGGCTGATCGGAATGTAATTGATGTCCGCCGAGAGGGGCGTCATGACGGTAGCGTCGAAATAATTGAAACCCGCCACCGAATTGATCTGCGCGCCATCCCACGGATAGCGGATCACAAACACGCCAAAATAGTTCCAAATGTTCGTATCGGTTATGGTCCCATTGTTGGTCCAATTGACACCGTCCGGGCTAAACCACCCAATGTAATTGGTCCCGATTTTTTCGATGCGCATCCAGGAATTGCCGGAACTATAACCGACATACGAACCTTCTGAGCGGATGACTGACCCGCCGGCGTCGGGGTAATAGGCCCGCTCGGCCACGCGGCTGAACTGAAGGTCGTTGGTGAAAATCCCGTTGGTATCGGCCAGCAGAATGCCGGCGCCCTGGTAATTATTTCCGGGGCTGAAACTGAAGCCGGTTTCGATGATCCAATCCAGGGCGGGATTGACGGGTTGCAGGACGCGCGTGGCGCTGTAATCAGTGCCGCTATACAAATCCGAACCGCCATCGTTCCAACTGGCGGTAATCTGGAGACTGGATCCAGTCATTTGATAACTGGAATCCGGATTCGGCTCTTCCAGCGTCCAGGCGGGATTGAGGCTGCCTTCCGTAAAAACGTCGGAGAATGGAGTCTGCGCCTGCAATGTATAGATGGACGCATTGAGAAGCGCCATCTGGAAGAGGCACGAAATTCCCTGGCACAGTTTAACTTTCATGGATTCCTTTTTGATATTCTAATTTTTAGATTATCTACTTAAACCACGCGAAATAGCAAGCAAATTCCAAGGAAAACTGTGATTGGCGGGAGCCCAAAACCACTATTTCATTGGCCAGTAACTGACTATGGCAGGCAAAGAATGGTCCACTCCGGACGGTAAAGGCGACGCATTTACAGTCTTGAGGCCCATTAAAAGTCCGGTTCGCTTTTCCAATGGGCGGACATATAAAAATAAAGATTGTTACTTCCATCGGTTCAGCGGCATTTAGAGGCAGATGCAGGAATTGGATGACAACGCCCTGTTGCGCGACTACGTCGAGCACGGTTCCGGCGAGGCCTTCGCCACGCTCGTGGAGCGGCACATCAACAAGGTTTATTCCGTCGCCTTGCGGCGCACCGGCAATCCTCATTCCGCGGAGGAAATCACCCAGGCCGTCTTTGTGATCCTGACGCAGAAAGCCCGCGGCCTGGGGCGCCAGGTCATTCTATCGGGCTGGCTTTATCAAACCGCAAAATGGACGGCCCTGACGTTTCTCCGCGGCGAAATCCGACGCGCCCGCCGCGAACAGGAGGCCCATATGCAAACCGCCCTCAATGATGTTGAATCCGATGATATTTGGCAGCAGGTTGCGCCGGCGCTGGAAGATGCAATGTCCGCGCTCAATGAAACCGACCGCCACGCCATCGTGCTGCGTTATTTCGACGGCAAAAGCATGCGCGACGTGGCCATGGCTTTGGGCGCAAATGAAAACGCGGCCAAAATGCGCGTGGGCCGCGCGCTGGAAAAGCTGCAGAAATTTTTCCACCGGCGCGGCGTCACTTCCACCACCGAGACCCTTGCCGGCGCGATTGCCGCTCATTCCGTCCAGCCGGCGCCCGTGGCCTTGGCCAAAACCATCACCGCCATCGCGCTGGCCAAGGGCGCGGCGGCAAGCTTTCCCGTAATGGCCCTGGCCAAAACAACCCTGCTCACCATGACTCTAAAAACCAAAACCATCGTAGCCGCAAGCATTATCGGCGCGCTTATCCTCGGGGCAAGTGTCACCGGCCTTTATGTCCATGCCAAACTCGCCCGGTTCACTTTTGCTTCGAAAAACCCGCCCCTGACGTTTGAGAATTCCGTCTTTAAGCAGGATGGCGATAAGGACGGTTTTTTTACCGTTGATTTCGACACGAACACGCTGCGCACCAGCACTTCCGCCCCGGCCATTCATATCAAAGGCCCGATTGATTCGGCTCCGGGCGGCGCTCAATTTCCCGATCCCAACAATCATCATCGTTTCTGGAACTCTGACAACTCCAGTTCGACCATTTGTGTTGTTGGGCCGGGCTCGCCGCTTCTGGGAAAGCATATTTGCCTGACCGGCTGGCTCAAAACCAGGGACGCGCAAAACTGGGCAAGCGCATTTTTATTGATCGCCACCAAAGAGGCCAGAACCAAAGGCTGGTCACGGGTTGACAGCATGAGCGACCGCCCGATTGTCGGCACGACGGACTGGCAACAAGTCAAATTTGTCACGGACGTTCCCGATGAACCCTGCGTGGTCTATTTCGGGCCGGATCTTTACGGTCCGGGCGAACTCTGGGGCGACGATTTCCAGATCAGCCTGGCCGACCCTGACGACCCGATTACCGATAACCGTGTCTGGCGCCAGGCCATTACCACGTCTCAGGACTACCCCATGACGACCGACCTCGCCAATGGCCACGACGGAAGCCCATCCCTTTGCTTTACTTACTCCGGGCCGGCGAATGCCGCGGGCAAAAAATGGACCTGGTATGGTCATAGTATCCGCTATCCGGAAAGTGAACAATATGCCGGCCATACCGTGCGCATGAGCGGCTGGATAAAAACTGAAAACGTCTCCAACCATGTGCAACCTCAAATCCGTCCGTTGTCCGGATTAATGCAACGCGACTCCAAACGGCTGGCCAACGACAGCATGGTGCACGACAAAAGCATCAGGGGAACGATGAATTGGACGCCCTTTTCCGTGACCTGCGATATCCCTAAAGACACCGGTCACATCGAAACCAGTTTTATCTTTTGGGGCGGCGGCAAGGTGTGGATTGACACCAATTCACTTGCCCTCGATATCGTCAAATAACCGGCAGCGCATGGACGGACCATTAGAGAATCACCTTCGCTTTCTGCGGAAAGCGAGCACTGAACAAATGCCGCATTCCGGCCGTGGCTTGTTCGACCACTTGCTGGGCACTCGGCGGTTGTTGGCTGAGTGGGGAGCGCGGCCGGTTCTATGTGATGCCGGTTTGTTCCATTCCGTTTATAGCACTGAATACTATGAGCAAAAGGCCATACCACTCACCATGCGGGATGAGGTGGCGCAATTGATCGGAGACGAGGCAGAATCGTTGGTGTGGCTCTTTTGCATGATGCGGCGAGAGACTTTAAATCAGAACCTCCATCGGGACAAAGACCTCTCGGTTCAGCACCGCTCGACGGGCAAATGGATTCCCATTACTCGGGTCCAGTTTCAAGACTTGATAACGATGACCTTTGCCAATTGTTTGGAAGCGTTTCCGCGGTGCTCCTGGCACGTGCGCCGGGGGATTCGCCGGGGCCTTCGTCGTTATTGGACCGCAGCCACTCAACCCGCCCAAAACGCGCTTGATCGAATTGACGTCCGTTGGTGGGAGGTTTGGAAATAAGCAGTCAATCATGATATACCATAACATAGCCGGACGTGACGAATCGTCAGTATGGATGTCTGAACATCATATAAAAATGCGGAAGAGAACACTCAACTTTACCTGGGATGATTTCATTTATTGTTCCCGCACATAACGAGCAAGCCGGTCTCGGACGCGCGTTGCAGGCGATCCATGATTCCGCCCGTGCCGCTGTACAGCCTTACGAAATCGTAGTGGCCAACGACGCCTCCACCGATGCCACGGCGGAAATCGCGCAGAAGAACTGCGCTCGGGTGATTAACGTGAATCATCGGCAAATCGCCGCCACGCGCAATGCCGGCGCTCGCGCGGCCACCGGTGAACGATTATTTTTTGTGGACGCGGATACCATTGCCAATCAACGGGTGGTGGCCTCCGCGTTGCGATGCATGGACAAAGGCGCTATCGGCGGCGGCGCTCCGGCGCGATTTGACGGCGCGGCGCCATTATATGCGCAGTTTTTGCTGGTGTGGTTCGGATGGTGGATGCACCTGGCGGGAATTGTCGGAGGCGCTTTTATTTTCTGCACCCGCGAGGCATTCCAGGCCGTGGGTGGTTTTGACGAACGGTTTTTTGGCGCGGAAGATGCGATGATGTCGTGGGCGCTCAAGCGAAAGGGCAGATTTGTCGTGCTGTGGCCCAGCGTGGTCACTTCCGGCCGCCGAATGCGGGGAGTTCGGGGTTTGGTCATGCTGGGCACTTTGGTGCGGGCGGCTTTTTTCCCCAGGGTGCTGAGGCAGCGGTCAGCGGTAAAAAAAATCTGGTATGACTCAAACCGCGAGGAGAGCGAAAAACTTTCGGATTTAGTGATGGCCCAGGGAATAAGCGCGTTCCTGTTGCTGGCGACGATCGTGCTGCTCACCGACCCATTTTTCAGCCTGTTCCCCGGCTTAAAAACGCTCATCGGGAACACGCTGAACACGGTCCGTTTTGCGATCAACATACTGCTTTGCCATGTTTGGCTGGTGCTGTGGCCATGCGCCGGATTTCTGGCGCGCGACCTGTTCCGGCAAACGCGATGGCTGGAACGGATCAAATTGGTTGCCTTGTTCGCCTTGTGCCTGTGGTTTGCCTGGGGTTGCACGCGAGGGGTTATTTGGTTTTGGCCGTGGCTTTATCACAAGGCGATATGACGTATGATCGCGCCTCTCGCAAAATTCATTGATTGGTCAGCGCTTCAGATGGCATACGTCGTTGCTCCGCTGAGACACGCGCCCAGGCCAAAATGGAAGTTGGAGGAAGCGCTCGAATTTCTGAATGGTCCGGACTTTATCCCCGCCGCAAGCGATCCGGCGCGGATGGAATTTGACGGGCCGCGGCATTTCAAATTTCCCACGCCGTGCCCGGGCAAATTCGAAGCGAATAACATCGTTTATGGCCGGTTCTATCGGTGCGCGGAACGCTGGCAGGAAAGGCCCGTGATCATTCTATTGGATGGCAGACCTCCGGCCGGTTACTACTCTGGTTTTCCATTGCTTGCCCGCCGGATCAATTGGGCCGGATTCAACGTGGCCACCTGTCTCGCTCCCTACTATTTTCAACGCCGTCCGCGCCAACCTTTTGAATGGGATTGTTTGGAGTTTGCGCGGGCCATGGCACAGAACGTCGCCGAGATTCGGGCGCTGACTGGCTGGCTGCTGAATGAAGGTTGCCCCTCCGTGGCGCTTCTGGGTTTTTCCTTTGGGGGATGGCTTGCGGGATTGACTGCGTGCCGCGATGCCCGCATCGCCTTTGCCGTTCTGACTGTCCCCGGTGTGCGCATGAGCTGGCATTCTCAACCGGTCGTCTGGCCGCGGGCTCGGGAGGCGCTCCAGGCTCTCAGGCCGGCGCACGAAGCAATGGATACGACCCCGTTAAATCTGATTTTATCCACGCCGGTCATCCCGAAGGAAAATATTTTGTTGATTGAAGGAATTTATGACTTGCTCGCGGATAGGCAAGCGATCGAGGAGCTTTGGCAAAAGTGGCAGCAGCCGGAAATCTGGCGATTGCCTCACGGTCACGTTAGTGCGCAGATAAGGCTGGGCTTGATGGGGCGTGTGCTTGACTGGCTGGCGCCGAGGCTGGAAGCCGGTCGAAAAAACAATTCATGATCGCGCCCCTGGCCAAATTCATTGATTGGCACGCGACGCAATTGACCTGGGCCATTCATCTGAAGTCGGTGCGCCGGTGGAACCTCGATCCCGCAAAATCCCAAATAGATGAAGCCGTCCAATTCCTGAACGGGCCGGATTTTATTCCTGCTGAAAGTGAGCCGGCGCAACTTGAATTCCATGGCCAAAAACATTTCACCTTTCCCACACCACAACCCTGTGATGTCATGGAGAACAATGTCGCCTATGGCCGGCTCTATCGCTGCGGAGAACGCTGGCGGGAACGCCCGGTCATCATTTTACTGCATGGCGGCGGCGATTTCTTCAATCACCGTTATCGGTTTCCGTGGCTGGTTCCCGCCTGCCATCGGGCCGGATTCAATGCGGTCACCCTGGTTGCGCCTTATCATTTTCAACGCCGGGCGCGCCGACTAAGGGAATGGTCCCAACTCCGGTCAGCGCGCGCGTTTGCGCAGGCTGTCGCGGAGATTCGCGCGCTCACCGGCTGGCTCCTTGCGGAAGGCTGCCCGGCGGTGATGTTGTGGGGCATTTCACTCGGCGGATGGTTTGCGGGATTAACCGTATGCCGCGATGCACGGATCGCTGCTGCCGTCCTGGCCGTGCCCGGCGTGCGCCCGAATTATAAGTTTACCCGCGCGGAACGCATTATCTGGCGCAGGGTCCGGGAAGCATTGCGGGCACAAAGTCCGGCGCGCGAGGCGCTCTCCAGGACGCCTTTAAACCTGACGTTAGGGAAACCGGTGATTTCCAAAGAGAAAATTTTATTAATCGAAGGGATTTACGACCAATTCGTAGAGACAGACGCCATCGAGGAACTCTGGCAAAAGTGGGAACACCCTGAAATCTGGCGGCTGCCGCACGGCCACGTCAGTTGGATGCTCACACCCGGCATTAACCGTCGCGTGCTGGAGTGGCTGGCGACACGATTGGAAAGGTCTGCGATTCCAGTTGCGACGAATATCCAATGAAAGATAAGCCGTAACCGCTCCGATATATGATTGCACCTTTGGCAATCGTGGGGACAGCCCGGCCTTTGGCGGTTGCCGCACGGACACGTCGGGGTTTGCTGCGGGTTTGTGCCGGGCATGATTGGCCGCATCCTGTGCTGGCTTGCGCCACGACTTGAGAAACATAATGCCTCGCGACGAGCGGGATAAAAAATAATATTTGGTTATACAAAAGCGTGACGGGCGGTGTCTATATTGGTCAAAGTATCGGTCACAGTAAGGACCCTTTGATGTGAACATTTCCGCTCCGTTCATACGGCGGCCCATCGGCACCAGTCTGCTCACGGCCGCCATTGTGCTGGCCGGCATCGTTGCCTATTTGCAACTGCCGGTGGCTCCGCTGCCCCAGGTGGATTTGCCCTACATCGTCGTGGATGCCAGCCTGCCCGGCGCCAGCCCCGCTATCATTGCGTCATCAGTCGCCACTCCGCTCGAACGCCAGCTTGGCCATATTGCCGGCCTCACGCAAATGACCTCCTCCAGCACGCTCGGGTCCACCAGCATCGTTCTGCAATTTGATTTAAGCCGGAACATTGACGGCGCCGCCCGCGATGTGCAGGCCGCCATCAACGCCGCCCGCGCCAACCTGCCCTCGTATCTTCCGCACAATCCGTCCTGGTGGAAAGTGAATCCCGCCGGCGCCCCCATTCTGATTATCGCCCTGACCTCGGACAACTATGGGCGCGGCCAGATGTATGACGCCGTGGATTCCATCATTAAACAGCGCCTGCTTCAAATTGAAGGCGTAGGCCAGATCAACATTGGCGGCGGCGCGCTTCATGCCGTGCGCGTGGATGTCAATCCGACCCTCCTAAACAGTTTTGGGTTAAGCCTCGAAGACGTGCGCGCCGTGTTGGCCGCCCAAAACGCCAACCTGGCCAAGGGCCAAATTGCCAATGGCAATCAAACCGCGGACATCCTCGACAATGACCAGTTGTTCAACGCCGCCGATTACAAATCGCTCATCGTGAGTTACACCAACGGCGCTGCGGTTCGATTGTCCGACATTGCCAGGGTCCAGGATTCCATCCAAAACATCCGCGTATCCGGCTGTGTCAACGGCAAAGATTCCATTCTGCTGATCATCCTTCCCACGCCGGGGGCCAACATCATTCAAGTCGTGGACCGCATCAAAGCCGCGCTGCCTTTTTTAAAGGCGTCCATCCCGGCCGGCATGAACATGACCGTCATGCTCGACCGCTCCACGACGATTCGTTCCTCCCTCCATGTCGTCGAGGGCACCCTTGGCGTCGCTATCCTGCTCGTCATCCTGGTCGTTTTCATTTTTCTCCGCAACCCGCGCGCCATCCTCATTCCTGCCGTGGTCGTTCCCACGTCCCTGATCGGCACGTTTGGCGTGATGTATCTCTGCGGTTACAGCCTGGACAATCTTTCCCTGATGGCGCTGATCGTGTCCACCGGCTTCGTGGTAGATGACGCCATCGTCGTGGTCGAAAACATCTCCCGCTACGCCGAGCAGGGCCTGCCGGCCCGGGAAGCGGCCCTCAAAGGCGCGCGCGAAGTGGCTTTCACGGTCCTTTCCATCAGCGTTTCACTCGTGGTCGTGTTTACGCCGATATTGCTGATGGGCGGCGTGGTGGGACGTTTTATGCGGGAATTTGCCGCCACCCTCTCCACGGCCATTCTCGTGTCGTTGGTTATTTCCCTGACCACCACGCCCATGCTCTGTTCCCTTCTGATTCGCTACGGCAATCAGAAGGGACACAACTGGTTTTATCGCGCCAGCGAACGGGCCTTTAACTCGCTGCACGAACACTACCGGCAGAGCCTCCAAATCGTTTTGCGGCACCCGGCCATCACCCTCGCCGTTCTGCTCCTGACGATTGTGGGGAACGTGGTTCTCTTCGTGTGCATTCCCAAGGGCTATTTCCCCGATCAGGACAACGGCACCGTTTATGGCCAAATCACGGGCAACGAAGACGCCTCCTATCAAGCCATGCGGAAGGCCTCTCTGCGCTTCAACGAGATTGCCGCCGACGACCCGGCCGTCGCCAACGCCATGTCATTTGCCGGCGGAGACGGACCGGTCAACCAGGGTTGGATCTACCTCACCCTCAAACCTCTGAGCGAGCGAAAAATCAGCTCCCTCCAGGTCATCAACCGCCTTCGCCCCAAATTCGACGCCGTCCCCGGCGCCGCCGTCTTTCTCCAAACCGGCAACGGCCAAAACCAATACACGATCCAGGGCGAAAATCTGGACGACCTCAACAAATGGGGGCCGATCCTGCTCCAGCACATGAAAAAGTTGAACGGGTTCACCGACGTGACCAGCGACCAGGAAAATGAAAATGGCCTTCAGGCTTCGCTCGTTTATGACCGCAAAACCGCCGCCCGCCTGGGCATTTCCGCGCAACTCGTTGACCGGACCGTTTATGACGCTTTTGGACAGGAGGAGGTTTCCACCATGTACGCTCCGCTGAACCAGTATTATGTCATCATGGAAGTTGAGCCGCGGTTTTGGCAGGACCCCGGGGGCCTTGCCGAGATTTATTTGCACACCACCAACAGTTCCAGCATGATTCCCCTGAGCGCCATCGCGCATTACGCGCCCGCCACCTCGCCGATCGAAGTCAATCACATCGAGCAATTTCCTTCCGTCACCGTTTCTTTCAACCTGAAGCCGGGTTTTCCCCTGGGCAATGCGGTCAAGGAAATTGATCAACTGGAGCAGGACCTCAAAATGCCCGCCGGTGTGCACGGCAGCCTTTCGGGCAACGCCGCCGATTTTCAATCCTTTCTCAGCAGTGAGTTATGGGTCGTGTTCGTAGCCCTGTTTACCGTGTATGTGGTGCTCGGCATTCTTTACGAAAGTTATATCCATCCTGTTACCATCCTTTCCACCCTGCCTTCCGCCGGCATCGGCGCTTTTCTGGCGTTGCTGCTCTTCAATACGGAATTCAGCGTCATCGCCCTCATTGGTCTGCTGCTTCTCATCGGCATCGTGAAGAAAAATGCCATTCTGATGGTGGATTTTGCCATTGTCGCCGAACGCGAACAACGCCTCAGTCCGCGCGAGGCCATTTATGAGGCGTGCCTGCTCCGCTTTCGCCCCATTATGATGACCACCGTGGCCGCCATGTTCGGCGCGTTGCCGCTCGTCATCAGCAATGGCCTCGGCTCCGAACTCCGGCGGCCGCTGGGTATTGCGATTGTTGGCGGCCTGGCCTTCAGCCAGGTCCTCACGCTGTTTACCACGCCGGTGGTTTACCTCTATTTCGACCGCCTTCGCCTGTGGTGGGAAAAACGGAGATTGGAAGTCAGAACTCGGGGATCAGATTTTGGTCTGGCTGGCTCCGCTCCTCAACCCGGCGGCACCGACGATTGACACGCACGAGCATGAAACCAGCAGAGCCGCGCGCGCCTGCCTTGCCGTAGCTCTGCTTGCCGCGCCACAGCGCGGCGATGGCGGGAGCGAAGGCAGGTGAGCAAGCGGGATCGCCTCCCGCCGGGAATGAGCCGGTAAAACTGGAGGGCAACCTGTGGAAGCCTGACAAATGGACGCGCCCTCGCGCAAGGCTTTGGGCATCAGGCAGGGGCAACTAGCCGAAGACGTGTTACGTATTGCATGCTGCGTGAAGTATGGGGCTGAGAGGAGCGCGGACAGCTTTGTCCGCGCGAACATGGCGAAATCAGCGACACGCGGACAAGCTGTGCGCGCTCCGGGGAGTTGGGCCGCAGGATGACGCGCACATTTCTTTTGCATAGGCCGGGAAACTGGAAACCAGACACGAATTGCCCGGATTTACCGTAAAAACATTGGGGTTCTGAGCGATTTTGGGTTGGCGGGATGGAAACTTGACTGAAGAACATGCAATTGACTTTCTCACGCAAAGGCCGCAATGGCCGCAAAGAAGAGAGGCCAAAAGAATATATTTGCCGTCGGTCCCCGCGTTGCGTCCTTTGGGTGAGGCCCTCAAAGGCAATAAAATGATGCAGATGCCGCGCCTGCGGCGCTCGCGGTTTCCCATTGACCGACTCATAGCGCACGTTCAAGCCCCGTTAGGGGCGATATAGTCCGGTCAGAGTAACAAAAACTGAGATGCGCCCCATTGAGTTTTTGCCTGAAATTTTTCTTGCCCGGCGCTGCCATTGTTGAAATCCTTTTCTTTCATTTGATGCCAGATTTTTCTTTGCGCGGCCGGTTTAAGTTGTGGTCCTTACTGATTTGGTTTGGCGGTGGAATCGCTTTGTTTCCCGCCTGCGGCGATACAGTCGTTTCCAACACAACGGCGGTCGTGGAATTGAAGCTGGACGATTACATCCACGAGGTTTTTGCGCACAATCAATCGGTCCAGGCGCAAATGCTCGAAACGGAGGTCGGCCGGCATAAAGAGAAGGCCGAAACGGGCATTTTTGAGCCGGTGCTCCAGGCCTCCATCACCCGCGAAGGCAATGCGCGCACCAACTCCTATGAGCAACAGGCCGAGGAAAACGGCGAATCGTTTTTTTCCGAGCAAAATACCATCTACGACGGGGGCGTTCAGCAGTTGATTCCCATCGGGGGCACCGTCCAACTTGGGGCGAACATGAGCATGCTGGATAATGACATTAATCCCTATGCCAGCATTCTCTCGACCACAAATGTCCTGTACTTCAAGCAATATCAGACGTTTGTGGGGGCGACCCTGACGCAGCCGTTATTGAAGGACTTTGGATTGGGGCCGACGATGGCATCCATTCGCCTGGCGGCGCTGGATTCAGACATTGCATTTCAGCAATATCGCAAACAATTGATGCTGGTGGTATCGCGGGCCGAAAGCGCTTATTGGAATGTGTATTTCGCCCAGCAACAATTGCGTTTTTATGATGATTCGGTGGCAGTTGCGCAAAATGTGCTGGACGACAGCCGGCAAAAACTTGCGGCCGGCCAGGGGTCGGAACTGGATGTCATGGACGCCCAGTCGGGGCTGGCCTTGCGCCAGACCAAGCGCAACGAGGCCTGGCAAAGTGATTTGGACGCGCTGGGCATGCTCCGCTCGCTCACGGGTTCGGCTCCGATGCCATATCAGAACGGGCCGGTCGCGCCGGCCATTCGGGTGGCGGATTTGCCGCCGGAAACCAACGCGCCCATCTCGTATGCCGACAGTTATTGGGAGGCGTTTGAGTCCAACCCGGATTTTCTGATGCAGGAGGAAAAGATGCGGCAGGAGGAAGTGCGCCTGGGCGTTGCCAAAAACGCGGCGCTGCCGGAATTGGATTTAAAGGCGGCTTACGGTTACAACGGCCTGGCCAACACTCCCTCTGCCGCTTGGCAGGTGGCGGATTCACAGGCCTTTCCGTCATGGTCGCTTGGGCTGGAGTTGACGATGCCATTGGATGGCAACATTAAAGCGCGGAATCTCAAGAAAGCGGCAAAGTTGAGCCTGCAGGAGGCCTATCTGAATGTCCAGGGCGCGCAGACGGAAATTGCCAATCACCTCAACACCGCTATCCAGCAAATGCAGGCATGGCAGGAGAGCATTCACAGTTATGAAACCGTCGTCAGCTACAACGAGGAATTG
>JASHPN010000428.1 GCA_030038175.1 Verrucomicrobiia bacterium
TGATTGTTTTTGGTTTTACCCTCCAGCTTTCCTCCGAATACGTGGTTAATTATCTGCGCCGGTTGCCCGAGGACTTGCTGGCCGTGGCCCAAATGATGGGAGGCAAATAACGTGGCGGAACAAACCGGAGAGAAGACCGAGCAACCGACGCCGCGCCGGCTGGAGGACGCGATCAAGCGAGGCCAAATCGCGCGCAGCGCGGAAGTGCAAACCGTGTTTGTGTTGTTTGGCGCCATGGCTGCGCTGGCGTTTGCCGGACGCGAAATCTGGGAACAATTCGTCAGCGTTGCGGTCCTCACTTTGAGCCATCTCCATGATACCGCCCTTTCGTCCAATTCGATCCAGGGTTACGGTCTTTCGGCCGCCTTTGTATTGGTCCGATGCGCCGGGCCGGTCATCCTGGCAACCGCGGTTGCGGGGCTTCTGGCCGGCGGGATGCAAAACCGTTTCAATACCGCTTCCGAGGTGCTTACCCCCAATTGGAACCGCGTCAACCCGCTGGAAGGATTTAAACGGATTTTTTCGACGCGAATGTTCGTCCCGAGCCTCGTGGGAATGGTCAAGTTTACATTTATCCTCGCTGTCACGGCCTCGCAAATCCGCAGTGTGCTCAGTGATCCGATTTTTACCTCCGCCGTCAGCGCCGAGCGGCTGGCGCAGTTCCTGGGAGAATCGTGCCTGCGGATTCTGGTGCGCGTCGGCCTGGGTCTTCTCATCATCGCGGCGGCGGATTACTCCTATCAATTTTGGCGCACGCAGCGGGATTTGATGATGACCAAAGACGAACTGAAAGAGGAAATGAAAAATTCCCAGGCCAATCAGCGCGTCAAATCCGCCCGCCGCAAGCGCCGCTCCATGTCCAAGGCCAAAGCCCTCGCCGCGGTTCCCCGGGCGGACGTGGTGGTCACCAATCCCACCCATATTGCGGTGGCCCTCCGTTATGATCGCAAAACCATGCGCGCTCCCAAAGTCGTCGCCAAAGGCATCCGCCTGAATGCCGAAAAGATCCGCGAAATCGCCCGGCAACATCAGGTTCCGATCGTTGAAAACAAACCTCTGGCCCGGATGCTTTTTAAACATGGCCGCGTGGATGGCGAGATTCCTGCTGAACTGTATGCGGCCGTTGCCGAAATTCTTGCCTGGGTTTACCGGGTGAATCGCTACCGCTATTACGCGGAGCAAAACCAGACCTGAAAAATACATGGGTGCCTTAAGTGACAGAATGCGCAAGTTGCTCCGCTATGGAGATTTATGGCTTGTTTTCGCGTTGTTCGGCACGATTCTGTTATTGATATTGCCGGTGCCTCCGTTCGTGCTGGACCTGTTGTTGACCTGCAGTATCGGCATTTCACTTCTAACGCTCCTGGTCATTCTTTACCTGCGCAGTCCGGCAGAATTTACCGGGTTCCCCACGCTGCTGCTCTTTATCACACTCTATCGGCTTGGCTTAAACGTATCGGCCACGCGCCTCATTTTGTTGAACGGTTACGCCGGCCACATCATTCAGGCGTTCGGCAATTTTGTCGTGCGGGGAAACTATGTCGTTGGCCTGGTCGTTTTCCTCATCCTGGTGCTGATCAATTTCATCGTCATTACCAAAGGCGCCGGGCGCATTGCGGAGGTGGCCGCGCGTTTCACCCTTGACGCTTTGCCCGGCAAGCAAATGGCCATTGACGCCGAGCTCAACGCGGGTCTGATCAACGAAAACGAAGCCCGCAGCCGCCGCCGCTCCCTGGAAGAGGAATCCGACTTTTACGGCGCCATGGACGGCGCCAGCAAATTTGTCCGGGGCGACGCCATCGCCGCCATTCTGATTACGCTTATCAACATCATCGGCGGTTTTGCGGTGGGCATCGTGCAAAAGGGCATGACCGTGAGCGAAGCGCTCCAGCATTTTACGATTTTGTCCATTGGCGATGGCTTGGTATCGCAGGTTCCGGCGCTGATCACTTCCACGGCGGCCGGTATTCTCATCACTCGTGCCACGGCGAAAAACGACCTGGGCCGGGAGTTGGGACGCCAGTTGCTCTTTTATCCGAAGGCGCTGACGATTCTTTCAATCATGCTGGCCGTTTTTTCGATTGTGCCGGGACTGCCGATGTTGCCGTTCCTGACGCTGTCGGTTATAACCGGTTTGCTTTCGTATTCCATTCACCGGCACGGAACGCCGGAACTGGCGCCGGTTTCAAGCGGCGCCGCCGGCGGAACCCATGGCAAGCCCGGCGACGCCAAAACTGCGGGCCGCCCCGGCGATGCAAAAGCAACCGACAAGCTGGAAAACCTATTGACGCTCGATACTTTGCAAATTGAACTGAGCTACGGTCTCGTGCCGCTGGCGGATACGAAGAAAGGAGGCGACCTGCTCGAACGCGTGACCGGTGTGCGGCGGAACTTTGCCCAGGAGATGGGCATTCTGGTCCCGCCCATCCGTCTGCGTGACAATCTCCAATTGGGCGCCAATGAATATCGCTTTCTGCTCAAGGGCAATCCCGTGGCCCAGGGCCAGATCCTGCCGGGACAGTGGCTGGCCATGAATGCCACGCACAGCAAGACCGTCTTGAAAGGCGTTCCCACGGTGGAACCGGTTTACCAATTGCCCGCCACCTGGGTCACCAGCGTTGAACGCAAGTCCGCTGAAATGGCCGGCTACACCGTCGTGGATGCGCCCTCGGTGCTCGTGACCCATCTTTCGGAAACCATCCGCCGGCGCTGCCACGAAATCCTGACCCGCCAGGACGTGCAGGTGCTGCTGGACAACCTGAAACAGACCAATCCCGCCGTCGTCAACGAACTCATCCCGGCCCAATTAAGCATCGGCCAGGTCCAACGAATCCTGCAAAACCTTTTGGCGGAAGGCATCTCCATTCGCAATCTGGCGGGCATCCTCGAAAAAGTCGGGGATTTTGCCGCTACCACCAAAAGTCCCGATGAACTTTCGGAATACGCCCGGCGCGCCCTGGGTGCGCAGATTACCAAGCCGTTTCAAACCCCGGCCGGGGCGCTGCGCGCCATCACCATTGATCCTAAACTCGAGCAACAGTTGGCCCAGAATGTGCGCCAGTCTCTTTCGGAAGTTGCCCTGGTGATTGAGCCGAGGCTGGCGCGGCATATCATCGAAACGCTTTCGAAATTCGTGCAGCAAATGATTTCGGCAGGGCAGCAGCCGGTCGTTTTATGCGCGCCCCAGTTGCGCCTGGCCTTCAAACGCTTTTTTGAAAATTCATTCAGCGATCTCGCCGTATTGTCTTACGCGGAAATTCCCGCGCGCATGCAGGTCCAAAATGCTGCCATCATCCCAGGTTCTGAATAGACCATGCAATTAGTCGCTTTCACCGCAAAAAATCCGGGCTCCGCGCTGGCGCAGGTCCATGAGCGCCTCGGTCCGGATGCGGTCATTGTCAGCGTCCGCCAAAAACGGCCCGGCGGCCTGTCGTGGTTATGGAACAGCCGAAACATTGAAGTCACAGCCTGCGTCCCCGGTCACGAACCGGAGCGCGGCCCCGCGGGAGGCGCGGCCGCTTCAACCTCCGACGCCAAAGGGTCGCCCATGCGGTACCGCCTCTCGCAGGACCGTGCCCCAATGGCGGCTCATGAAGAAACGGAACTCGAACGACAATTCCGCGCCGTCCACGGAGAGCCGCGCCTTCCAAAATCCACCGTGCCCCCGGCCACCCCTCCCATCGCCCGGCAAACCATTCTTCCTCTCCCAGTCGGAGAGGGCCGGGGTGAGGGCGAGCCCGGCAATCGCCGAGTCCACGAGGCTCTGAATGACAGGGCTCATGGGGAGAGAGTGCCGTTTGAAGGAAAACCTCAGCCGGCCCACGGAAAGCCCGGCCCCGCCTCCCGCATGGCCCTCGAACGTTCCGTGCCGGGACCACTGAATGGGCGCTGGCGCAGCATTGGCTGGCTCGAGACCCATGGCCTTTTGCCGGCGTTCACCAGCCAACTCGAGGAAAAGGCGAATGTCTTGTATGGCCGCAAGTCGTTGCCGACAATGCAGGCGGAATGGTCGGCCGTCACGGATCTGATTGTTTGCCATTGGCTTCCGGCGCGGCAGGCCATCTCGGGCACCGGCCGGCCTCACGTATTCATCGGGCCTCCCGGCTCCGGCAAAACCACTGTTCTGTGCAAATGGATGTCCCTGGCAGTTCTATTCCAGCAGCATCGAGTCAGGGTGTGGCGGCTTGATGGCTACTCCGCCAACAGCGCCGACTTTTTGGCGTTGCATTGCGAGGCAACCGGCGCGCCTTTGGAACGTTTTTGGGAAAGACCGGATGAAGAGGCGGACCTTCAATTTGTGGATTTGCCGGGCGTTGATCCACGGAACGAAAGCGCCATGTCCTCGCTCAGTGATCAACTGTCCGCCCTTCCGAATCCCCACGTTCATCTGGTGCTGAACGCCGCCTATGAAAGTTCGATTTTGCTGGAGCAGTTCCGCGCTTTCGAGTGTTTCGGTCCGGAAGACCTCATCTTCACGCATTTGGACGAAGAGACGCGCCGTGTCAAACTGTGGAACTTCGTGTTAGGCACAAAATGTCCAATTAGTTTCCTGAGCGCCGGGCAAAAAATTCCCGGTGATTTTCACCGGGCTGAACCGGCGCTGCTCTTTCCGCAAAAAAACAATGGATAAACCATAATTTTAAAATGAAGCGCGCTGCCGGCCTGCGCTGGCAGCTATTTTGCTAAGCCGTCCAACAGGAATGAAGTCTTTTATGATTTTGTGGTCCATCGCCGGGTTTCTTACGGGCATCGGATGCAGCGTGGCGGGTAATTGCCCATGGTCCACCGCTTTTTGGCGTGGTTGCGTTGCCGCCCTGGTCACGGCGGTTTTGGCCCGGTGGTGGGGCCAGATTTGGCTCGACAGCCTGCGCGATTCCATTCGCCAGCGCCAATACCGCCGGACCGCCCCCATAATCAAAAGCAAACCAACAACTAAAACGTGAGCACCCTTAGTGCGACATCAGAAGCCGTGACCGTGGCGGGTAATCCCAATCCCACCGCCCAGGATTTATGGCGGCGTTACCATCAGCGCGCCGATGCCGACGCCGAAAATGCGTTGATTGAGCAATATTTGCCCCTGGTGTCATCCATCGTCGCCCGGCTGGCCATGACCTTGCCCGAACACGTGGACCACGGCGACCTTTACAGCTCCGGGCTGGTCGGACTGTTGCAGGCCCTCCGGAATTACGATCCCGCCTGCGGCGCGTCGTTTGAAACCTACGCGCGGACCCGCGTTCGCGGCGCCATGCTGGACGAATTGCGCAAGATGGATTGGGTGCCGCGGACGGTGCACGAGAAAGCCAGGAAGATCCAGGCCGTGATCGCGCAGCTCGAACAAAAACTCGGCCGGACGCCCACGGAAGCGCAAATGGCCAAAGCCTTGAATCTTTCTCCGGGCGATTATGAAAAACTGCTCAACGAAATCCGGCCCGCGGCTTTTGTGTGCCTGGACACCGTGACCGCGGGGGAGGATTCCGGAGACCTGTATGAGGTCGTGGCCAATTCCGCGGATGAAAGTCCGCTGGAGCAAATTTCGCAGCGGGAACTCAAACGCCTCATCCGGGCGCGGCTCAAGGAATTGCCGGAAATGCAGCGCAAAGTCCTCGCGCTTTATTACGGGGAAGAACTGCACTTGCGGGAAATCGCCGAAGTCGTCGGCCTTACTGAATCGCGCATTTGCCAGATTCACGCCCAGGCAATCCTTTCCATTCGCGCCTACCTCCAGAGATTTGAAGCCGGCCTGGCCGGCCAGCCCGCAACCATCAACAGCACATGATCATTCTTGTCGGCATTTCGGTCGTTATTCTCTGTGTCTTCGGCGGATTTGTTTTTGGCGGAGGCCACCTGCTGGTTTTGATTCATCCCAATGAAATCATCATTATTGGCGGCGGCGCTTTGGGCGCGTTGATGATCATGTCCCCGCGCAAAGTGCTGGTGGATATCATCAAGGGGTTGGTGACGTGCCTGAAGGGCGCGCCCCATTCCCGCGCGGCCTACGAAGACCTGCTAAAGGTGCTGTACGAACTGTTTTTAATCGGCCGGCGCAACGGCATGATCGCCCTTGAAGAACACGTTTTGGACCCGGCCAACAGTTCCATCTTTAAAAAATATCCCCTCTTCAGCAACAACCAGGAAGCCGTGAGTTTTCTTTGCGGCAGTTTGCGGCCCATCATTGACGGCAAAATCAAACCCGACCAGCTCCGCCTGCTGCTCGATACTGAAATCGAACAGCTCGAAGTTGAATCTCATGCGCCCATCAATGTTCTCGCCAAAACGGCGGATTCCATGCCCGGCTTCGGGATTGTCGCCGCCGTGCTGGGGATCATTATTACGATGGCCTCGATTTCCGGCGCGGTGGAGCAAATTGGCATTGAAGTGGCCGCGGCGCTGGTCGGCACTTTCCTGGGTATCCTGCTCGCGTACGGGTTTCTCACGCCTTTAGCGACCAATTTGGAATTCATCACCATGGCCGAACTGGATTACATCAAGTGCATCGCCTCGTGTGTCACCGGGTTTGCCGGGGGCATGGCGCCGGTGACCGCGGTCGAATTGGGCCGGCGCGGCTTGAACAGCGAATTGCGCCCGACGGCCGAAGAGATGGAGGAAATGTTCAAAGAGGTCAAACTTGAAAAGTAATTTGCCGTGAAAAAACCTCACCGAGACCATGGCGTTTGGAAAGTGGCCTATGCCGATTTTACGACCGCCATGATGGCCTTGTTTCTTTGCCTCTGGCTCACGGCCCAGGACCAGAAAATCAAGGACGCCGTCGAGCGCGCCTTTCGCAATCCCTTTTCATCCGTCACCAAGGAATCGGTCGGACTCATTCCCAGCAAGGACGCCTCGGCCACCTTCCAGCAACATGGCAAATTTCAATCCGTTTCCGCCGTCGAAATGGAAACCATGCGGCATCTGAGCGAGGACTTAAGCAAACTGCTCAAGCCCGATGAAAATGTCTCCACCTTGAGAATTGACCTGACTCCCGAAGGGCTGAACATCAACATCTTTGACCGCGCGCATAAACCCATTTTCCAGCCGGGCACCGCGACCTTTACCGATTACGGGTCGTGGGTGTTCAGCACGCTTGGATGGGAAATTTCGAGGTACAGCACCTTCCGGCTTGAACTGGAAGGGCACACTGAGTCGAAAACTGAATCCGGCGGGGACGACCATGACCAATGGGACCTGTCCACCGACCGCGCCAATGCCGCGCGCCGTATCCTCGTCGAAAACGGCGTCTTGATGGGGCAAATCTCAAAAATATCCGGTTTTGCCGATACCGTGCCCATGCCGGGCTATGCGCCCACGGATGAAATCAACCGGCGCGTGACGGTTTTATTGAGGTTAAAAGAATCCGTGGACGCCCTGACGAACACACCCGATGTGGATCGGCCCACAACCGTGCCCAATGATAACTCAAACTGACACTTTCGTGCCCCTGGTAGCCTCTTCCCCTTCCGATCCACAACGGGAATTCAAAGTCACCGTCATACCACAAGCTGGCCAGCCCCAGGCCTTCCACCCGGTGGGAAGCGCCGGCGAAGGGCAGGGTGCCTTTCCTAAAAAGCAAAATTGCGAGCCGCAGCTTTCCGTGCAACGCGAGGGCGACAAAATCACCAATATCCGCATCCAATGCCGGTGCGGCCAGACTATTGACGTGGCCTGTGTCTATGATAAGCACGCGCGGGCGTCATAAAGTATTTGCGTCCGATTTCGGCCGGAGCGCGGCTGGGTCCCGTCTGCGGAACCAGCCGCAGCGGCTGCGACTGGGGTTCCATTGTCGTGAAACGACCCAGGCATAGTAGCCGTTTTTGGCCCGTCACATTTTTAATCCATTCGTGTCAATTCGTGCAATTAGTGTCTCGCGGTTCGCCCGGCAATTTCTGCTGACTACCGTGGGAATCTTTTTCCCCGATTGGAAAAAACCCTGCAAAACCCCCAAAAATATCACGTGGCATATCTGCTGCTCAGCGGCCTCCTTATGGAAGTCAGTCTTTATCAGGCGGCGGCGGCAATGAATGCCACCGCGCGCTGGCAGGATATGATTGCGCAAAACCTGGCGGCGGCGCCGATTGCCGGGGGACGCAAAAGCGAGATTTCATTTTCGGACATTCAGGCGGGGGTGGACCCAAACGTCACCGGCGGGAACGCGAACTATTTCATTCCCAGCGCCAATACGGTCACCAATTTCCAGCCCGGAGAATTGCATGCGACCGGCAATTCCATGGACTTTGCGCTGGAAGGACCGGGTTTTTTTACGCTCCAACTCCCCAACGGCCAGACGGCCTACACCCGCAGCGGCGATTTTGAACTGAATGCCAACGGCCAGCTTGTGACTCCGGCAGGATATCTGGTCATGGGATCAGCCGGACCATTAAAGTTTAATCCCGGCAGCTCCGATCCGATTACGATATCGGCCACCGGCGAAGTCAGCCAGGGCTCGCTCAAGGTGGGAACGCTCAAGCTGACCGAATTTAGCAATCCACAAAATCTCACGATGCTTGGTGCAGGCCAATTTCAGGCGAACGGTCCGGACGCCGGCCCGACCGCGGCCACTTCCACCAAGGTTCGGCAAGGGTTTTTGGAGGGAGCCAATGCGTCGCCCACCACGGAAATGTCGGGCCTCGTTACCGCCATGCGTATGTTTGAAGCGGACCAGAAAGTAATGCAGATGCAAAGCGATCGCATGAGCAAAACCATCTCCGAACTGGGGGGCACATCCTGAGATTGAATTATGTTACGATCCCTTTATTCCGCCGCCGCCGGGATGGAATCCCAGCAAATGAACCTGGACGTCATCTCCAATAACCTGGCCAACGTGAATACGACCGGTTACAAGGAGAGCAAGCTTCAGTTTCAGGATTTGCTGTATGAAACAACCCGGGCGGCGGGGTCGCAGCAGGGCGGCGGCAATGAATTACCCGGCAGTTTGCAAATTGGGCAGGGCGCCATTCCGATCGCCACTGAACGCATTTTCACGCAAGGCGACCTTTCCCAGACCGGCGGCGATCTCGATATCGCCATCCAGGGATCCGGTTTTTTCCAGGTCCAATTGCCCGACGGCACCTTGGCCTATACGCGTGATGGGTCGTTCAAAACCAACGCGCAAGGCCAGATCGTGACCAGCGACGGCTATCCGGTCCAGGGCGGGTTCGCGCCGGTGCCGCAGGGCACGACCAACATCACCATTTCCGCCAGCGGCGCGGTCACTTATACGACGGCCAGCGGCACAACCAGTTCGCAAATTCAACTCGCCAATTTTAACAATCCCGGCGGCCTCCAGGCCATGGGACAAAATCTTTTTACCGAAACCGAAGCCTCGGGCACGGCCCAATTGGGCGAGCCTACGGAAAACGGCCTGGGCGAATTGCAGCAGGGTTATCTGGAACTTTCCAATGTCAGCGTCGTTCAGGAAATGGTGAATCTAATCCTCGCCCAGCGCGCCTACGAAGTGAATTCAAAGGCCGTCCAGGCCGCTGACCAAATGATGCAGGACAGCAACAATCTCGAACGATGAAATTGAGAGCACGGGACGTTATCTTTTGGAGCGCGACTGGGTGCGCAGCACCAGTCGCAGCGCTGGCGAATCTGCTGCGACTGTCCGGAACGACGCAGCGGCGTTCCCCAAATTTGGCTGGGGCTCTGACCATGAGATGGTATCTCTTTATTTTTGCCTTTGCCGGTTTTGTCGGAAAAGCGCCCGCCGCGCCCCCGGTTGCTCAAGCGCCGGCCTTCAATCTGCGATCAGTCGCCGAGGTCACCGGCCAGGGTGTGTTCCTGGCCCAGGTTGTCACATCCGTCCGACCGCTTCCCGCCGTGCGTTTGTGCGATGCTCCGGCTGTGGGATCCACCTTGGAATTGTCACGATCCAAAATCAATGATCTCCTGGCCGCATCGGCGCCTGGCATGATGACGACCAACTGGAGTGGTTCGGACAGCATCAGCATTTTGCGCCGGAGCCGCTCGTTGAACGAGGCGGACGCCCTCGCCCTGCTCACCGCCAGGCTTCAGCAGGACTGCGTCAAGGACGAGGGAAAACTTGAATTGAGTTTCACACAGCCATGGAACCCGCCGGTCGTGCCGGATGAGCCGCTCAGGGTAAAATTCCTGGAATTGCCGGCGGCGGGCGTCACGCCGTTTTTCATCGCGCGTTTCCAGCTTTGCACCGCGACTGAAACGGCGGGTACGTGGCAGGTTTCGCTTCAGGCACACGTCTGGCGCGACGTTTGGGTGGCGCAGTCAGACTTGCAGTCCGGCGAACTGCTGGCAGACGCCGATGTGCAGTGCGACACGCGCGACGTCCTGGCAGTTCACGAGCCGCTGGCGGACTTTGAACCGGGCGACGCGACGCTGGAATTGGCCGATCCGGTGTACGCCAACAACATACTGATGGCGCGTGATATTCGGCGCCGCAGCGTCATTCACCGCGGGCAGACGGCCGATGCCGTTCTGCAGGACGGCGGACTGAGCATTATGCTCAAAGTCGTGGCGCTCCAGGATGGCGCACCCGGGGAAGTCATTCGAGCCCGCAATCCGGTTTCCCAACGCGAATTGACCGGAAAAGTTGTGGATGACCATACCATTGCCATTTCACTATGAACGCGAAGCATTTTCTCTTTCTTTTGCCCGTTGTCCTCGCCTTTCTCCTGCCCGCGCCAAGCCGTGCCCAATCGCTGTGGACCGATCATTCGCGGTCCATTTTCGTGGACGAACGGAGCCTCAATGTGGGCGATATCATCACGGTTACTATTTCGGAAAACAGCACAGAGACCAAGAACAACGAAACCTCGACGGAACGAAAATCCAGCCTGGCGGCCGCGATTACGGCGTTTCTATACCCGGCGGGCGCCAGCGGGCTGCTGACCAAGGGCGGGCAGTTGCCGGCCATGGCTTATAATTCCGACCACATTCACGACGGCAAGGGGGCCATCAATAATTCTGAAACGATCGTCGCCGAGATTGCCGTGCAGGTCATTGACGTCCTGCCCAACGGCAACCTGGTGATCGAAGGCAAGCGCGACACCTCTTTCAGCAACGAGCACCAGACGATCGTCCTGCGGGGAGTTGTGCGTCCGGAAGACGTGGCGGCCAATAATACCGTTCCCAGTTCCAACGTCGCGAATGCCACAATCCAAATCATCGGCAAAGGCACCGTGTCTGACAGCCAGAACAAAGGATGGTTCAACCGAATTTGGGACAAAATCAATCCCTTCTGATGATGCGGCCAACCAAGGAACATCCGATGGATTGTGGAGAGCCTCGACCTCCAAAACTGGACGCGCACCAGGACCATGAACCGACATGGTCGTCCGCCGTCACAAGCCATCGGCCGATAATTCCCCCTCTCCCGGCGGGAGAGGGCCGGGAGGGAGAGCCGCTCGGACCAAAACGCCGTTCGGATCGTGGGGCCGGCGCACAATTCTCCCTCTCCCAGCGGGAGAGGGCAGAGGTGAGGGAGAGTCGTCCGAGTAAAAAGAACTGTCCGGTTCACTTCCGAGTCTTGAAACACTGCCTGGATCGCACCTGGCTTCGCGGGCACTCGGCGGCGATCACCGCAAACCTCCATGGCGCCCTATCGCTGCTATTGGCAGGCTTGATCTATTTCACGTTTTCATTCGCCGCCTCGGCAGATGGTGTGCGCGTCGGCGATCTCGTCATGGTTGCCGGGGCCCGCGACAACCAGCTCAGCGGTTTCGGGCTGGTGGTGGGCCTCGCCGGAGACGGTGACAAAAGCCCGATCTATACGCAACAAGTCCTTGCCAACATGCTCCAGCGTTACGGCATCAATATCCAGTCGCTGGTGACCCAAATTACCGCCAAGAACGTCGCTGCGGTCATTGTCACGGCAAACATTCCGGCGTTCGCCAAGAATGGCTCGCGGATTGACGTGCAGGTATCTTCGATTGGCGATGCCAATTCGCTTCAGGGCGGTGTATTATTGCAAACGCCGCTGATCGGCGCGGATAACAAGGTCTATGCGGTTGCCCAGGGGCCGGTCGCCGTTGGCGGGTTCAGCGTGGGGAACGGCGGCGGCGGCGGCGCGTCCGTGACCAAGAATTTTCCCACGGTCGCCCAAATCGTCGGCGGGGCCATCGTCGAGCGGGAAATTCCGACCACCATTGAATTTGACCGCACCGTGGAATTGTTGTTGCGCGACCCGAATTTTATTTCCGCCTCGCTCACGGCCGATGCGATCAATCAGGTCTTCACCAATTCTGCGACCGCGCTCGATTCCACCTCCGTGCAGGTGCGAATGCCCGATGGCCTGGCCAACAACCAGTTGGTGGATTTTATCGCCCGGCTGGAGGACGTCGAAGTGACACCGGACGTGCCGGCGCGGGTCATCATTAATGAACGCACCGGAACGATTGTTGCCACGGACAATATCCATATCTCGGCGTGCGCCGTGGCCTGCGGAAACATCACCGTCAGCATTGCCTCGACGCCGGTTGTCTCACAGCCTGCGCCCTATAGCCAGGGGGGCAAGCCGGTCATCACTTCCCAAACGACCACCCAGGTGACGGAAAACAAATCGGCCCTGGTGGCGCTGCCTGAATTGCCAACCGTGCAAAAGGTTGCCATGGCCCTGAATTCCCTGGGGGTAACGCCTCGGGACATGATGGCGATTTTTCAGGCGATGAAACAAGCCGGCGCATTGCAGGCCGACCTCGAAATACGTTAATATGACGCTTTCCCCCATCCCATCGCCGTCCGAAAGCCCGGACGTTCCCATTGAGGATCTGGCGGGCGACAAACAGTTGACGAAACAGCAAAAAATTCATGAGGCCAGCCAGCAATTCGAAGCGATTCTGCTCCAGCAAATCCTGTCGGAAATGCAAAAACCGGTCATCTCGTCCGAATTTACCGACGATTCGACCGCCGCGGGAATTTATCAGGACACGATTTCCCATGTCCTCTCTCAAAGTATTGCCAAATCCGGTGGTTTCGGATTCGCAAAAATTTTTGAAGACCAGCTCACGCCTCACGCGGCTGCGTCCGCTCACAAGGTTTCCGCGAACCATTCCAACGCCCGGCCGGAACACCCTGCCAGTCCGCTTTCCGCCAAACATCCATGAACGAATTGCTCCATAATTTGATTGAAGCCTTGCGCGAAGAGCTCAAGCAATATGGCGAGATGCTCGCCGTTCTCGAACAGCAGCAGCAATGCGTCGTGCAGCGCCAGACCAGCAACCTTTTGCAGAATGTCGCCGAGGTGAATGCGCAGTCCAACATCATTGCCGCCGTGCGTCACGAACGCGAACAGCGCCGTTGCGACGTCGCCCGCAAGCTGAACCTGGACGATCACGCCGCCTTTGCGGTCATCATTCCCCATTTGCCGCCGGACTACCGTCCGCTCGTACAGGCGCTCGTTAGTGAAAACAACGCCCTGCTGGTCCGCATTCAACAGCGCGCCCGGCAGAACCATTTGTTGTTGAGCCACGCGATGGAACTGATGCAGCAATTGATCAATGCCATTTTCCCCGGAGGCAGCCCAAAAACTTACGACAGCACGGGGCGATTGCCGTCCGGCCATTTGCCGCGGCATTCGATTTACGAGCAGGTTTGCTGATTTATTTTATGCTAGGACTACTAGGCACACTGAACCTGGCCAGCCAGTCAATGCAAACGCAGATGACGGCCATTGAGGTAACGGGACAAAATCTCGCCAACGTCAATACTGCCGGTTATGCCCGGCAGACCGTTGACATCCAAACCGCGCCCGACATCCAAACCGATATTGGACCGGAAGGCACGGGTTCCGAGGCGGCCTCCATTCAAAATGCCGTCAACCTGCTGCTCAACAGCCAGATCCAGGGCCAGCAAAGCACCAGCGGCTATTGGAACGCACAACAAAGCGCTCTGGAAAGCGTGCAGAACGACCTGGACGAATATCTCAGCAGCACAAACTCGTCGTCTTCGTCCGATACGACGACCAGCAGTTCGGGGCTTTCAACGATGTTGACGAATTTCTTCGACGATCTTCAAAGCGTCGCCACGTCGCCCACTTCCATCTCCGCGCGCCAGACTCTCATCAGCGACGCGCAAACGCTGGCCTCCGGTTTCAACCAAATAAGCTCAGGATTGAGCCAGGAGAACACGTCGCTCAATTCGTCGCTGACCAGTGATGTTTCTTCCGCCAATCAATTGCTCTCAGGCATTGCCACCCTGAACCAGCAGATTTCGGCTGCCCAATTCAGCGGCGGAAACGCAAACGATTTAATTGATGAACAACAACAGGATTTGAGTAATTTGGCCCAGCTCACGAACATTTCGACCAGCACCGGCTCCAACGGCGAGGTCAACGTCAGCATTGACGGCCAGACCCTTGTTTCGGGCAACCAGGTTGTGGACACTCTTCAAACCTACGATCCGGGCAACGGCAATCTGCTGGTGCAGACGTCGTCCGGCGTTAATCTGACTCTCACCGGTGGTTCGATGCAGGGCACCATTGACGCCCGTGACGGCACGCTGGCCAACCTGCAAACCAGCATCAACACGCTCGCGTCGTCCTTGATCACGCAAGTCAATTCAATTTACAGCTCCGGCTACGATCTGGATGGCTCAACCGGCGCGGATTTCTTCACGGGTTCGGACGCCGCCACCATTTCGGTCAATTCGTCGCTGGCCAATGACCCCTCCGCATTTCAGGCTTCCGGCTCGGCGACCGCCAGCGGCGACAATACCATCGCGCTGGACCTGGCGGAGTTGGCCGATACCGCGCAATCCAATTTACAAGGCCAGACCTTCAGCGGATCCATTGACCAAACCGTGGGCAGTTTTGGCGACGCTCTGCAAAATGCAAACCAGCAGGTGACGAACCAGACCGCAGTCATGAACATGCTGAACAACCAGCAGGAATCAATAAGCGGCGTCAGTGTGGACCAGGAAATGACCAATTTGCTGGGCTTTCAACAGGCCTACGAAGCGTCGGCGGAATTGGTCAGCACCATCAACCAAATGATGGGCGATACGATTCAGATGACGAACACCTGATAATTTATGCGCGTGTCAACCGATTCCTACATTAATTCGGCAATCGCCCAGACCAATTCGTTGGCCGCGCAAATGGACACTTTGGAGAATGAGGCGACTACCGGCCTGAGCGTCCAGGCGCCGTCCGATGATCCGGAGGCGATGGAAACCACGCTGAATGACCTGGCGAGCCAGGCCGCCCAGGAGCAATACGGCAACAACATCACCACGCTCCAATCACAGGCCAACTCGATTTATAGCGTTTTGGAATCCCTCCAAACCCTCGTCAGCCAGGCCTCCACCATTGCCACCGAAGCGGGCAGTTCCACCAGTTCCCAAACCGACCTCAACGACTACGCCAGCCAGATTTCCAGCATCATCCAGCAGGCCCTCCAACTCGCCAATACCAAGGATCCGGCAACCGGCCAGTATCTCTTTGGCGGGACGGATTCGGGACAGCAGCCATTTACGGCCACCACGGACTCCGATGGCACTGTTACCGGCGTTACCTATAATGGAAATTCGTCCGTGAACCAGACCGAAATTGGTTCAGGCGTCTCCGTCTCCGTGGCCGTCCCCGGCGAAAACAATTCTGGAAGCGGCCCGCAGGGCCTGTTTGCCGACAGTCGGTCAGGCTCCAACCTGTTTAACGATTTAATTCAGCTCCAAAATGATTTGTCGTCCGGAAACACCTCGGCGATTTCCGGCACGGACGCCCAAAACCTTCAGAACGACGAAAATAACGTAACCTATCAGGTGGCTTACAACGGGAATGTGCAGACGCAATTGAACACGGCGTCTTCGATGGCGAGCAGCCAGGCCACTTCCCTGAACACCGGTATCTCGAACGCCTCGAGTGCCGACATGGTTCAAGTGATGACGCAACTAAGTCAGGCGCAAACCGCCTATGAAGCCGCTCTGGAAGCAACCTCGCGCGTCCTCCAGATATCCATGGTGGACTTCCTGGGCTAAATGAATATGAAAACCGCCAACGAAACTGAAACAACCACGACCCCAACCCCGGGTAACCAGGTGCGATTTCCGGCCGGAATCCCGGGTTTCGAACAGTTCAAAGATTATGTGCTGCTGGCCAATCCCGCTGAAATGCCGTTTGCCTGGTTGCGCGTTTCCGACAGCGCCTCGCTGGCTTTCGTGGTCATTAATCCATTCGTCGTCATGCCCAATTATGCGCCCGATATTCCTCAGACGGACGTGGAATTTCTCGGACTTAAGGAGCCGGATGACGCCGTCCTGTTTAGCGTGGTCACGCTTCGCGGCCAGGGCCGTGCAACGATAAATCTAAAAGGGCCTATCGTCATTAACCGGCATACCCACACCGGCAAGCAGGTCATCATCGCCAATGCGGGAAATTATTCAGTGGAACATCCTTTGCCGGTGGCTGCGGACAGCGTATAACATGTCGCGCCATGCTCATCCTTTCGAGAAAATCGGGCGAAAGCATTGTCATCGCCGGGAACATTCGCGTCAAAGTAATGCGCGTGGAAGGCGATGTTGTGAAAATTGGCGTGGACGCCCCGCCGTCAGTGCCCGTCCATCGGCAGGAAGTTTACGACGAGATCCAGCGCAGCAACCAGCAGGCGCTGACCCAGCCCGGCGCATCGCTGCCCAAACTCGCCAAAACGGAAAAAACGCCGCAATAAGCGCGATCAGATCCCGCCCGTTAGTCCGGCGCAGCCGCTATCTGAGCGCCCTGCCGCCGTCGTGCCGTAGCGGCGCTTTGGCGCGCCGCGAAGGCGGAAAGGGGCACCCGATAGTAGCCTGGGGCAGAGCGCGACTCTGGGACTGTCGCGCCGTAGCCTCTGGGCGAAGGCGGAAGCGCGCCGCCGCAGGTACAGTTCCATCAACCCTCAAGCCGCTAATTGCGACCTGCCGGGCCGTAGCTTTAGCTAAGGCCGGAGCCGCGCGCGATAGCGCGAATCTGATATGCGGCCAATTTTACAGCCTCGTCCGCTTGATGCAAAGAATGGAGATTGACAAATGGACACCTTAATTCCGTCATGCACGGCAGAAGAACCCCCGTTGCCACAGCCGGAACTGCCGGCCTCCCCGGCGTCTCGCCCCGATGCAATTTCAGCGTTCAGAGACTGCGAATTCGTCCCTGAAGTTTGGGACGGCCCGGAGCCGCTCGTCACGGTGACCATTTCGACCTACAAGTCCGAGCGCTTTATGCGTGCGTGCCTGCAAAACCTTTCGCGCCAGACGATTTTCGACCGTTGTGAAGTGATCGTGATTGACAGTGGTTCGCCGGAAAACGAGCGCGCCATTGTGGCGGAGTTTCAACAAAAATTCTCAAATATCCGTTACGTTCGCACGCCGCATGAGAATACCGGCGAGGCCTTTAACCGCGCCATGGCGCTCGCGCGCGGACGTTATTGGGTTTCTGTCCCCACGGACGACGGTCTGCGCGACGATGCGCTGGAGATTTTCATGGCCGCCCTCGAGAAACATACCGATTGCGCGCTCGTGAATGCCAACACGGCATGGACAATCAAGCCGAACGACACATTTCCTTCCGCTCATGCCATTCGGACGGTCAACTACGGCCCTTATGCTCCGGTTCAAACACTGTTCTATTGCGTGACCGCCTGTGTGCCATTCTGGCGGACGGAAAGCCTTCGCCAGCTGGGCGGCTTTAGCGAAACGCTTCCTCGGGTAAATGACTACGAAATCGCGCTAAGAGTGATGGTGGCCGGACTCAAAATCGCGCACGTGCCGGATACGTTAAGTTTGTTCTACCAAAATACCACCGGGATCACGCAAGCCAATAATAAGTCGGCGGAGGAATTTGTTCGCGTCATGAACGAGTACCGGGCAAACCTGGATATCTCGAAAATTTTTCAAGTTCCCGCGAACGATCCCAAAGCCGCAGCAAATGCCTGGGCCGCTTTGGGCAGCTATGCGTCGAATTTTTCCTTGCCCTGGCAGGACGAACCCTGTCAGCACTTCGATTTTGCCTTTGCCTGTCTTCACAAAGCGCTGGATCTGGACCCGGAAAACCGGGCCGCGGGAACGAATTTAGTCGTTTTAAGCGACTATCTGAAGCGGCTGGATCCCGACGAGCCGGAGTTGGTACGTCGCTGGCCCGCCATGCGCGAGTGGATCAGGCTCTTCCGAATCGGCGCCGGCGCGATCCGGCCGTATGTCAAACATGCCGTCACGGGGCCGGTTTACCGCCATGACGAATGGTCGCACCGCCCCACACCCGAACAGTTGTCAGGCGAACCGGCGGCCTTGCGTCCATGGATTTCCAGGATAGACGGGCGGCATATTCATTTGAGCAAGGACCTGTTTCCGTCTCCATCCGGGTTCCGATTTGCGCCCGAAGAACTCCAGGCCGCCGGCAATCGGTTGCTGGATGTTTTAGGGCAATTGCCGCGGTTTTACGCGCATCTGGGCGGCGCGGGCGACGCCCTCCTGCTCATGGCGACCTTCTATGACCAAAGACCCGATGCGGTCATTTTCTCGTATCCCAACAGCGTCGGGGGAGCGAAGGCGCTCTTTGACGCATACCCGAAACTATCCAAAATTTATTTTCTGTCGCAGTACGCCGAACCCTATTTTCATGCCGTCTTGCGCCAGGGCGTTCGACAACTGAAGAATTGCCTCGGCGCGGGCGCAACACCGCAACACGGTTACGATGACGAATGGAAGGCCAGCCTGGACATTGAGAAAAAATATCACGTCAACAAATATCCCCGCTGGGCCGCCGATTTTTGGAAAAATGCCGCATCGCGGCGCGTTGCGCTTGCTCCCAAAGGCAGTTTGGCCGGAATGGTCGGCTCCAAACGCAATATTATCCTCCCGGAATACTGGCCCAAAGTCATAGAACATCTGCTCGGGCGCGGATTCGAGCCGGTTATTTTGGGTGTTCCGGGTGAGGCGGCGGAGTTTCCCGCTCTCCCCGGTTGCACGGACGCCCGCCGCGAGAATTTTACCGGCCAGATGCGCTGCATTGGCGAATGTGCGGGACTGGTCGGAGCCGATTCATGGGCCAAAACCTTTGCCGCGCTGGCCGGGATGCCGACGGTCGTATTTGAGCCGATTAAAGGACCCGACCTGGTCAACTGGAAAGATCCTTCCGACTGGGTGTTTATCGAACCGTGGCCCGAAATAAAAGTGGTTCGAACGCTCGACGATTTCCGTTCGGTTTTTGACGCTCACATTGCCAAAATTCCCGGCGCCATTTTGCCGGACGCTTCCAATGCCTCCCTTGTTTGGGAGGGTTCATTTTTGGATTACGGAAGCCTTTCTCATATTAACCGGGAATTGGCCTTCCGCCTGGCCGGCACGCTAAACTTGACGTGTGTTGGCCGAAATATTCCCGCAACCAATGCGGGAATGGATCCGCTGATGCGCGAATGCGCGCGGAAACTTTCGCCCAAAGCGCCTGCCGGCCCCGCCGTGACCGTGCGCCATCAATGGCCGCCCGACTGGTCGAAACCCGCCTCTGGTGCGCTGGTGGTCATTCAGCCGTGGGAATATGGCTCTTTGCCCAAAGCCTGGGTCGCGGCTGCCGCGAATGTGGATGAATTTTGGGTGCCCTCGCCGTTGGTGCGCGCCATGTACCTGAATGCGGGTATTGCGCCGGAAAAAGTGCGCGTCGTTCCCAATGGCGTGGATACGCGTAAATTCCGCCCCGGTATCAAGCCGCTCACCCTGGCCACGAAGAAAAAATTTAAATTTCTCTTCGTCGGCGGCACCATTTTCCGCAAAGGCCCCGATATTCTCCTCGAAGCGTATTCCCGGGCCTTTACCGCCGCCGATGATGTCTGCCTCGTCATCAAGGATTTCGGCGGCGGCAACGTCTATCGCGGGCAAACCGCGGAAACGGCCATCCGCGCCTTTCAACAAAAGCCCGGTTCGCCCGAACTCCTTTATCTCAACCAAGAGATCTCGGGCGGCCAAATGCCCGCGCTGTATGCGGCCTGCAACTGTCTGGTTCTTCCCTATCGCGGCGAAGGTTTCGGCATGCCGGTCCTTGAAGCCATGGCCTGCGGTTTGCCCGTCGTTGTGACCAAAGGCGGTGCCACGGACAGTTTTGTCCCCGACGAGGCCGGCTGGAAGATTTCATCAAAATATATCCGCCTGGGCGACCATGTCGGCGATATTCCTCTGGTTAAACCGGGATGGATGCTCGAGCCGAGCGTGGCGTATCTGGCCGAGATTTTCAAAGTGGCCGCCAAACATCCCGAGGAATGCCGGCGCCGGGGCGCCCATGGCCGTGCGGTTGCCGAAAGACTATACGATTGGAACGACATCGCCGCTGCGGTCGCGCATCGGTTAAAGGAACTGGCCCAACGCGCTCCCATTTTGTCCGTGCCAAATGTTCCGGCGGTTTCGCAATCAAAACAGCCCGCCGTTCCCTCCGCCGCCCCGGCGCCGGATGTCGCGCGCGTGGGGCAATTGAATGAAGCGCGTGAATTATTGGCCGGCGGAAGACACCAGGCTGCCTGGGATGCTGCCCTCGCTGCCATCGCGAAACGTCCCTTCCATCCCGAAGCTTTTCTGTTGCTGGCCGAAATAGCGCTGGCGGCCGGCGACCCAAACAGCGCCCGTCAATGCGCTCAAATCATCCGGGACATTGCGCCTGCCTGGAGTGCGCCAAAGAAATTGAGATTGTCCAAAGAGGACGGGAAGTGCGCTAAACCGGAATGGCTGGTTCTGCCTGACGCTGTCAAAAGCCACAAAACCAGGCCAATGGCGCTCTCGGTGTGTCTCATCGTCAAAAACGAGGAAAAATTTCTGCCGCAATGCCTCCGGTCGGTTCGCGGTCTGGCCCAACAGCTCGTCGTGGTGGACACCGGTTCAACGGACCGCACGGTTGAAATTGCAAAGGAATTTGGCGCGGAAGTTTTCGCGCACGCGTGGAACGACGATTTTTCCGCCGCCCGCAATGCCGCCCTGGAGCGCGCCACCGGCGACTGGGTTTTGATGCTGGATGCGGATGAAGAACTGCCGGCCGCGGAACATGCAAAACTGCTTGCGGACATGAAAAATTCCGCCGTCATGGCCTTTCGCATGCCCCTGGTAAACGCCGGGCGCGAATCTGCGGGTCGCAGTTTTGTGCCCCGGCTTTTTCGGAATGTGCCCGGCGCTTATTTTTCAGGACGCATCCACGAGCAGATTTTTGCCTCCCTGCTGCCATTTTGTCCGCTCTGGGGATTGAAAACCGGCATGAACGATGCCCTCATTTTGCATCACGGCTACAATGACCAAATCACTCGTGATCGAAATAAAGTGGAGCGAAATTTAAAACTCCTGCGCCAGGCCAATGAAGAAAATCCCGGCGACTTCAACTTGTTGATGAATCTGGGCCTTGAACTGGTCCGTTCCGACAGTTTGGAGGAGGGCTTGGCCAAATATCGCGAAGCGTTTCAGCTTATGTCGCAATTGCCTCCGCGGGATGTTGCCCCCGAATTACGCGAAGCCCTGTTGACGCAGTTCACCAGCCACCTTTACAAAATTCGCGCCCATCAGGAAGTTCTGCAAATGCTGACCTCCCCGCTGGCGGCCGATGGCGGCCTTACGGCCTCCCTGCATCTGGCGCTCGCCCTCTCGCATTTTGAGTTGGGCCAGTATCCCCAGGCCGCGGAACAAATCCGCCAGTGTCTGGCCAAACGCGGCCAGCCCGCCCTTTCGCCCATCAACACGGATATTTTGACCGCCATGCCCCATCATTGCCTGGCAATGTCACTGGCCCGGATGAATGATGTGCCCGGGGCGGAGGCTGCGTTTAAGGCCGCGCTTGTGGAACCCGGCCCGATCGAGAATGTGAAACTCGATTACGCAAAATTTCTCGCCGCGACGAATCGCTCGGTCGAGGCCCTGCGTCAGTTGCACGAGACGGTGGCCGCCAATTGCCGCAACGGCGCCTTCTGGCGCGCCGGCGCTGAAATCGCCCTGGCCCGTCCTGAATTTTTAACTTTTGCGCGCGATTGGACCGGGGAAGCCATGCGTTATGTGGCGAGCGATCCCGTCGTTGTCGCGCAACGCGCCGAAGCCTTCATGTTGAACGGCGATACCGCGGGAGCGCGCGCATTATGGGAACAGGTGTTGAGCCACGGACCGCAGCCGCGCGCCCTGGCCGCGCTCATTTTGTGCCAGGCCATTGAATCCGAAAGCACTTATGCCCCCGACGAAGGGGCCGATGAACATGCGGTGAGCCGGGCATTCATTGGCTGGTATCAACGCCTGATTGCCATGCGGTCAAAGGCCGTCATCGAGAGGCTCAACGAACAATTGGACAAACTCTCCCGCGCCCTGCCCACCGCCGCCCAAAAAATCGAAAAGGCCCTCGCCGAGACGCGAACGCAACCGGCGAATACGCCGGTGACACAATAGCCCGAAAAGGCGAGACGAGATTTCCCAATCCAGCGCGCATGGCCTGAGGAACTGTTTCACCGTTCGGTCTCGCAAGACTCGTCCAATGATTGTCCCTCTCCCAGCGGAAGAGGGCAGGGGTGAGGGAGAATCGTTCGAGTCACCTTTGTCACCGGGAGAGCCCAAAATGATCTTTGCCCCAACTCAATTGTCCAAAACCCAATCGCCGTTGGTATATTCAATCATACCGTTTTTATCGTGCCGCGATTCCTGGCCGCCGTCGTCTCTTTCGTTCCAGCCGATGGAATAAAGCAAAAACTTTCCATCCGCCGTGCGGCGATAACGCATTGGCTTGCCGCCAATGATGTCGTGTGGAATAGTCTCCATGTACCTTGGCGTAAGCGCGTCCAATGTCTTCGGATATTCACCGTGGGCCAAACGGTAACGCTCCAGCGCACACCCAATTAGAGCTTCGTTCACGAGCGTTTGATCGTAGGCCGTCGTTTGCCAGGCGTGTGTCAAATCAGGGGTATCAATGCCTGCCAGGATTTCATCGGCCGAAAAATCGTTAGTTTCAAGCGCATCGTACTTGCGTTTCCATTCGTCCATTTTATCCGGTGAGATGATTCCAGCCGTCGGATCAAATGCGCCAACTGCTTGCTGATCCAATTCAGTGACTGTGACCATGCCCTGGAGCAATCCCCGCCGAAGCCGGATTGACCTTGTTTCGGTTAATATACTTGTTTCACTCAAATTACAGCTATGGGCGTTTTCTGCATGAATGGCGTTGATCAAGAGCGGGGGCAGGCGGATTGGCTGAAGTTGTTTCCGTAGGCATTCCAATTGTTGTTCGTCCCACGCGTGCGTTTTTAAACCTGCCTCGATCACGGGGGTATAATAACCCCCTGTGATCGAGATGTTGATCATCGTGGTAATGAGCAGCATAGGTTTGCCCGAAGGTGGGAGATTCAAGACGTTGCGAAATTGATCGAGGAAAGCGATTTCATTCAACGCATCTGCCGGCTTGCCCAGCAATAAATCACATTTTGCGCGCAAGGTGAGATTTAGCGAAAAGTATCGGAAGGCGACGAAAGCCGGTATGGGCGTCTCATGCGGAACGGAGTAATCGCCATTCAATCTAGCGTATGGGCGTTTCAGCGCTTCGCGGACGAGGTCAAGTTGCGGATTGAACCGGTCGCTCCAGGTTAAATAATTCTTTGCCTGAACCTGGTTCGTGAGTATTTCCAGGCTGTTACGATTGGTGCAAAGGCCCCAAATCTCATCATGTTGGGTCGTTGCCGAAAAGTTCGGGAAATAACCAAACCAGTCCTGCATCTTCGGGGCGCTAAAGAAATTCTGGTCATCCGGGACTGGCGGTGGCACATAGGCTTTCCAGTCAAGCGCCACGCCCTGGCCCTCAACCTCGCGCCGACACTTTTCCCATGCTTGTTGGCCGCGCCGCTCGCTTTCACGGCTTGCCAGCCAAAGCAGTGCGAGGAGGCCGCAAAGTAGAATGGATGCCCAGACTAAGACTTTCACCGGTCGTTGCTTTACATGATTGCCAACTTCCCGTCAAACGCCTTAAAATGCGCGAAATGCCTACGGTTGCCGAACAGCTCCGCGCAGCGCGCGAAGCTAAAAAACTCACGATTGAGCAGGTCGCGGAATCTACCAAAATCCGCACCGACCATATCCGCGCCCTCGAAGAAGGAAATTACAACGTCTTTTCCGCGCCCATCTATATCCGCGGTTCGGTGAAAAACTATGCGACGTTGCTCAAGCTTGATCTGCCTAAAATCATGGCCGATTTGGACCGCGAACTGAAAGGAACGGCGAATTTCAGCGAACCGCCCCCGCTCGTGGAATCGTCAAGGACGCCCGTGGACCACGCCATGTATTGGCTTTCCAAACTCAATTGGAAGGTTGGCGGCGTGGCCGCGGTGGTCGTCGGCATCGTGCTGGTTTTTGTTTTGGGCCACGTGGCCTTCCGGCATCTGCGCAGTCACCGGCATCCTCCCAAATTGCCGCCCGCCGTCTATCAATCCTCCGATACAGACCAAACGCTGCCGCTGAAGCATTAAGATTTTAATCCACCAACTGATACCAATTGTTCCTCTGGCGCGGTTCGTATCCCAAATCGGAAATCAGCCGCTTCATGTCCTGGGCCGTCATGCGAAAAGTAGTTCCGGCCTGGGACACCACGTTTTCCTCGATCATGATGCTGCCTAAATCGTTCGCGCCGTATTTCAGCGCGATCTGGCCAATCTCCAGGCCCTGCGTCACCCAGGAACTTTGGACATTCGTGAAGTTGTCCAGGTAAATCCGCCCCAGCGCCTGCGTGCGCAGATATTCATGCGCCCCGACCGTCGGCGCTTTCAATTTCGTGTGTTCCGCCTGGAAGGTCCAGCAGATGAACGCCGTGAAATGCCCGCCGTTTTCATACTTCAATGATTTGTCCTGCTGCCCGCGCAACCGTTCCAAATGTTCAATGCGGTCTTCGATGGTTTCCACGTGGCCAAACATCATCGTCGCGCTCGAGTACAGCCCCAGCCGATGGGCGGTGTCCATCACTTCAAGCCAGTCGTCGCTCATGGCTTTGAGCGGGGAAATCCGCCGGCGCACACGGTCCACCAGGATTTCTCCACCGCCGCCGGGTATGGAGCCCAGGCCGGCCGCTCTGAAATCGGAAATGATCTTTTCGAGCGGCTCGTTGAAAACCTCGCGGAAATGGACAAACTCGCTGGGGCTGAAACCATGAATGTTGAAATTCGGGAATTTGCCTTTCACGTGCGACAGCAAATCCAGGTACCATTGCTTTGACAATTTCGGATGATGGCCTCCCTGCATGAGCATCTGTGTGCCGCCCAGCGCGATCGTTTCCTCGATCTTCCGGTCCAGCTCATCAAACGTAATCACGTAGGAATCGTCGTCTTTTTCCACCCGGTAAAAGGCGCAAAATTTGCAATAAACATTGCAGACATTGGTGTAATTGACGTTCCGGTCCACGATGTAGGTCACGACGTCGTTGCCCCGGCCGTCGAAGTTCGCGGCTTTGGCCAGATGCCGGCGGCGGTCGGCCAAAGCGCCTAATTCTTCCAGCGGCAAATGGTAAAGCCGGAGCGCTTCGGCCTGCGAAATCCGCTTGCCATCCCATGTCTTTTGCAGCAAATCGTCCAATGACGCGTCGTAAATCACGGATTTCAGAATATCCCCTTTCCCGGGGGTTCACAAGCGGCGCAAATAAATAATATTGCGTTCTCGCGTCCGGTTTGGCTTTATCCCTGCTTGTCCAATGCGACGCTTATGGAGAAACGCCAGCGGATGAAGGTCCTTTATTCGGGCCGGGTGCAGGGGGTCGGGTTCCGTTATAATGCGAAATCCGTGGCGGCCGGGTTTGAAGTCACCGGAACCGTGCGTAATTTGGACGATGGCCGCGTGGAATTGATCGCCGAAGGCGTCCGTGACGAGTTGGACGCGTTTCGCGCCGCCATCCGCGATTCCGGTGTCGCTGGATTTATTCGCGATGAGAATGTAACTTGGTCGGATGCGACAAATGACATCCGCGGGTTTAATATTATTGTATGAACGGCAAAGGGCTGTGGAACAAGAGATGAATGATGGAATCGAGGCGGGAGCGATGAGCTGAATGGGTCTGCCTGCCGCAAGAATTTTTTCGTAACAATGAAATACGCTATTATAGCAGACATCCATGGCAATCTGGAGGCGTTCCATGCTGTGCTGGAGGACGCCAAAGCCCAGAATCCCACCCATTATGTCTGCCTGGGAGATGTCGTGGGCTACAACGCCAATCCCAAGGAATGCCTCAAAATCGTCCGCGACATGAACATCCCGTGCGTGAAGGGCAATCACGACGAATATTGCTCCTCCGACGACCAGCTTGAAGGATTCAATCCCAATGCCGCCGAAGCCGTGCATTGGACCCGCCGGCAACTCACCGCTGAAGAGCGCGAATGGCTGCGCGACCTCAAGTACACAAAGATGGTGGCGAATTTTACCATCGTGCATGCCACGCTGGATGCGCCTCAGCGCTGGGGTTACGTCTTTGACAAACTGGCCGCGGCCGCCAGTTTTCCCTATCAGACCACGCCCGTTTGCTTCTTCGGGCACACTCACGTGCCGGTGGCCTTCATGCGGGACACCGTTGTTCGCGGCGGCACTTTCTCCAAATTCAAAGTGGACCCGGCCAAAAAATATTTTGTCAACGTGGGCGCCGTGGGCCAGCCCCGCGACAACAATCCCAAAGCCGCCTATGTCATTTATGATCTCGACGCCGCCACCATCGAGCTGCGGCGCGTGGACTACGACATCGCCGCCGCCCAGGCCAAGATTCGCGAAGCCGGCCTGCCCGAACGCCTGGCCGAGCGCCTCGAATTTGGCCGTTGAAAATCCTCATCCTCAAACCGAGCTCGCTGGGTGACATCATCCAGGCCCTGCCGGTTCTGCGCTTGCTCAAGCTCCATCTTCGCCAGGCCGAAATCTTTTGGTGGATTGATACCCGCTTCGCTGCCCTGCTGGAGGGCGATCCGGACCTCGCCGGCATTGTTCGCTTTGAACGGGAACGCTGGCTTTCGCCGCGGCATTGGCCGAATCTCTTTCAAAGCGTCCAATGGATGCGGGCGCAGAATTTTGACTGGGTCATTGACTTGCAGGGACTTCTTCGCAGCGCGGTTTTTGCCTGGCTGGCGCGCGGAAAAATCCTGGTCGGCCTCGACAATAAGTATGAGGGCGGCCGTGAAGGGGCCGTTGCTTTTTATGATCTGGCCTTGCGCTCCGATGGCCAGGCCCATTCGGTCGAGCGCTGCCTTTCAATTTTGTCGGTGCTCGGCGTGCCCGTCCACTCCCGCTTTCAATGGCTGCCGGAACGTCCGGAAATCGCGGCAATCGTGAAAAAAAAATGGCCCGAGGCGGCCGGGTCCCATTGGTTTGTCATCCAGCCCGGCGCCCGATGGCCAACCAAATGCTGGCCCGTGCCCCATTTTGCGGAACTCGTCCGCCTTTTGGCGCTGAAATTTCCCGATGCCCGTTTTGCCATCATGGGCGGCGCCGACGACCGGATGCGCGGCGAAATCATTTGTCGAGCCGCTCCCGGGCGCGTCCTCAATTTGTGCGGCCAAACGTCCCTGCCCGAGATGATCGAATGGCTTCGTCTCTGCCGGGTAATGATCACCAACGATACCGGTCCCATGCACGCCGCCGCCGCCCTGGGCACCCCGCTCGTCGCCCTGTTTGGTCCCACCGATCCCCGCAGCACCGGGCCTTTTGGGCAGACGCAGAATGTCTTGCGAGTGGACCTGCCATGCGCCCCTTGCCGCAAATCTTACTGCCGATGGAAAAATCCAATGGAATGCCTCACCGCCATTTCCTCCGAAAGAGTCTTTGAATTGGCATGCCGCTCATTCGCCCCGAACCGACATTCTTGAGAAATCGGTCAAAAGGCAGGCGATGGCGAATACCAGGCCCGCAATAAACAGGGCCACGCAAAAAATCAGGGCGGAAGCTAAAATCAACGAAGGAATACGTTTGGACCCCGGCCATTCCCGATGCCAAGGACTCCGGTAAAGGATAATATAGGCCACGGACGCGGGAAACAGGATGAAAAGAGGGACCAGCAGCCAGTGAATCCATTGAGCGTGAAAAAGCCAGGCTACGGGCCGGGTGGCCAAATAAATCATTGGGAAACTAAAGAGGCATACGAAACCAGCAAGGATTGTCGGTGGTGTAAATCCGTTCGTGTGGCCGTTGCCATTGCCATTGCCGTTCATCGAGTTCATATAATTTCGAAAGGTTCAAATGTCAACCGATCCACTCTATAGACACCGCAACGTCCCGTTTTTGTATATCTGCCTGAATTATATTCTTTGCCCTTCTTTCCCGCCACTCGGCTCAACCCGCGACCCGCAACTTCCCCAATTTAACGATTCAACCATTCAACCCATTTTAACCAATCAGGAATTTACTCCGCCGCTGCCAATTCCATGTCCCTGGTATAATACAGAATTCGGCCGCAATTTGTGCATGAAACAATTTCCCTGGCCGATTTGCAATTGACCAAAATTTGCGCCGTCAACCTCATGTGACAACCCCCGCAAACGCCGTGGTTGACCCCCACCACCACATTGCCGCCTTTGCTCTTCATCAACCGTTCATACCGGCTGCGCGCCGACTCGTCCACCGCGGACGCCAGCGCCGTGCGGCCGCTTTGCAATTCCGCCAGCTCCTTTTTCAAATTGGCCTCCCGCTCGTCCAGTTGGGCGACCTGGCCTTCGACGGTCTTTTTCGCTTCGCTCGCGTCCGCCATGGCGCGCAGCACTTCCTTTTGCGCCGCTTCGGCCTGCTCCATCAATTCGATTTCCTGGTCCTCGATTTTTGTGATTTCCGCCTTGCAGTGTTCAATCTCCTGCGCCAGCGCGCGGTACTCCTCGTTTTTGCGGGTTTGAAGCTGCTGATTGGCGTATTTTTCGATTTGCGTCTTTTTGGATTCGACTTCGATTTCAAGCCGTTTGCGCTCGGACTCAATTTGTTTGACGCGGGTTTTTGCGGCCTCCAATTGCGCCTGCGTGGCGGCCGCCCTGGCCTTGAACGTTTCCCGTTCCGGTAAAATATGGGCGAGCTCCGCCTGAACGCGATTAATTTTGCGGTCGCGATCCTGCAAGACCAAGAGTTTCTCTATCGTCTCCAACATTGAACTGAAAAGATTAGCTTCCGGGACTCTTGAAGTCAATGCGTTGAAAATGATTGAATGCATCCCGCTTTCGTTTAAAATCCAAGTTCATCAATGGCAACTCTTATGCGAGAACTCAACAAGGACGAACTGGATTCGATCAACAACCTTAAATGGTGGCATCGTATTCCGGTTGGATTGGTGGAAGGCAAACCCTTTTATACGCCGGGCATGGTCCAGCATGGCCCCGATGGAAGCGATTTCGCAACCACCCGGTTCGGCTTGCCGGCTGATTTAAACGGCAAAACCGTGTTGGATATCGGAGCCTGGGACGGATATTTCAGCTTTGAAGCCGAACGGCGCGGCGCCCGCCTCGTCGTCGCCTCGGACATGGCTTTGACCCGGCCCAACAAGGACCTGTTGGAACACGCCAATTGGGGTGGCAACAAGGGATTCCGCGCCGCACACCGCGTGCTCGGTTCCCAGGTCGGCTTTATTGAAGCAAGCGTGTTCCGAATTGATGAAGCCGTGCGCCAGGCCCACATGAACACCATCGGCGATTTGACTGGCCGGGAGTATCCTCTGGAATATGACGTGACCCTTTTTTACGGCGTGCTTTATCACCTCATCGAGCCTTTCCTGGCGCTCCAAAAAGTCGCGGCCGTGACCAGGGAAATGGCCGTGGTCGAAACCGCCATCGCCAAAGGCAAAGACATGAAAATGGAACTGCGCCCGGGCTTCGATAACGATCCCTCCAACTGGTGGTATCCAACCATCCCGTGTCTTCAGGAAATGCTTATCCGCGCCGGCTTCAAACGCACCGAGCTGGTCTTCAATCTAAACGACCTTCGCGCAACGGTGGCGGCCTTTAAATAATCCATCCAAATTCCCGCCCTGGAGCGGTTGAAGAAAAACTGTAGCCCTTCGGCAGCGAAGGGTTTTCTTTTTTTTGGCATGGAGCGAACGAGAATGCCAAACCCGCGTTACGTACGCCTCGATCGGAAGCGCCTGCGTTCGTGTTCATTTGAAAAGTTTGGGCGTGAACATTGGCCCGATTCGGCGCGCGCATGAAACACCTGAAATTATGGTGTGGAAAAGGCTTGCTCATACAAAGACCGATGGTATAATTCGGCAAAAGGAACCTCAGTAATCAAGTTAATGCCCTGAAGAACAACTTAATCAGAAATCCCGGGCAAAATGCCCAGGGACAAAATGGAAACCAAAATGAATCCGAAACCTTTGCCATTCCTTCTCCTCGTGGTCACTTCGGTTTTATTCCTGATTGGCGCGATGCCGGCCCAGGCAGTCAGAACCGCCGGCGGCTCCGCCCTGGCGGTCAGCATATCGGCCAATCCCTCCAGCGGTCTGGTGGGAACTTATGTGAATTTCCAGATTTCGCTCGATAATGTGGGAACGGTGGATGCCAGCAATATCATTGTTCAGGAAATTCTGCCTCCCGGATTGTTAGTCACCAACGCTACGGCCTCGTCCGGCACTTACACCAATGCCTCCCCCGGCGCGTGGGGGGTGCCCTTCCTCGGCGCCGGCTCAAGCGCGAACCTGACCCTCACGGTGGCAATCACCGCCGGCGGAACGATGACTAATACGGTCTCGATCTACACCGCTTCGCCCCCTAATACCAACGGCGTCGGTAATTCCTCGAGCGCCGGCGTCACTTGCGTGCCCGTGACCGGCCTGGCCGTGCAAGCCAACCAGGTTGACGCCCAGGGACGGAACCTCGGCCCGCTTCCGGGCGCCACGGTGCTGGTGAATGGATCGGTCTTTGGCTCGACGGACGGGCAGGGAATGTGGAGTACCACGAACATCGGAGCCGGTACCTATACGGTCATGGTGACGAACAACGATTTCTATCCGGCCCAGCAATCGGTGACCATTGTCCAGGGCCAGATGCCGCTCGTGACGTTGACCCTGGCGACGAATTCCGGTTCGGGCCCGCCCGTCATGTACAATTTCATGTTCACGCCGGGCAATTACTTTATTCCGGCAATGCCCGGCACTTTGACGTTTACGGCCACGGTGGCGTGGAACGGGACTCCCGGCACCGCCAATTTCATTGTAAACGGCGCCTCAACGCCCGCCACCCTCACGGACCAGGGAAACGGCACCGCCACGGCCACGCTAACGGTCACGGCCCCTGTTTCCATTGGAGGCGCCAACCAGCTTATCGGCACCGCGGTAAACGGCCAGGGACTTTCCGGCACATTCAACGGGGGCGCATATTTCGAGCCGCTTCCCGGCATGATTTCAAGTTGGTACACGTGGCTGAATAACGTTCTTGCCTGGAGTGGTTCCACTTCGGGCGCCGGCACCTTCAAAATTCAATACCAATACGAAACGAATTATCAGGTCTTCAACTATTCCCTCCCCAACGACAGCCTGACCTTGAGCTGTTCTTTGGGAATGAACCTGGGCGTGAGCTTCGTGCCGTTCGGTGGCACGTTCAGCGGCGCCATTGGCGGCAGCGGCGCCGGCAATCTCACCGCCGACATCCCGGGCGCCTCCGGCGTACAGATCTTCCTGGAGGGCAAGCTCGCATTGAACGGCACCCTCAAAGGCGCTTTTGCGGGGTTGAACCCGCCCACATTTACTCCCGGCTGGAACGTCTCGGCGAACATCAAAGACGGCATCAAGGCGCCGGCGGTGGCGGTGGTTCCCGTTGTGTTCCCCGCCGCGGCGCCGGCCGTCACGTTCCTCCAGAACACCTGGGGTATCAAATCAGTCGTCAACAGCCTGAAACTCGGCCTGACGTTGAGTGAGGGCGGCTCGCTTGCCGGCGTTTACAATAATAGCTCGCTGGGAAACTGCTTTTTGAAGACCACAAGCCTTAACGGTTCGCTGAACGCCGGCCTGGAGCTGGAAGCCTCGGCGAAGCTCGGGTCGGCCAAGGCCAAAATTTACGGCGGCGGCCAGGGCACGGTCGCTTTTAACCTCTGCCCGGCGCTGACTTTCAACAGCCTTACGCTGGAGGCCTATGTCGGTTTTTCCGCCAGTGCCTTTTTCCTGAGTTACGACAAAAAGTTTTCGGCCCAGCTCACTTTCGGCGGGGCGGGAGGCTCAGTCGTCCCCATGGAAATCTCCGAAATTCCGGGAGACCAGATTGAAGTTAATTCCTGGGAACCCGTCGGCGCCAGGCTTTCCCTCTGGGGCCCATCCGACCAACTGGCGTCGCAAGGCGCGACCACCGATAGCGATTTGACGGATGCGGAGTCCTCCATGGATAGCCTTGTCCTGTCAAACGTCCTGGATAATTGCGATCCGTCCATCTATGCGGACCCTGGCCAGACGGTGGTGCTGTTCAACCTTCTGAATGCCAACAACCCCTCGTACGCCTCGATCGCCATCGGCATGTTGCGCCAAACCAATGGCGGCGCGTGGACGCTCAGCCAGGTCACCGATGAGACTGTGGCCGATTGCAATCCGCAGGTGGCCGCCGTGAACTCCAACCTCTTATTCGCCGCCTGGGAACGAATCGTAGGCGATGTTTCCCAGGCCACCAATCCGGCCCAGGTCGCCGGCAATCTGGAAATCGTATCTGCCTGGTATGATCCCGAAACTGGAACCTGGAGCACGCCGGTGCAACTGACCACCAATTCGGTGGTGGACCGCGATCCGCTGCCGGTGGTTTTCGGTTCGACGGAGGGGATTCTCTGGATTGAAAACGCGGCCGACGACTGGTTTGGCGACAGCACCAATGGCGACAGCCTGCTGTTTTCGCAATGGACCGGAAGCGGGTGGTCGCCGCCCGAGACTTTGTGGTCCGATACCAACGGCATTCTTTCGTTCGCATTTGTGGCCGATGGAGCAGGGCAGGGTCACGTCGTATTCTCCGTGGACCAGGACGGGCAGTGGGATACCACCACGGATCGCGTATTGTACGCGGCCCAAACTGTTGGGGGCGTCTGGCAACCTGCCTATCAGCTCACCGACGATGCTTTGGGAGACGACACGCCCGCGCTGGTAGCGCCCAATGGCAATCCGATGTGCGTTTGGAACCAGGGCGGCACGCTGGTTTACTCGGCGCTCAGTCCCTTAAATCCGCAGATGGTTTATACGCAGACGAACGCCGCAAATGATGCGCAGAACCTCGCGGGGGTGACGATGCCCGGCGGGGCCGCCGTGGCCTATGCCGGCCAAACCCCGGATGGCGTGTACCTCTATTCCGCTTTCTATAATGCGGCGCAAAATACCTGGACCCAGCCGCGCCAGCTTACCTGTGATACCAACGTCGAGATTTCCGACGTAGCGCTCGCCTTTGATGGAACCAATATCGTGGCTGCGTATAACAACACCGAGCTCATTTACACCAACGTCACGACCGATGACCAGCCGCCGGTCACATTGACCAACGTGCCCGTGCCCGGTCCCGGGAATTTGTATGTCTTGACCCATACGCCGGGAGTTGACGCCGGCGTGGTTGACGACTCCCTGAGCCTTGACCCGACCAACCCCGCGCCCGACTCCAGTGCCACGGTCAGCGCGACGATCGAGAATTTTGGCGACGTGCCGCTTAACGATGTCCCGGTGGCGTTTTACGACGGGGACCCGAATTCCGGCGGCGTCATGATCGGCGGTATGCAGTATGTTTCGAGCCTGGGCGGCGGCGCCACGCAGGACATGTCGGTCGTCTGGAACGTTCCGCCGGGCAATGGATCGCATGAGGTTTTTGTGGTGGTGGATCCGTATGACACATTGCCGGACCGGGACCGATCCAACAACACGAACTGCGTGCTGACGGTGCTGCCGGACCTGGTGGTGGATTCGGCCGACAACACGCAGGAGGGCGCGACCACGGTCGGGCTCAACTCCGTGATCCTGAACCAGGGAGTCATCGCTACCGGGCCGTTCACCGTCGGCTGGTTCCTGGGAAGCACGAATGGCCCGTTGATCGCCAGTTGCCAGGTTGGGCCGCTCGCGCCCGGCCAGAGCATTCCCGCCTCGGCCACCTGGGATACGGCCGGGCAAACGTTCACTTCGCCCTATGTCACCGTCTATACCGTTGCGGATATCAGCAACGTGGTCACGGAAATAGACAAATCCAACAATACCTACATGCAAATGGTCCAGGTCGTCTCCGATTGGACGCCGCAGATCACCAGCATCACCGTGACAAACGATTCGACCGTGCTGATCCAATTTTACGCCGCCAACTCCCAGCCGAGTGATTTCATCGTCCAAAGCGCCGCCTCCTTGGCCCCGCCCGTTTCCTGGCAGACCGAGAGCGAGGCCGTTATCACTGAGCTTTCGCCCGGCGTCTTTCAGGCCGCCGTGCCCGAATCGAGCACCGCAAAATTCTATCGCGTCCAAACGTCCTATTGATCCGGTTGATTCCAAATGACGACGTCTTTTCGTCGTGATTCGGGCCTTACCCGGAGGCTGGTGATTTTTCCGTCCCGCACGGAGCCTTCTACCGTGGTGTCATAGGGAGCGTGCAACTTGAAATCGGCCGTCCAATTTTCAGGCCACGCCGGCAGCAGGAGGATGCGTCTGCCGTCACACTGCATGAGCATCAACTCGAGTGTGGTCATGCCCGAACCGCCGTTGTCCAAATCGGGAATCCAATCATGGGCCGGCCTCCAAAACCATCGAAACCGTTCATCGCCGAAGTTGGAAAACTCGTCAATCACGGTTTTTTGGGCTTCCTCCGTCAGGCCCAAAACGGCTGATTCCGTGCCGTCCTGCCCCCAGCAGGTCTTTTGCGGAGAACGCCGGGCGGCGTAAGCGGTCCGCGCCAATCGCAGACCCGGTTTGCCGACGCCATAGAGGCGATAGGGGAACGCGACGTAGAGCTCGGGATTCTCCGAATTATGGGTTCGGCCATATTCCTGGGCGGGCAGAATCGTGACCAACCCGTTCGTGGCGCCCTTCCCGAAGGGCGGTATTTTCCCGCCCGCGGTGGTCCGCCCAAGCGGAATAGGC